>NZ_JBQFYU010000011.1:0-203182 GCF_056541705.1 Ruegeria sp. AG1 | reverse complement strand
GCTCCCCCATAATCCCCAACGGATATTGAACAGGCATCTCCCAGCCCGCAAAATCAACCATCTTTCCACCCAACTCAACGTGAAGAGAGTAAAGTGGAGTGCGATTCAGTGCGTGGGTCATGGCAGATACCTTTTCGTATCGATTGGTCGGAACGCATACTCGTAAGTTTGCCCCAAGCTGGCTCTAATGCAACGATTCAGCCTTGGTGTTTCGGCCCAGAACCGCAGCCAGAGCGGGCATGTATACGAGCGCATGCATCGGCAATGTTCCTATAGGAAACTTTTTTCCGTTAGGCAACAGGCGATATTCCCAGCGTTGATAACTGGCACAATTGCGAAGCTGCACTTTGAACTCGGAGTTTGGCTATGGTCATGCAGACAATTGAGAATTTGCGTATTCGCCACAGCTCATTACGGTTTTGGCTGAAGTCTTTGAACGGCGTGATCCAGCACATGAAGCCCGGCGATCAGGTCACTTTCGGCGGTATCCTCGGCGAAATCGTGACTGATTCCGTTGATAGACGGCACAAACAGCATGGCAACCGGCATCAGGCGCGAGACGTTGGTGGCATCATGAAGCGCGCCCGAGGGCATCCTGCGCCATTTACCGGACGCGACCTGTTCGGCCCCATGCTCCAACGCGGCGCGCAGCGAGAGGTCCATGGCCACCGGCTCCAACCCCAGCATCGGGCCGTAGTTGAGGTCCATGTTCATCTCTGCGGCGATCTCGGCGGCTGTGTCGCGAATGATCTCCTCCATCCTTGCCAAACGGTCGGCATCCCCGTCACGCCATTGCATCGAAAACCGCGCCCGCCCCGGTACAATGGACGATGCGTTGGGGTGCAGATCCACATGCCCAATGGTCCAGACGGTTTGCGGCGTAACCACGTTTCGAAACCGATCGTTCAAACGGGTGTTGAACGCAGACAGAGCCTGGAAAGCGTCGCGGCGCAGATGCATCGGCGTGGTTCCGGCGTGGTTCTGCTGACCGTCGAACTGAACCACCATATCTCGTATGCCGACGATGTCGGTGACAACGCCGATTTGCTCTTTCTGGGTATCAAGCGTCGGGCCTTGCTCGATATGCATCTCGATGAAGCCTGTGAAACGGGTAGGATCGACAAAGCCCTCCGCCAGATCGCCCATCGCGCCCCGAGCCGCAGCAAACGGCACGCCTGCATGGTCGGTCAGTTTGTCCGCCTGACCCAAAGGCAGCCCGCCCGACCAGATGGCCGAACCTGTGGTGACGCCAAACCGTCCCTCTTCATCCTGAAAGCTGACGACCGAGACTGGCTGATCGCTACTGCGCGCAATCTCAAGCGCGGCGATCACGCCTAAAGCACCGTCGAGCCAACCGCCCTCGGGTTGACTATCGCTATGTGACCCCATCAGCAGGGACGGCCCTTCGGCCAAACCAAACAGGTTCCCGACCGGATCAAATTGCGGGGTCAGGCCCGCTTCGGCCATCCGGTTCGCCAGCCATTTCCGGGCGGCAATGTCGGCCTCGAAATAGGCAGGGCGGATGACACCTTTGCCCACGCCCGAGGCACCGAATTCGCGCAGCTTGTGCAGATCGGCCAAAAAGCGGTTTTCGTTGATTGCCATGAACTCCCCCCAAACGTCTTGCGCGGCCAACCATAGCGCCCGGGCGGCAACCTGCAATCACCCTTCGATTTTTGCCAAACCCCTCTGGCCCCGGCCCGGAACCTGCCCTAAGACTTGCGCTGCAAGAGGGACCGCCATGTCACATATCACACTGGTTCGTCACGGTCAGGCCAACACGGCCGCGCGGGACGAGGTTAACTATGACAAGCTCAGCGATCTGGGCCACCAGCAGGCGCGCTGGCTGGGCGCGCATCTGCGCGATACGCGGGCACATTATCCACGCGTCTATTGCGGCACGCTGACCCGGCATGTTGAAACGGCCTCGAGCATGGGGCTGCCCGATCCGGTTCGCGACGCACGCCTGAACGAGATCGAGTATTTCACCCTGGCGCAGCTGTTTCACGAACAGCACGGCGTGGCGATCCCGACTGATCGCGAAGGGTTTGTTGATCACCTGCCCCGCACTTTCGCTGCGTGGGCCGATGGCGACATCCAGGATGCGCCCGAAACCTTCGAACAGTTTGAAACCCGCGTCAGTGCCGCCCTGCATGAGATCGGAACCGAGGGCGGGCCAGCCATTGTCGTAACTTCGGGTGGGCTGATCTCGATGGTGGTGCGGCAGGCAATGGGGCTGGATATCCCGTCGATGGCGCGGGTGGCGCTTGCCATCATGAACACCTCGATGCACCGCCTCCACCCGATTGGAGCTCAGCTCAGCCCGGTTCTTTTCAACGCGACCCCGCATCTTGAAGCGCCAGACCGGCAATTCGCCCAGACCCATCTGTAAGGAGGTCCCGATGCAGCTTTACTTTTCCCCCCGCACCATCTCGGTCGCTGTTGCCATCGCGCTGGAGGAGGCCGGTTTGGACTATGAGGCAATCCGACTGGACTTTGCGGATGGCGAACAGACCAAGCCCGCCTACAGGCAGATCAACCCCAAGGGCCGGGTTCCGGCGCTGGCGGTGGATGGCGGTATCCTGACCGAAACCGGCGCGTTGCTGGACTATATCGCGACTATCGCCCCGCAGGCCGGGTTGGTCCCCGAAGACCCGGTCATGGCCGCGCGGATGCGCGAGGTGATGTACTACCTCGCCTCGACCATGCATGTGAACCATGCCCACAAGATGCGCGGGCACCGCTGGGCCGACAAGAAATCCAGCTGGAAGGATATGAAGGACAAGGTCGCGCAGACCATGACCGCGTCCTGCAAATACATCTCGTCGAACGGGCTGCGAGGGCCGTTTGTTCTGGGTGAGACCTTCTCGCTCGCCGATGCCTACCTTTATGTGGTGTGCAGCTGGCTGGAGGGCGACGGCGTAGACGTCTTGGCCTTCCCCAAAATCCTCGCCTTCCGCGAAGCGATGGAGGCACGCCCTTCGGTTCAGGCGGTCCGTGCCGCCGGAATGCTCTGACAAAAGGAAATACGATGACACATCTCTGGGTCCGGGCAGAACAGCGCCCGAACGAGGAACGGGTCGGGCTGACCCCCGAAGGCGCCGCAGCGCTAATCGCGGCAGGCATCCGTGTGACGGTCGAGGAAAGCTCTGTCCGTGCCATCCCGCTGGACGGCTACAAGGACGCAGGATGCGAGATCGCGGCTGAAAACAGCTGGCCCGAGGCCCCGCAAGACGCAATCATCTTCGGCCTGAAAGAGCTGCCCGAGGACGGCACCCCCCTGCCGCATCGCCACATTATGTTCGGCCATGCCTACAAGGGCCAGCACTCCGGTCGGGCTTTGCTAGAGCGGTTCAAGGCGGGCGGCGGCACGCTCTATGATCTGGAATATCTGGTCGGTGAAGACGGCCGACGCGTCGCCGCCTTTGGCTATTGGGCTGGCTATGCCGGGGCCGCGGTCACGCTGAAAACATGGGCCGCACAGCAACGCGGACAGGAATGCCCGCCGGTTGGCGTCTATGCCAACAAAGACGCCCTGAACGCCGAATTGCTGGCCGAGTTGGACGCCATCGGCACCCGCCCTCGCGCCATCGTTATCGGCGCGTTGGGCCGGGTCGGCACGGGTGCCGCAGATATGTGCGAAGCCATGGGTGTCAGCGTCACCAAATGGGACATAGCCGAGACCGCCAGCCGAGGCCCATTCCCGGACATCCTGGATCATGACCTGTTCCTGAACTGCATCTTCGCGCGCCCCGGCACGCCGGTCTTTGTTCCGCGCGAGGCGCTGACCGCGCCGCGCAAGTTGACCGCCATCGGCGACGTGGCCTGTGACCCGGACAGCGACTATAACCCGGTCCCGGTCTATGACCGCGCCACCACGTGGGAGGCCCCCGCCCTGCGCGTTGCGACCGATCCGGTGATGGACGTGATGGCCATCGACAACCTGCCCTCGATGCTGCCGGTCGAAAGCTCGCAGGACTACGCGGCGCAACTGCTGCCGTCTCTGCTGACGCTCACCGATCTGGACAGCGGCGTCTGGGGTCGGGCAGAAAAAACCTACAAAACTCATATCGAAGGGATCTGAGCGATGACGATTCACTGGTGTGGCACCGGCCTGTCGGCCATCCCCGGCCTGCGCCGCCTGATCGAAGGCGGGCACAAGGTTACCGTCTGGAACCGAACCATCGAAAAGGCCAAGGCCGAGGTCGGCGACCTGACCGACGACATTCGCACCTTTGACATCGACGTTCTGGGCGTGGTGCTGGAGAAGCGCGACGTGATCGTCTCGATGTTGCCGGGCGATTGGCACGTGCCGCTGGCGGAGCTGGCAATCTCCAAAGCAGCGAACTTCGTCTCGTCGTCCTATATCGCGCCCGAAATGCGCGCGCTGGACGACAAGGCGCGTGAAGCTGGTGTGGCTTTGGTCAATGAGGTCGGGTTGGACCCGGGCATCGACCACCTGATGGCGCATGCTTTGGTGGCCGACTACCGCGCCTCGGATGCTTTTGACGCGCAGAACCACCTGAGCTTCATCTCATATTGCGGTGGCATCCCCAAGAACCCGAATCCGTTCCGCTACAAGTTCAGCTGGTCGCCACTGGGCGTCCTCAAGGCGCTTCGCTCACCGTCAAAATCCATCCGCGACTACGCACCGCTGGACGTCGCCCGCCCATGGGACGCAATCAGCAGCTATATCGCACCATTGCCCACCCCAGAAAGCTTTGAGGTCTACCCCAATCGTGACTCGCTGCCGTTCATGGCCGAATACCAGTTTGAGGATCACTGGCCGGTCAAAGAATTCGTCCGCGGCACCCTGCGCCTGAACGGCTGGACCGATGCCTGGGCCGACGTGTTCTCCGAAATTGAGACCCTCTCTGGCCCCGAAGGCGACGCGCGTCTGAAAGAGATGTCGGACCAGTTCTGGACCGAGAACGCCTATGACGAAGGCGAGCCCGACCGCGTTGTGCTGTGCGTTGGCCTGAAAGCCGAGAAAGATGGCGTTGAGGTGTGGAACAAAACCTACGTCATGGATGCCTGGGGCGATGAACGCGGCACCGCGATGGCGCGTCTGGTGTCGATCCCGGTCTCACTGGCGGTTGAGGCTGTCCTGAACCGCGCCATCCCTGCTGGCGTTCACGCAGCACCCAGCGATCCGAAACTGGTGCAAGGCTGGATGGGTGAAATCGACACGCTCGCGCAGCATCTGCAAATCGTGGATCACCTGAGTTAACCAGCCGGTAGAAAGAAAAAGGCCATCCCAGTTTGTCTGGAATGGCCTTCAATATCGTATTATTTCCATTTCTAAGCCTGGCTTTTCTTACGACGCCTAAGCGTCAGATATATCGATTGATCGTGTCCTCGATATCGCTGCGGTTTATGCCCAACTCGGCCAACTGATTGTCGCTCAAGCCATCCAGATACTGCGCGGCACGCACAATTTCCGGACTTATGGCCCTGATACGCATGGCGCGATCAAACAACAGCAGAGCCGTAGCGGATGGCGTTGGCTGATTTGCGGGCGGGATGACATCAAACATATTCGTTACCTCACTCATTACAAAAACGGCGTTTGCGAACGGTCGCGGACCCCGTTTCATTGTCGAAGCGGGGCACCGTTGAAAACGCTCTCATAGGCGCGTTGTTTAATCTCGCTCCGATCAATCCCGATATCCGCGAGTTGGTGATCCGAAAGTCTTTCCAGATTACGCACCGTGTTCGAGAAAATGCGTCTCCGAAAAAACTCGACCTTTGCGTCCGCGTAGTTCGAGAACAAACCGTCAAAGAGGCCAGTCCGGGCTTCTGCAGTATGTGTATGTGCCATTTCTTTTCCTCCTAAATTTGATTTTCAGTGCAGTACTGACATCAAATAAAGGGACGCTGCGTTAACCAAAAAGCAGCGTTCCATTAAAGTTTCTTTAGGAAGATGGAGCGCGATGGCACGCGCTATCCGGAGCCTTCGGCTACATCAGATCGTTCTCGATATCCTCAGCCGATATGCCCAATGCATCCAACCCGTTCTCAAGATGGTCCGACAGATGCGGCGTGCCGATCAGATAGTCGGCGCAGGGGGTCGAGGCCTCAGACTTGGCGGTGGCAATGGCCTCGGCCAGATCCTCGGCAAAGAAGCTTTCGCGCCCGATCCACATAATGGCGACCAGCTCGGCCTGCTCATCCTCGCTCATCCGGTCGACAAAGGCGCGTAGCTCATCTTCGGCCCGTCCCAGTTCACGCCCCATCATGGCAACCTGAGCCACTTTCCTTGCCGAAATTTCCAACATGCCTTCAGCTCCTCTTGTTCGCGGTTTCTACACATCAGACCCCGACACGCGCCCTGAGTCTTTGATCTTACGCAAACAGAGGGGCAACTATCGCCGAACCCGCGACACCGGTTGATCCGGGACAGGAGCCGTGCGGAACGGACGAAACCGGGCTTTTTTGATCCACAGCTTGATTGCCTGCCATACGATCAGCGCAAAGGTGCGCCGCGCACCAAACGGACGCCGCACCAACGACCATAGTATAGAGCGGTTGGTCAGCGGCTGGCGCGGACCCGTCAGCGTGGCAATCAGCCCGCCTCCGTCCCGCCCATAGTCGATCCAAACCCCAACACGGTCGGGACGATAGTCGAAGCGGAACGTGTAATTCCCCTCAATCATCTGGAAAGGCGACACATGCATCAGCTTGTCCGCGACCACCCGGTCCGAGGGGTCGATGACCGCAAAACCCGGCTTGTGGCAAACATAGCTGTGGCGCGTCCCGTAAGTGTTCGTGACCTCAGCGACCACGGCGTAAAGCTGCCCTTCCTGATCGAAACAGAACCAGAAACTGACCGGGTTGAAAACATGGCCCAGAACCCTCGGCTGCGTCAGCAACATGATCCGCGCGGGCTGGGGCACCTCGAGTTCCTCAAACCGGGCGCGCAGCCATGGGGCTCCGATCCCCTGCCCCGGTTCACCACCGTGATCTGAGCTGCGCCAATTGGTGATGTTCACGCGGTCGACCGAAAAAAGCATCGGCGTGGACAGATCGGCCTCGGGGTCCAGCAGGATGTAATCGACCGAATAGCGAAAGGCGTTTTCAATCGCCCCTTTGCGACCGTGATAGGTGTAACCTGCTATGTGGTCGATATTTTTCATTCCGCCGCGCGTCCTGCTTTGCCCGTAAATTGTTCGACTTGCGCCTTTTTCAGAAAAGAGACGTTATTTGAAATACGGAATCCACCCCGGTTTGGACTTTTTTTGTCGCATAAAAGTGATCCGCCTTGGTGCCCCCCCCGTAATCCGGTTATGTTTACCGAGATCAATACCGTGACCTTGGACGAACCTGCGGCTGAACAGGCCGCCCCTCAGCCTTGGCGCGCAAAGAAACGCATCAAGGGTAGACAGGTGAACGGAACGAACGGCAGTTGCGACACCAGGACCGAGTGGGTGGACCATGTCAGGCGCATCCGAGACGCGCAGGACCAGGCGGCTTTTGCCGAGCTGTTCCAGCATTTCGCGCCGCGTATCAAGGCGTTCCTGATGAAGTCAGGATCAGACGCTGCGCTGGCCGAAGAGTGCGCGCAAGAGGTGATGGCGACCTTGTGGCACAAGGCCCATCTGTTCGATCCGTCGCGGGCCACGGTGGCCACTTGGGTGTTCACCATCGCTCGGAACAAGCGCATTGACGTCCTGCGCAAGCAACGTCGCCCTGAACCCGAGGAACTGGGATGGGGCCCCGAGGCTGAGCCGGACCAAGACGATGTCCTTGCGCTGCAACAGGAAACCGCGCAGCTGCGCACCGCCATGCTGGCGTTGCCCGAGGCGCAGAGAGAGCTGATCGAGAAGGCGTATTTCGGTGATCTGAGTCACCGAGAGATTGCGTCTCAGACTGGGTTGCCCCTGGGAACGATCAAATCACGTATTAGGTTGGCGCTGGACCGCTTGCGCCACGCGATGAACTGAGATGAGCAAGATGAGCCAGTCGATTAAACATCACCTGACAGATGAGCTGCTGATGGCCTATGCCACCGGCTCTCTGCCCGAGGCGTTCGACCTGATGGTCGCAACCCATCTGTCGCTTTGCGACCACTGCCGTGCGCGCGCCGAAAGCTATGAGGCCGTGGGCGGACATGTTCTGGATGAACAATCTGACGCAGTAAGCATGAGCGACACATCCCTCGCCGCGACGATGGCACTGATCTCTCAAGGCGCACCGACCCCCAAGCCCGCACGTCCGGGCTGCGCCATCCTGCCGACCCCCCTGCAAGACTACGTCGGTGGGACAGTTGATGACATTCAGTGGAAACCGATTGGCATGGGTGTGAAACAAGCGATCCTGCCGACCAGCAAAGAGGCCACCGCCCGCTTGCTGTTCATCCCTGCAGGTGTCGCCGTCCCGGATCACAGCCACAACGGTACTGAATTGACGATGGTTCTTCAGGGTGCCTTTTCGGATGAGGTTGATCGCTTTGCCCGTGGCGATGTCGAGATTGCAGATGAAGATCTGCATCACACGCCGACGGCGGACATCACCGAGGATTGCATCTGTCTGGCCGTCACGGACGCACCGCTGAAGTTTAGCAAACTGATGCCGCGCCTTTTCCAGCCCTTCCTGCGGATCTGATCGTGTATAGTTCGGATCAGAACTGCCTCTGACAGGAGATTTTTCATGAACCGAACGTGTTTGATCGCGCTTGGCATTGCGTGCTTTGCCACGATTGCGTCAGCCCAGATGAAGGCCGAAGTAAAGTTCGAGTCAGGCAACTTTGGCACAATGGTCAACGGTACCGTGACCGGAGATGAGTATTTTGACTACTCTCTCGGCGCGAAAGCCGGGCAAGAGATGTTTGCCGATCTCAAGGTCAGCGACACAAATGGCGATGGTGTGGTTTATTTCAACATCCTGTCTCCCGGCAGCGATGGCGTCGCGATCTATAACGGCTCGATTGACGGCAACACTGCCCGGATCGATCTGCCCGAAGACGGAGACTATACGATCCGTGTCTATCTGATGGGAAATGACCGGGATACGGGCAAAACCGTGGGCTACAATCTGGATCTGTCGATCCAGTAAGGTGCTACTTGCCCTCGCTGGGGTCTTCGGCGTTTTCAGACCGGATAGGAACCCCCAACAACTCCAACGCACCGCTGCGGCCTTTGACCTCGATCGGGGAGATGCTGACCAGCCCGTCCAAGAGGTCCGGCCCTCCAGCCGCTGTCACAAGGTCGTTCGAGACGATCAGGTCCATTTCCAGATCGCGGGTCAGGCTTTCAAGCCTTGCGGCTGTGTTCACCGCATCTCCGAACACTGAAAACTCCAGCCTGTCCTGATCGCCTATCACTCCGAGAAAAACCTCACCCCAATGCAAGCCGATTCCGGTGCCAAGTGAAGGAAGGCCCGCCGATTTGCGCTCGGCGGTCCATCGGGCCATTTCTTTCAACAGTCCCGCGCCGCAGTTCAGGCACCGTTTTGCGGCCTGTTCTCCGTCAAACACGATCATGACGGCGTCTCCGATGAACTTGTCGATGATCCCGTTTTCCCGACGCACAACGGCCGAGACCCGGCGTCTGTAGTCTGAGATCAGCTCAGAGACCTCATCCGGCTCCAGCTGTTGCGACAGTGTCGTGAAACCGCGCAGATCGATGAAAATCAAACCGGCCTTTTGGCGGCGTCCGTTTTTCAAAGCTGCCAAGCCGCTGTCGCCGAGGTCTTGAACGACCTGCGAGGGCAGGTAGCGAGTCAGGTTCGCGCGACGCTGCGCCTCGGTTATGGATTGGAACAGCAACTTGTGAACCCGCCTTGCGGCGACGATCAGAACCACTCCGGCCAGGGCGATCATGAAGACGCGGATCAGGTTGGGCGGGGGTGCCAGAAACAGCCAGATGGGGCTGTCTGTGTGACCCCGCGCAGATCCTGCATCTATCCCGATCAGGAACAGAAACCCAAGCGACAGCAAGACAACCTGCATCAACATGACCTTGGGGTTGCCGCGCAATACTCCGAAAGCCAGGACTACAGGGGCCAGCCAGACGGCGGGCAAAACGAAGACCTCGTCCCCGACAAGGCCGGTATTGAGCAAGCCCAACCAAACCGAGACAATCAAGAATACAGAATCCGCGCCGGACACAGGCCAAGCCATCCAACCCGAAAAGCGCCCCCTGCGGGCCGCTGTCCATGTCACGAAGCCAAGCAGGAAATAGGCAAAGAGGGTTCCGAACGCGAACGCCCATTGGCGCTCCAGAACCGCATGGCCGCTGTTTGAAACCGGTTGGATCGTGACCAGGAAAAAGACACCTAGGCCCGCTGCAACACCCATCCGCAAAAGGCCAACGATCTGCTCCGCGTCCTGCTCGGCGGTTCTCAGCAGTTGGTCAATTTCAGGCGGGTGCGAAACATTTCTCATACTGCAACCTGTCTGTCAGGATGCGCACTCAGCCCTCATGCCGCGTTAATGGGACGACCTCCGAGGGGGCCTCTGGCGCAAGTTCCTCAAAATCAAAGTTATCAAGCCGTTGCGCCCTGCGGCCAGCTTTTTCCGCGCTGATCTTGATGTCCGAGATATCCTTGGCCGCCTGCCCGAAATGGCGATCCAAATTGGCAACGCGGTCGCCCAAACGCTCGACATCCTTGTGCAGCATCCCAAGTTCTTTGCGGATGGCGCCTGCTTGTTCGCGCATCCGCGCGTCCTTGAGGATCGCGCGCATCGTATTCAGCGTCGCCATGCAGGTGGTCGGCGACACGACCCAGACGCGTTTGGTGAAACTCTCCTGCACCAATTCGGGGAACTTGGCGTGCAACTCGGCATAGACCGCCTCGGACGGTAAAAACATCAGCGCGCCATCGGCGGTCTCACCGTCCAGAATGTACTTCTCAGCGATATCGTTGATGTGTTTGCGCACCGTGCTGCGGAACATCTGAACCGCCGCCTTCAACTCGGCATCATTGGTCGAGCCAATCAGCGCCTCATAGGCCTCCAACGGGAATTTACTGTCGATCACAATCGGCCCCGGAGGGTTCGGCAGATGAATCAGACAATCCGCCCTGCGTCCGTTCGAGAGGGTTGCCTGTAACTGGAAACTGTCATGCGGCAGCGCTTTGGAGACGATGTCATTCAGCTGAATCTCACCAAACGCGCCCCGCGTCTGTTTGTTCGACAGGATATCCTGCAGCGACAAAACATCGCCGGACAGCTTGGTGATGTTGTCCTGCGCCTTGTCGATGGCGGCCAACCGCTCTTGCAGCTGGGTCAGCGAGGTCGCGGTCTGTTTGGAGGACCCATGCAGTGATTCCTTCATCCGCTCCTGCATTTCGGCCAGCGCGCGGGCCGATTTCATGGCATTGTCGGCCAGCCGGTCATTCATCTGCTGCTGTACCGAGGACAAGCGGGCTTCGACCGTCTGAATCACCTGCACCTGCGCATTGGCCTGCGTGTCCGAGACATGCTGCAACCCGCCGCGCAATTGCTCCTGACCCTGCCCCAAAGCCTGCACATGTTGCCCAAGATGTGCCATCTGACGCGCCAGAGGTTCTGCCATCCGCGCGGAACGCTGCGACGCCCGCAGCGACAGGAACAGCAACAAAAGGATCAGCGCCAGAACGCCACCCGCAACGAGGATTACGGGGTCATTCAGTGCATATTGGGTGCCTGCAATCTCGATCATATAAACCTGTGTGTTCTCGTTTTGTTTCTATCTTCTTAAACGCTTCGCGAGACCGGATCAACTGCGCCCGAACAGGCGCTCGATATCGCTGAGTTTCAGTTCAACATAAGTGGGTCGCCCGTGGTTGCATTGGCCGGAATGCGGGGTGGCCTCCATCTCGCGCAGCAGGGCGTTCATTTCCTCGGCCCGCATCCGGCGGCCAGAGCGGATTGAGCCATGGCAGGCAACGCGGCTGAGGATCGCCTCAATCCGCGCCTGTACCATCTGACTGTCGCCCTGATCGGCCAGCTCATCGAGGATATCCAGGATCATCGCGCGGGCATCGACCTCACCCAGAATGGCGGGGGTTTCGCGCACGGCAATAGCACCGCCGCCAAAAGGCTCAAGCGTCAGACCAAGGCGCGAGAGGTCTTCGGCCACCGCCATCAACCGCGCGCAATCGCCTTCGGACAGCTCAACGATCTCGGGGATCAGCAAAGCCTGCGCTGCGACACCGTGCTCGGCCATTTGCGTTTTGAGTTTTTCATAGACCAACCGCTCATGCGCGGCATGCTGGTCCACGATGACCATCCCGTCGGTGGTTTGCGCGATGATGTAATTCTCATGCACCTGCCCACGAGCGGCCCCCAAGGGCAGGTCCTGAGGCGCGGGTTCTTCAGCGGTCACCGGGGTCACAACCGGGGTCGGCTCAACAATGCTGCCGCTAAAGTCCCTTGCCAATTCAGCAAAGCCGGGGGATTGCGCCCGATATGCTGCTTGCCGGGCCGCGTGGGACGGCCGGTCCATCTGGTAGACCCGCGCAGGGATGGGCTGAGGCGCCTCGGGCCGCATCGCGCCCAATGTTGCGTTGGCAACGGTCGAGGACGCACGATGCCCCGCCTCGGCCAGCGCATGGCGCAGGGCGGAAACGATCAAACCGCGCGCAACGCCGGGGTCGCGAAACCGAACCTCTGACTTGGCTGGGTGCACATTGACGTCTACCAGCGTCGGATCGCAGTCGATGAAAAGCGCCGCAGCCGGGTGTCGGTCGCGGCTGAGGAAATCGAAATACGCGGCCCGAAGCGCGCCCGTGAGCATCTTGTCACGGACCGGACGGCCATTGACGAACAGGTATTGCGCGACCGCAGCTCCGCGCGAATAGGTCGGAAGGGCAGCATAACCGTACAACCGGATGCCTTCGCGGGTCGCATTGATCTGCAGGGCGTTTTCGGCGAACTCGCGCCCGATCACGCGGGCCAGACGGGCGTGGAGGGCATCGAAAAGATCGCCATTCTCGCGATCAGCTCGGAAGGTCACGCGGCCCTCACCTCCGCCCGAGATGTCGCGCAAGGTGAACGTGACGGAAGGCTCAGCCATGGCGAGGCGTTTGACCGTATCGCCAATGGCCTGCGCCTCGGCCCGATCGGTGCGCATGAACTTAAGCCGCGCCGGCGTGGCGAAAAACAGATCGCGCAGCTCGACCACTGTGCCTGCACGAAGGGCGGCGGGCTTCACCGCCTCCATCTTGCCGCCCGAAACCGCAATTGACGCCGCATTCGCCCCCGGAACGCGGCTGGTGATCAACAAACGACCTACCGCGCCGAGCGAGGGCAAAGCTTCACCCCGAAAGCCGAAGGTGTGAATGTTCAAAAGGTCCGACCCGTCGATTTTCGAGGTCGCATGGCGCGACAAGGCCAGCGGCAGATCCTCGGGCGCGATACCACAGCCATCATCGGTGACACGAATCAAGGTCTTGCCCCCGCCCGCGATATCTATGGCAATACGGGTGGCTCCGGCGTCGATGGCATTCTCGACCAGTTCCTTGACGGCCGAGGCCGGACGTTCGACCACTTCACCCGCGGCGATGCGGTTGATCGCAGCATCGTCGAGCTGCCGGATAACGGGTCGTATTTCGCTGATATTGGGGGTCGTCTGCGCCATACCACCAGACCTAGCACATCACGGCCCGATTCTGCCACCGGATTGAACCGTAATATCGGCCGATCTTTCAGATCAAGAAGGGAGGGGGGCCGGACAGTGTTCGGGGGCTGGCTGTGCCGCCCTCACCGAACCCTGCCCGGACTTACCGAAGTGAGTGGTAGTTGTTAGCCGGTAATGTAATTGACCTAACATGCAATTAGTTAAATTGCTTATTAAGAGTCATCTTTATTTACTCTGGGCAAAGTTCAGCCGATGACCTGCGGGAACCAGTGGCAGGAAAGTGCCGCTTCAAGCAGGCGTGTGCGCACCCACTCGGGTGCGGCACGGGCCGAAGAGGGCGGTCAGGGCCAGAATCACGCCCGACATAGTGGCGATCATCCCTGCCGCGCTGACGGCGTCCGCCGCGCCCAGCCAAAGCGGGCCATACCCGGCCAGCACATAGCCCGACACGGCTGAGAGGATGGCGAAACCCACGCTCCAGGCGATTTGCGTCTCTAGCCGGTTGGTCATCATGCGCGCCGCAGCCGGAGGGCAGATGAACATGGCAATCACGATGATCGAACCGACGGCATCAAAGGCGGCAACAGCGGCGATCGCGGCGACAATGACCAACGCCAGCCCTAGCGCGCCCGTGCGGATGCCTATGGTGCGAGCGAACCCCTCATCGAAGGTCGAGATTTTCAGCGGCCGCCAGAACAGCCAGGTAAACAGCAAAACACCCAGCATGGTCACTGCAATCCGAGGCAGTTCAGGCGGCAGCTCGACCAAGGCCTGCAAGTCCCAAAGCGAGGACCAGCCCGTCGCATCCAGCCAGATCAGGCTTTCTAAATTGCCATACAGCGCATGTTCCACATCCAGATGCACGGTTGAAGTATCCGTCTGCTCCAACAGCAGCACGCCTGCCGCAAACATGGTGGTAAAGACCACGCCCATCGCCGCGCCCGGTTCGATTTGACCCAGCCTCCTGATCGCCTCGATCAAAACGACGGCCACGATCGCCGCGCCCGCCGCGCCCAGCATCATGGGCCAGGTCGAGATCGCTCCGGTCAGCAGAAAGGCCACAACGATGCCGGGCAGGACCACATGGCTGATCGCATCCCCGATCAGCGCCTGTTTGCGCAGCACGAGGAAATTGCCGGGCAAGGCGCAGGCTATCGCCGCGAAAGTGCCGATCAGCAGCGGCGTCAGCGACAGGGGTACGAATTCCTCACCGCTCATACCGGAACCTCCTGTGGTCCGCCGATGCGATTGTCTATTTCAGCGATCTGATCCTTGGTCAGTACGGTTTCGATGTCACGCAGGCCATCGTATAGCGCGGCAGCCGCTTCGTGCGCCTGATCTGCGCGAACGACCTCCCACCGCTTTTCATCGCGCAACGCTTTGGCAGCGCGAGCTTTGCCAGCCTCGGTCGCCACGCCATCGGCGCGCACAAGGTCAGCCCGGCGCAACAGGCGCAGGGTCAAAGGCTCGTAGATTTTCTGGCCTTGCGCCAAAGCCAACAGCCCTTGTCGGATATGCACCCGACGTTGGAACCTCAGATGGCGCAGAACGGCGGCCAGAACCCCTCGGACCGGGGCGAGGAACAGGGACAAGACGAAGAAGGCGAAGCTGACCAGGACGATGATTGGCCCAGTCGGCAGATTCGGCGCAGTGGCCGACAAGGCGGCACCGATATAGCCTGCCAAACCACCCGCGAGACCGGCCAGCAAGACAACGCGATCCGACCGCTCGGACCAGAACCGCGCGGTGACCGGGGGGATGATCAGCAAAGCCACGATCAGGATCAGGCCGACGATTTTCAGGCCGACCACAGTGACCGCCATCACCAACCCCATCATCGCGAGGTCAATGCGATGCACGGGCAAGCCCCGGGCCGCGGCATATTCGGGGTCAAACGCCACCAAAGTCATCGGGCGGCGCAGGATCATCACTAGCACCAGAGTCGCCGCGCCTCCGATCGCGATGATCAAGGCATCCGCCCACAGCATCCCGGCGGTTGAGCCCAGAAGGAATCCCTCCAACCCCGCTTGCCGACCAACGCCCATGGTCTGAATGACGGTCAGCAGAACGATTCCGAAGCCGAAGAACACTGACAGAACCACGCCGATGGCTGCATCCTCGGCCAGTCGGGTGTGACGTGTTAGCCAGTTCAAGCAGAGCAGACCCACCCAGGCCGACGCTGCCGATCCGACCAGCAGCCCCAGCAGGTTACGCCCGTCCCCACCCAAAGCCACAAGCAACATGAAGGCCAGACAGACCCCCGGCAAAGTCGCATGGCTGATCGCGTCACTGACCAGCGCGCGTTTGCGCAAAAATAGAAAGGTGCCAGTCACGCCGGCCGAGACTCCCAGCAAGCTCGCACCAATAGCGACCAGCGTGGCGTTGTAGCCAAGCTGCAGGCTGAGCGCATCCCAGAGCATTCCCTACCCCAGCGCGCGCGAAATCTGGTCGATTTGCGCGGTGGCCAAACGGCCTCCGTATGCGGATTGCAGGGTTTCAGCGGTAAAGGCCTGCGCCACCGAGCCCTCGGCGATCTTGCACGTGTTGATCAGAAAGACATGATCAAAGTAGTCCGAGACCGTGGCCAGATCGTGATGGACGACTACCACGGTCTTGCCCGCCTCTTTCAGCGATTTCAGCACTGCGATGATGGCTTTTTCGGTGGCCGCATCGACACCGGCGAAGGGCTCGTCCAACAGGTAAAGATCGGCGTCCTGCGCCAAGGCACGGGCTAGGAACACCCGCTGTTGCTGGCCGCCGGACAACTGGCCGATCTGACGATCTGCAAAATCGCGCATGCCAACGCGGTTCAGGCAATCCATTGCAGCCGCTTTGTGCCGCGCGCGGACACGGCCCAACAGGCCCAGTTGACGCGACAGGCCCATGAGAACCACATCAATTACGCGGGTCGGGAAATCCCAGTCAACACTGGCGCGCTGCGGGACATAGGCGATCCGGGCACGTTGTTCCTCGAGCGGTTGACCAAATACAGTCACCTGCCCGGACAAGGGCGTCACGATCCCAAGCGCAGCTTTCAGGAGTGTCGATTTCCCTGCCCCGTTTGGGCCAATAATCGCGGTCATCGCTCCCGGCTGGACCGTCATGTCCACCGAGAATACAGCAGGCTTCTGACCGTATGAGACTGTCAGACCACGCACCGCCAGCGGGCTGGCCTCAATCCCTTGGTCTTCGACGGAAACACCCTGAACAGCTGCAAGCTCTAGCATCACTCAAAACCCCGCAGACAGTTTGCCGTTCAGACCCTGATCGGGAACATCCGCCCCCAAGGCCCCTGCGATCACGGTGATATTGTGATCCAGCATGCCGACATAGGTGCCCTCATAGGTACCAGGCTCGCCCATGGCATCGGAATACAGCTCACCCCCGACCGAGACCTTGTGCCCCTTGGCCGCAGCGCCTTCGATCAGCGCGCGCATCGAGCGATCCGAGACCGAGCTTTCCACGAACACGGCGGTCAACTGGCGGTCGACCAGAGTGTCGACCAACTCTCCGATCCGATTCAGACCGGCCTCTGACTGGGTCGAGATGCCCTGCACGCCCATCACCTCATAGCCATATGCCGCACCGAAATAGCCAAAGGCGTCATGGGCGGTCAGCAGTACGCGGCTTTCTTCGGGCACTGCGGTCAGGGCCTGTTCTGCATAGGCTGACAAGGTGTCCAGCTCGGCCAGATGCGCCTGTGCGTTTGTGGCAAAAGTCTCGGCAGCCTCGGGGCGGGCCTCCGTTAGCGTCTCTTGGACTTTGGCGACCACATCGGCCCACAGGACCGGGCTCATCCAGATATGCGGGTCATATTTGTCGGCATAGTCATCATGCGCGCGCAGCTTCGATTTATCGACGCTTTCGGCCACGGCAACCACGGTCTGCTTGCGGCCGAGGTCTTCAAAGAAATCTTCCATCTGCGCCTCAAGGTAGAGACCGTGCCACAGCACCAGATCCGCGCGGGTCATGGCGACGATATCGCTGCGGGTCTGGCGATAGGCATGCGGATCAACGCCGGGACCCATGAGGCCCTTTACCTCAACCTGATCGCCACCGACCTGTCGCACGGCGTCGGCAATCATGCCGGTCGTCGCCACGACTTTCAGCGGCGCCTGCGCCCATGCAGCAAGCGGCATGGCGCTAGCGATAGCTATAGCGAGAGCAGCAAGGAAACTGCGACGAATCATGGTTGATCTCCGGAATTCGGACCCTGTTGCGATTAAATATGAGAACGACTCGCAACTAAGTCAATGCTATTGCGAATTAGTCGCAACAAAATCCTAATTTATTTGTCCAAATGGTCAAAAAACCTCCACGAAACCGCTCTGCTGCCTTCCATTTACCGCCAAGCCGTGCGACTTTGGCGCAAACCTCCCAAAGGATGTGAGAATGGAACCGCAGCGCTCAGACAGCCCCGTGCGCACCGCGCATCTGCCGCAAGTCACTGAACCCAGAAACCCCGGAATGGATCTTGATCTGGATTGGGTTCGGGCCGTGCAGGCCAATACCTCAGCCATTGAACGCCGAGCGGCAACCCTGCCCGGTCGGCGATCGGTGAAGAAGGACTATCAGGCCGCGTGGCTGTTGAAGGCGGTCACGATGATCGACCTCACCACTCTATCGGGTGACGACACAGTGGGACGCGTGCGCCGTTTGTGCGCCAAGGCGCGCCAACCGGTTGCGCCAGCAACTTTGCAAGCGCTGGATATGCCTGCGATCACAACCGGGGCCGTCTGTGTCTACCACGATATGATCGAAACTGCCGTTGCCGCTTTGAAAGGCACTGGGATACCCGTGGCTGCCGTCTCCACCGGGTTTCCGGCAGGCCTGTCTCCGTTCCATCTGCGCGTGGCCGAGATCGAAGAGAGCGTAAAAGCCGGAGCAGAAGAAATCGACATCGTCATCTCGCGCCGTCACGTGCTGTCGGGCGATTGGCAGGCTTTGTATGATGAGATGAAGGCCTTCCGCGCTGCCTGCGGCGATGCCCATGTCAAAGCCATTCTGGCGACCGGAGAGCTGGGCAGCCTGCGCAACGTCGCGCGCGCCTCGCTGGTCTGCATTATGGCGGGGGCGGATTTCATCAAAACCTCGACCGGGAAGGAAAGCGTCAACGCTACTCTGCCCGTATCGCTGGTGATGATCCGCGCGATTCGCGACTACTATGACCGCACCGGGTATCGTGTGGGGTACAAGCCTGCGGGTGGTATCTCGAAGGCCAAGGATGCCTTGGTTTATTTGTCGCTGATCAAGGATGAACTGGGCGACCGCTGGCTGGAGCCGGACCTGTTCCGCTTTGGCGCCTCGTCACTTCTGGGCGATATCGAACGGCAGTTGGAACATTATGTGACGGGCGCGTATTCCGCCGGTTATCGTCACTCCATGGGCTGAGGAAAAGAACAATGACAGTCAAAGAAATCTTCGAGACCATGGACTATGGCCCCGCCCCCGAAAGCGCAGCTGAGGCGTTGGCCTGGCTAGTCGATCAGGGCGATGCGTTCGGTCACTATATGGACGGGAGTTTCACCAAACCGGGCAAAGGGTTCGAAAGCCGCAACCCCGCGACCGGAGAGGTGCTGGCCAAGCTGACCCAAGCCAAGCAGGCGGATGTGGACGCCGCCGTCACCGCTGCCCGCAAGGCACAGCCCAAGTGGGAGAAACTGGGTGGCGCAGGCCGGGCGCGGTATCTCTATGCCATTGCGCGGCTGTTGCAGAAACATTCGCGCCTGTTCGCCGTGCTGGAGAGCATGGACAATGGCAAGCCGATCCGTGAATCGCGTGACATCGACATCCCGCTGGCGCAGCGGCATTTCTACTATCACGCCGGTATGGCGCAATTGATGGAAAGCGAGTTGCCCGATGCTGAGGCCTTGGGCGTGTGTGGCCAGATCATCCCGTGGAACTTCCCTTTGCTGATGCTGGCCTGGAAGATCGCGCCCGCGCTGGCGATGGGGAATACAGTGGTTCTGAAACCGGCCGAATACACCTCGCTGACCGCGCTGCTGTTCGCTGATATCTGCTCACAGGCAGGGCTGCCCAAGGGCGTCGTCAATATCGTGACCGGAGACGGCGCGGTAGGCGAGATGATCGTAAATGCGGACGTGGACAAGATCGCGTTTACCGGCTCGACCGTTGTGGGACGGCGTATTCGCGAGGCGACCGCGGGTTCGGGTAAGGAGCTGACCTTGGAGCTGGGCGGCAAGTCCGCTTACATCGTATTCGACGACGCCGATATCGATTCCGCGATCGAAGGTCTGGTCGATGCGATCTGGTTCAATCAGGGGCAGGTCTGCTGTGCAGGGTCCCGCCTGCTGGTGCAAGAGGGCGTTGCCGACCGTTTCCACGACAAGCTGCGCGCCCGGATGGACGGCTTGCGCGTCGGTGATCCGCTGGACAAATGCATCGATGTGGGCGCGGTTGTGGACCCGGTTCAGTTGCAGACGATCAAAGCCATGGTCGACAGCAACACGGTGGGCCACGTGCATCAGGCCGCCTGTGAGCTGCCGGAAAACGGCTGCTATTACCCGCCAACACTGATCTCGGGGCTCGAGACCTCGGACCCTCTGATGCAGGAGGAGATCTTTGGCCCGGTTCTGGTCTCCTCGACTTTCCGCACCCCGGCTGAGGCGGTCGAACTGGCGAACAACACCCGCTACGGGCTGGCCGCGACGGTCTGGACCGAGAATGTGAACCTCGCGCTGGATATCGCGCCCAAGCTGGTTGCTGGTGTGGTCTGGGTGAATGCCACCAACCTGTTCGACGCCGCCGCCGGGTTCGGCGGTGTGCGCGAAAGCGGTTTTGGACGGGAAGGTGGCTGGGAGGGGCTGACGGCCTATACCAAGCCCAAAGGCAAGGCCAAGCCGTTGACCAAGGTCGAGGCGACCGTCGGCGAAGGGGCTCCGGTCGATCCTATCGACCGAACCGCCAAGATGTATGTTGGCGGCAAGCAGGCACGGCCCGATGGCGGCTATTCGAAACCTGTCTGGGGCAAGTCGGGCCTGCTGGGCCATGTAGGTCTGGCGAACCGCAAGGACGTCCGCAACGCGGTAGAAGCCGCAGCAGGCGCGAAAGGCTGGTCCAAGACAACCGGTCATCTGCGGGCACAAATTCTGTACTATATCGGCGAAAACCTCTCGGCCCGCGCGGGTGAGTTCGCCGCCCGTATCGACGCCATGACCGGCAAAAAAGACGGCGCGAAAGAGGTCGAAGCCTCGATCCAGCGGCTGTTCACTGCAGCGGCCTGGGCCGACAAATATGACGGTCAAGTGCATGGCGTTCCGATCCGGGGCGTGGCAATCGCCATGAAAGAACCCGTCGGCGTGATCGGCGCGCTCTGCGCGGATGAGGCGCCGCTGTTGGGTCTGGTCTCGGCGATGGCCCCTGCGATTGCGATGGGGAACCGGGTGGTCCTGGCGGCGTCGGAGCCGTATCCGCTGGCGGCGACGGATTTCTATCAGATCCTCGAAACTTCGGACGTGCCCGCAGGTGTAGTCAATATCCTGACCGGCAGTCATGCGGAATTGGCAAAACCTCTAGCCTCTCACCTTAACGTGGATGCGGTCTGGTCGTTCTCGTCGACGGATCTGTCGAAAGAGATCGAGGTGGTCTCAGCCGGGAACCTGAAACGGACCTGGGTCAATAACGCGACGGCATTTGACTGGAGCATGGACCATTCGCGCCGCTTCCTGCAGGCTGCGACCGAAGTGAAAAACATCTGGGTGCCCTACGGCGAGTAGGGCTCCCGCATCACGGGAGGCCCACATGGACTTTGCAAACAAAACCGTCATCGTCATTGGCGGCACCAGCGGTATTAACCGGGGGATTGCCGAGGCCTTCTCGGCCTCGGGCGCGAGGTTGGCGGTTGCCAGCCGCTCACAAGAGAAAGTGGATGACACGGTCGCTGCGCTGAAAACGGCAGGCGCGGCAGAGGCCATCGGTGCGGCGTTTGACGTGCGCGATCCGGACGCCGTGTCGGCGGGGTTGAAACAGTTCCATGATGCGTTTGGCGATTTCGACGTGCTGGTGTCAGGAGCGGCGGGGAATTTCCCGGCGCTGATGTCCGAGATGTCGGTCAATGCGTTCAAGACCGTAGTCGACATCGATCTGATGGGCACCGTTCATGTTCTGAAAGGGGCCTACCCTTACCTCAAACGGCCCGGTGGCAGCATCATCAACATCTCGGCCCCGCAATCCTATCTGCCGTACGAAGGGCAGGCTCATGTCTGCGCGGCAAAGGCGGGCGTTGATCAGATCACCCGAACCCTGTCCATGGAATGGGGCGTCGAAGGCATCCGCGTGAACTCGGTCGTGCCTGGTTTCATCGAGGGCACCGAAGGGGCGAAACGCCTTGCGCCAACACCTGATGCTGGCGAAGCGCTGCGCAAGGACGTTCCATTGGGCCGTTGGGGACAACCGAAGGACGTGGCCAATGCCTGCCTGTTCCTCAGCTCTGATATGGCCAGCTATATCAGCGGCACAGTCATGGCCGTTGATGGAGCCTTGTATCAGCGCGGCTCGGGCAAGTTTGGCCAGATGATGGGTCAGATGCTGCGGGCGGCGAAAGAGGGCTAAAGCTTGAAGGCTGAATGTTCAGCCGTAGGGCTTTGTTTCGGCTACAGCTAGCTCAAGAGCTTCTGAAATAGATCCCTGCGGCGACCAGCAGCGAGGTCAGGACGCCGGCCACCACGTAAAGTGCAAAGGCGCTGAGCAGGGATTGGCCTAGAATCAAAGCTGCCGCAAAGGTCAGCAACCCTGCAACTGTGCCCAATCCCATAATCGCAACTACCATAGCGTCACTATCCATCCCAAGCTGTGACAAGAGATGAGGACCAAGGGAATCTCATCTCATATTCCGATTATCACAGAATTCTCGGCATTTCTGGCTAAAGTATGGCCAAGACGCGTTAACGGTAAGTTAAGGCGGAGAGTTGCCGATCCGGTAAGCGGCGCATCGCTCGTTATCAATAGGTATCCTGCCCTCAGCGTGGGGGGACGGCGTCAGCCGTCCACCCCTTCGGGTTTTCCGACGATGGTGAAGTGCAGGCCCTCCGGGTCCAGCAGTTCGGACGCCACGCGGTTTAACTCATCCAGCGTCACCGCATTCACCTTGTCGTTGCGGGTCGCGATATAGTCGATTGGCAGACCCTGCATTTGCATCCCGACCATGATCCCGGCAATCCGACCATTGCCATCAAACCGCAACGGATACGCACCCGTCAGATAGGTCTTGGCGTCGTCAAGTTCCTTCTGGGTCACGCCCTCGGACGCCGCTCGGGCCCATTCGTCGCGGATCACCTCGACGGCTTCGGCGATACGGTCGTTGGAGGACGACACCGAGCCCAGATAGACTGAGGCCAGATCCTTGGGCGCCAGATAGGAATAGACGCCGTAGGTCAGGCCGCGCTTTTCGCGCACCTCTTGCATCAGGCGGCTCTCGAAACCGCCGCCGCCAAGGATGTGGTTCAGGACAAAAGCCGCGAAGAAATCAGGATCATCACGGTCGATCCCTTTCTGCGAGAACAGCGCCACGGATTGCGGCGTGTCGAATTCGACCACGCTTACGCCACCCTCGATCTGAACCTCGGCTTTTTCCGGGATCGGTTTGCCAGTGTCGGGCAGGTCCAGCAGCAGGGTATCCAGCAGCACGCCCAGTTCCTCGGCTGTGATGTCGCCGACAGCGCCCACATAGAGGCGATCCTTGGCAAATACGCTGTCATAGGCGGTGACTACATCATCGCGCGTCAGGGCCGCCACGGTTTCAAGCGTGCCTTTACCCTCAGACCCGTAGGGGTGATCACCATAAGCCATAGCGGCAAAGCTGCGACCAGCTATATCGTTCGGATCGGTCAGGTCCGAGCGCAGGCCGGACAGGATCTGCGCCTTCACACGTTCCACCGCGTCTTCATCAAAGCGCGGCTCAAGCAAGGTTGTGCGCAGCAGATCAATCACCTCGTCCCGGTTTTCGGTCAGGAAACGGGCCGAGATCGAAACCGAATCGTCCCCGGCATTATAGGTGAATGAGGCGGCCAGCGACTCCAACTCGCGCGCATAGGTGCGGGCATCCATATCACCCGCACCCTCTTCAATCAGGCCGCTCATCAGGTAGACCGCACCGCGCTTGTCCGGGTCATCCAGCGAGGTGCCGCCGCGAAAGCGCAGCTCGAGCGCTGCAAAGGGGATCGAGTGGTCCTCGACCAGCCATGCAGTGATGCCGCCGGGTGAGGTGACCTCCTCAATCTCGATCTCGGCCCATGCGGGCAGCGCAATGACAAAGGCGATCAGGGTTGCGAAGATGCGTTTCATTGGGTCACCTCATCATCCTTCATCAGCCAGCCGGTAACCGAGCTTTCCAGTTGCAGAACCTCACGGGCGGCGGCGATTATCTCATCCCCGGTCACGGCCTGCAGGACGTCGGGCCAGGCCTGCACATCCTCAACCGTCAAGCCGCTGGTCAGGGCACGGCCATAGCGGTTGCCGATGCCGTCCACATTGTCTCGGGCGTAGGTCTGCGAGGCGCGCAGCTGCATCTTGATCCGGTCAAGATCTTCTTCGTTCACGCCCTCGGCGATGAACTCCGCCACGACCCGATCCATGGCATCCTCGGCCTCTTGCAGCGAGACGCCTTCGGCCGGCACAACTAGCAGGTCAAAGGTGGTGTCATCCAGTGAGACCCCCCGGTAAAACGCGCCTGCATAGGTAACGACCTGTTCTTCGAATTGCAGTTTCTCGTTCAGATATGAGGTCGTGCCACCCCCGAGCAGTTCAGCCAATAGAAACAGGGCGGCCGCTTTCTCCTGCGCACCCGGATCGCGTTCCGGGGCGAGGTAGCTGCGCTGCACATAGGGCTGCGACACACGTGGGTCTTTGTAGGTCAGGCGACGTTCCGCCGTTTGCGGAGGCTCCTGCGAGCGGATGCGTTCCGGCAGGTCCGGGTTAGCCGGGATCACGCCGTAATACTGATCCGCAAGGCTGCGCACCTCGTCCGGGTCGACATCTCCGGTCACGACAAGGATGGCGTTATTGGGGGCGTAGTGCGTCTGGTAGAAGGAGAGCGCGTCCTCCATGTCCAGCGTCTCCATCTCATGCCGCCATCCGATGATTGGGACGCCGTAGCGGTGGTTGAGGTACTGCGCCGCGTTCATCTGCTCGCCAAACAGCGCGCGCGGGTTGTTGTCAGTGCGCTGGTTCCGCTCTTCCAGAATCACGTCGCGTTCGGTGGCAATATCGTCTTCGGACAGGCGAATATTCCGCATCCGGTCCGATTCCATCTGCATCATCAGCTCCAGCCGGTCGGCCGCGACGCGCTGGAAATAGGCCGTGTAGTCATAAGAGGTAAAAGCGTTGTCATTGCCCCCATTGGCCGCAACCGTGGCCGAAAACTCGCCAGGTGCCAAAGTATCGGTGCCCTTGAACAGCAGATGTTCGAGGAAATGCGCCACGCCGGACGACCCGATCGGCTCATCTGCCGATCCGGCGCGATACCAGACCATGTGCTGCACAACTGGCGCGCGGTGATCCTCGACCACGACGACATCCATGCCGTTGTCCAAAGTGAAGGTTGTGACCGCCTCTTTCCCGTCCTCGGCCAGTACCGGGGTGGCTGCAATCAGGGCGGCAGATAGTGCCAAAGCCCGAACCATGGGGCATCCTCCGTTTCGTTTCTAGACTTCAAACTACGGTGGAGCCCGGCGGGATCAAGGGAGATGACAGAAAGTTAAAGAATTATTCATTCGGAGGTGAAGACGGAGTTTCTACCCCAATGCGACGGGCTGCATCGGTCTCGACAAAGGGATCGATCGACTGACGTTCGTAAACCTGCTGGTAGCGATCGACCGGGAACAGGCGCAGACCGGTCCAACGGCCACGGCGCTTGCGGAAGGCTTCGTCGTCAGCCTCGACCACGGCGCGCGCGTTTGCCGGAACGCCATAACGGCTTGAGGCAGTTACAAGCGCAGCATCCGACGATGGAATCGCCGCATTCGGGTTCAGAGCCGACGCGTTACCCCCAAGTGCCACCACGGCGTCTGCGTTCGGGTTCGGATCCGTCAGGTTGCCACCGCCCGGTGTGGGCGCCGGTAGAAACGCATAGTCCTTCGGCTGGGTCAGGGGTTTAACCGGCAGCACGGAGAATTCATCTGGCCCTTCCCCCGGAGGGTCAAGATCGCGCAGGCCTGGGTTGTTGCAACCTGCAACGGCTGCACCAAGGATCATGGCAAGTAGGGCGCGCGACAACCGCATCAGAGTCTCCAACCTGTTTCAGGTGCTTTTAACGCATCTCTTCGGGCGCGTCACGAGGCCTTTTTACTGTCGAACAACACAAGTCCGATGGCACCGGCAAAGATGAACACATCGGCCAGATTGAACACGAAGGGATTGTTGATGCCACAACAGGACATGTTCAGGAAATCCAGAACATAGCCATACAGCACCCGGTCAACCACATTGCCAAGCGCCCCGCCGATCAGCAACCCGCCACTCAGCAGCATTACCTTGGTCGGGGCAGACCGCCACAGCCAGATCGCAACCGCGATGCAGACGGCAACCGAGATACCAATCAGAACCCACCGCGCAGCGTCCGAGTTCCCTTGAAACAGGCCAAAATTGATCCCGCGATTCTCGCCGTATTTGAAAACAAGCAGCGGCGGCAGAACGTCGATATTGCCCTCAGCCACGCGCATCACGTGAACGACCAGATATTTGCTGATCTGGTCGATCAGAAATGCCGTGATTGCGGCCCAGAGCAGAAGACGGCTGCGCATCAGTGGCGGAAGTGGCGCATGCCGGTGAAGACCATGGCCAAACCGGCCTCATCCGCCGCCGCGATCACTTCGTCGTCGCGCATTGAACCGCCGGGCTGAATCACGCAGGTCGCACCTGCCTCAGCCGCTTCCATCAGACCGTCTGGGAAGGGGAAGAACGCATCCGAGGCCACGGCTGAGCCGATGGTCAGCGGCTGCGGCAGTCCAAGCACATCAGCCATGCGCTCGGCTTTCTTGGCCGCAATCAGCGCCGAGTCGACGCGGCTCATCTGGCCTGCGCCAACCCCGACGGTCGCGCCATCCTTGACGTAGACGATAGCGTTGGATTTGACGTGTTTGGCGACTTTCCACGCAAACAGAAGGTCTCGCATCTGCTCGTCGGTCGGAGCTTTCTTGGTGACCACTCTCAGGTCATCCATGCCGACAAACCCGTTATCCTTGTCTTGGACCAGAAGGCCACCGGCCACCTGACGCACGGTTTTCCCACCGGCGGTCACGTCCGGCAGACCCTCAGTCGTCAAAAGGCGCAGGTTCTTCTTGGCGGCAAAGATCTCCTTGGCCTCATCCGAGGCACCGGGGGCAATGACGACCTCGGTGAAGATACCGGTGATCTCCTGCGCCGTTTCCGCGTCCAGTGGCTGGTTCAACGCAACAATCCCGCCAAAGGCCGAGGTCCGGTCGCAATCGAAGGCCGATTTATACGCGTCCAGCAAGGTCGCTCCGGTCGCGACACCGCAGGGGTTGGCGTGTTTGATAATCGCGCAGGCGGCAGTGTCGGCAGGGTTGAACTCGGCAACCAGCTCAAAGGCTGCGTCGGTGTCGTTGATGTTGTTGTAGCTCAGTTCCTTGCCCTGATGCTGGAAGGCGGTCGCCACGCCGGGGCGGTTGGTGCCATCGGTATAAAACGCCGCCTGCTGGTGGCTGTTCTCGCCATAGCGCAGGGTCTGTTTCAGCTCACCGGCAAAGGCACGGCGCTTGGGGGCCTCTAGCTGCAGGGCATCAGCCATCCAGTTCGAAACAGCTGTGTCATAGGCCGCTGTGCGGGCATAGGCCTTTTGCGCCAGCCATTGGCGGAACCCATAGGACGTCTTGCCATAGTTCTCTTCCAACTGGTCAAGCAGCGATGAATAGTCTTCAACATCCACAACCACGTTCACAAAAGCGTGGTTCTTGGACGCCGCGCGGATCATCGCCGGACCGCCGATATCAATATTCTCGATGCAGGTGTCGTAGTCGGCCCCTTTGGCCACGGTCGCCTCGAACGGATAGAGGTTCACGACCAGCAGGTCGATTGCACCAATGCCGTGTTCTTCCATGGCCGCGACGTGGCTGTCATTGTCGCGCAGCGCGAGAAGGCCGCCATGCACCATCGGGTGCAAGGTCTTGACCCGACCATCCATCATCTCGGGGAAGCCTGTGATCTCGCTGACGTCCCGAACCTCAAGCCCCGCATCGCGCAGTGCCTTGGCGGTTCCACCAGTGGACAGCAACTCGATTCCACGCTCGGCCAGCGCCTTTCCCAGTTCGATCAGCCCGGTCTTGTCGGAAACGGAAAGCAACGCGCGGCGCACGGGGTGAAAGTCGGTCATGGGTCCAAAGGTCCTTTTGGCGTCAGTCGAATTCGGGTTCGTCCCGGTGCAAGTCGCGCACGGCATAGGCTGTATCCTGCGCCTTGCTCAACGTCCACTGGATGCGCGTCGCATACTCCATTGCGCGGCCAGATAGAACGATCTGTTTTGTCGCGCGCGGCTTTAAACGCCCTTTTTCAAGGTAAACGCTTGGCTCGACGGACAATTTTCCCACGCCATCATGGCGGAAAACCCAGATCTCACCACTTTTGAGGGCCATCGACACTGCGGAGCCGCCCAAATCCACGGCCGCATCCACATCCGGGTGCAGATGAAACCGGATATCAAACCCGACACCTGAAAGGCGCGAGGCATCCATCGCCTTGTCAAACTGCCGCTTGGATTTGTCGCTTGTGGTCAGCAAGATATCCTCGCCCGTCAGCTCGCGCCCGTCAAAGCGCAGCTCGAACGTGCGGGCGTGGGTCAGGCCGAAAACCTTCGTATAGCCATCATTGCCGACCATGAAGCGGATGCCCTCGAACGCGTCCTCGAAATCCACGGGGACGTCTTGCGGCGCATCCACCAGCGCCTGCCGCTCGCTGCCCGTCACAGGCTTAGCGAGACGCGCGCTGGAATATCCATCCAGACAGAGCGTGGAATGAGACGGCGTAGCCCGTCCCGCCCGACGCCAATCCAGCCCAAAACTGGCCCCTGAGCCGCAATTCACGATCAGCGGACGCCGACCCGAGGTCAGCTCGAACGCCGTGGTCGAGGCATGCGCGTTCAACGAGGCCGCGCCAACGGGCGGAGGGCTGGCATCAACGATCACGGTCGTGCGGGCGGCAGAGAGCCGGGCAAAACCCATGGGCAATTCCGTCGCCGCCTTGTGCTTGACCCCGCTTTGGGCCAGCGCCTGTTCCAACCGGCCTTCGACCCCGCGACCGCCACCATGGAACCGGGCCAGAGCGCCATCCGCATGGCGCAAACTGCGCAATGTAGGCGCGATCCGCTTGATCGCTGCGGCCTGCGCCACCGGCGTACCGCGTCCAAGATCGCTGAGGGCGGCGGAAGTCCAGCCGAGCAGCGTAAACACCTCAAGCAGCTCTTCGGGGTTGCGCGTCGGGATGCCGCCCTGTTTGTCGACCTGCCGTTCGCATTCGCGCGCCAACGCACGCAGGGCGGGATCGGCCATCCCCTCCAACCCCTGCAAGGCCAGCCCGGCCTGAACCAGACCGGCCAGTGCCTCAAATCTCGGCAATCCCGGCGTTGCGGCATGGGCGCGTTTCGACAGAAACCATGTTTGTTGCGCGAGAGACCGGAAAAACAGTTTGGTCTGCGCCTCATCTGCGCCGCGCAGCAAGAAGGACGCGTGGTTTATCCAGCGCATGACGCGCCGTCCGGTCAGATCGGGCACCCACCCGGGCCCCTGCCCGCGCCCATGCGCCTCGATCCAGCCCCAGACCCATCGCTGTGCCTTGTCCCGCGCCCGCATATCGCCGACTGCCGCCAGATCATCCAGCCAGGCAAAGCCGTGCCTATCATCGTCAAAACCCAGACTGGGGGCCGTGACCTCCCACAGGCCAGTATCCTGTGCCTCGACGAGATATCCGGAAAACAGAAGATTGCCCGCCACCAGCTGACGACCACGGGCAAAAGACCCAACGGTGCGCGGTTCGGGCTGCGTGACAAACCCCGTGACCGCCTTTTGCCGCTGGCTCAGGCGCGCATAAAGACGGTTCTGGAACCGCATCCACCGGCTGGTCATGGTGTCCGTATCTGACATGACGCTCGTTACTCTGCCTCTTGCGCTCTGCTGGCGCTTGAGACCCAACGATAGACCGCGCCGATCGTCAAGTCATCGAAAAGCATGCGCTCAGGCGGATTTGTTCAGGCAGGCGATGTAGAATCCATCCATCCCGCCGCGATCCGGCCAAAAATCAGGGCGCAGACGCAGGCCGCCTTCTTCGGTGATCCAGCCCGGCTCGACGCCATCGAGGGTCAGCGCGTCTCGATCCACGGACATATCCGGGTACATGTCCAGCGCCTCCTCAACCTGCACCTCGCCCTCGTCAGGCAGCAGAGAGCAGGTGCAATAGACCAACCGCCCGCCCGGCTTGAGCAGGCTCCAAGCATGGGCCAGCATCTGGGTCTGCAACTCGATCAAACCGCCGAACTCCGAGCCGTCCTTGGCAAAGGGTAGATCCGGGTGGCGGCGGATCGTACCGGTTGCCGAACAGGGCGCATCCAGCAGGATCGCATCATACTGACCCTGATAGTCCAGGGCGTCGCCGGCGATAACAGTCGCCTTCAACCCGGTGCGCGTGAGGTTTTCGCGCACCCGCTCCAACCGCTGCTTCGAGATATCCAGTGCCGTCACCTCGGCCCCAGCAGCGGCCATTTGCAACGTCTTGCCCCCCGGTGCTGCGCAAAGGTCGAGGACTTTCTCACCGGCCTTTGGGGCCAGCACGCGCACCGGCATCGCCGCCGCCGCATCCTGCACCCACCAATCGCCCGAGTTATAGCCCGGCAAGGCCGAAACCTGCCCCGCATCCTGCACCCGCATTGACCCGGTAGGCAGAGCCTGACCCGGCGCACCCGCCCCCGGCTTGACCGTCAGATCCAGTGGGGCGGCTACGAAATGCGCTTGCTCCATACCAGCAACGGCCTCTGCCCCCCACGCCATGACCAGCGGATCACGAAGCCAGTCCGGCAGACGCGGCACGCGCATCTTGGGCCAAGCGTCTGGCCCTTCGGCGGCCACCTTGCGCAGCACCGCATTCACCAATCCCTTGAGACGCCCATGCTTGCGTGAGCGGGCAACAATCTCGACCATGGAATTCACCACACCATGCGCGGCCTCGCCGTGGCACAGCTCAACCGCGCCCAGACGCAACGCGTTGTGGACAGTCAGCGCCGGGGTGCGATTGAGGTGATTGTCGAGCAGCCGGTCCGCGCGCTCGAGACCGCGAAGGGTTTCCAGCGTCAGGCGCTGCGCCCGCGCCCGGTTTTCCGGGGCTAACCGATCCAGCGCGCCTGCGGCCAGACATTCGGACAAAAGCCGCCCTTCGCCCAAAATCTGATCCAGCAGATAGATCGCGCTGCGTCGCGCCGCTGTTGCATTTTCGGACATGGAACCGCCTTTTGATGTGCTTGTGGTCCGCATTGCCTTTGGCGGACGGTGGCGTATATCAAGACCGTGACCGGAAAGGAACCCGATGTCATGAGTGACGATACCAAAGATCTGCCGCCCGCAGCCCAGCGCGCACTGGCCGAGGCCGCCGAGCGCCGCCGCAAGGCCGAAGCCGAGGCAAAAGACATGCCGAAAGAGCTGGGCGGACGTGACGGACCAGACCCGGCGCGCTACGGCGATTGGGAGAAAAAGGGCATCGCCATCGACTTCTGATGGTTTACCCCCGCAGCGCTTGCAGGAAATCATCCAACAACGCGCGTTGCTTTTTCGATTTGGCCCGATCCTCAGGCCATGTCAGCCAATAGCCATCCTTGGTCTTCAGCTCTGGCAGGTCCAGCCTGCGCAAACGCCCCGACTGCAAGCTTTCAGCAGCGAGGGGCACTGATCCCAGAACAACCCCCAACCCCTGCCGCGCTGCCTTCATCGCGTGCCCGACGGAATCAAAACTGATCCGGCCCTGCGGCAGGTCCTTGATCCCCGCGCCCTGCGCCCAGTCCTGCCAGCCGGGCCGCTCGCCCCGCAGATCAATCACGGGCGCGCCCCAAGTCACTTCCGGCGCGGCCATCGGGGCCAGCACCTCGGGCGCGATCAGCTTGGCCTTGCGCCCCGGCCAGACACCGCGACCGTAGCGGATTTGCAGCCATGTCCGCTCTTCCTCCAGCGACGTTCTGCGTGTCACCGAATCCGTCATCACCCGCACCTTGGGCCGCATGTTCAGAAAGGCAGGCAAGGCTGGCAGAACCAGTGCGTGGATGTGTGAGGAAAGCCCCGCGACCCGCAGCTCGCGCGGGGATTTGCCGAACAGGTCTTCGGTGTTGCGCTCCAGCGCCTGCAGGCTGTCTTGCACCAGCGGCAGATAGCTTTCGCCTTCGATGGTCAGCGACACGCCCCGCGCCTCACGCACAAAAAGTGTGCGCCCGAGCCAGGCCTCAAGGTTGCCAATCCGCTGGCTCACCGCGGCCTGAGTCAAACCGAACTCACGCGCAGCGGCCGAGAAACCGCCCAGTCGACCAGCCGCCTCGAACACCCGCAGCCAGTCAAGAGGCGGCAAACCGATCTTTTCCTTAGCCATTAGAAAAACCAACCCTCAGACGAAATAAGCATTAATTGTGATAATGGCACGGGGGGCGTATCCCCTTCAAGCAAAGCCCGCGCTGAACAGGAGAGACCCCATGCTGCGCACCGCCACCTATGACCCTTCGGTTGTGACTATTGAATTCACCGACGGAACCTCAGCCCGATTTCATGCCATTTGGTTGCGCGACAACGCGCTTGACCCGGACACCCGCGCGCCGGGCAACGGGCAGCGCCTGATCACCATTGGCGACATCCCCGAAAACACCTCAGTCAGCGCGGCCGAGGTGATCGACGGCGATCTGAGCGTCACCTTCCAGCCAGAGGGTAAAACCGTCACCTTCCCCGCCGAATGGCTGGCCGATCATGTTTACGATCGCGATCAAAGCGCCCCGTTCGGGCGCATCGCCCCCGGCATCACCACATGGGAAAGCGGCATCGCAGCCCCCAGCGGCGACTGGAACGCGGTTCACGCTAACCCCAGCGCCAAACGCAACTGGCTGGCGGCTGTGGCCGAATTCGGCTTTGCCAAACTGACCGGTGGCCCGACCGAGCCCGAGTCGCTGCTGAAGGTGGCCGACCTGTTCGGCTATGTGCGTGAGACCAACTACGGTCCCTATTTCGAGGTCCGGACCGAGGTGAACCCGACCAACCTCGCCTATACCGGGCTGGGATTGCAGGCCCACACCGACAATCCCTACCGCGATCCGGTGCCGACGCTGCAAATCCTCTACTGTCTTGAAAACAGCGCCGAGGGCGGCGACTCGATCGTGGTTGACGGGTTCCGCGCGGCCGAGAAGCTGCGCGACCAGAATCCCGAGGGCTTTGCCCTGCTGGCCGGCTTCCCGGCGCGGTTCGAATACAAAGGCTCAGACGGAGTTTGCCTGCGGTCACGCCGTCCGATGATAGAACTATCACCCGATGGCGAAATCATCGGCATCCGGTTCAACAATCGCTCCTCCGCACCCTTTGTGGATGTGCCCTTCGACAAGATGGAGGCCTACTACGCCGCCTACCGCCAGCTGGGGGGCATCATCGACGACCCTGCGATGGGCGTTTCGTTCAAGCTTGAACCGGGCGAGAGCTTCATCGTCGACAACACGCGCGTGCTGCACGCGCGACTTGGCTACTCGGGTGCAGGTTCGCGGTGGCTGCAGGGCTGCTACTCAGACAAGGACGGGTTGCTGTCCACTCTGGCCGCTATGGACATGGCACAGCCGGAGGCGGCGGAATGAAACCCGATTTCACGACCCTGAACCGCGACAATATCGTGGCTTTCATCGGCGATATCTTCGACCGCCGTGGTGGCGAGGAATATCTGGGCGAGCCCGTGACCATGGCCGAGCACATGCTGCAAGGGGCCACCATCGCCGAACAGAACGGCATGCCCGAAGAGATCATCGTGGGTGCGCTCCTGCATGACATCGGCCACTTCACCTCGGAATTCGGGACATATCACCCGGATGACACCGAGGATCGCCATCATGAAGACGCAGGTGCGGAAGTGCTCGAGCAGTTCTTCCCGTCCGTTATCACCGATTGCTGCCGCTACCACGTGGCGGCCAAACGGTATCTTTGCGCCACGAAGCCCGAGTATTTAAACCGGTTGTCCGCCGCCTCGGTCCACACGCTGGAACTGCAAGGTGGCCCGATGAGTTCCGAGGAAGTGACCGCGTTCGAGGCCAACCCAAACCTGAAAGAGATCATTCAGGTGCGATATCTCGATGAGGCCGGAAAGCGCGCGGGTATGGAAACCCCTGACTTTGCACATTTCGCCCCGATGGTGCAGCGTATGGTCGACAAGCATATGGTTACGCCATGAACGCCCCGGAATATATCTTTGAAGCCAGCACCAAACCCTCGCTGCCGTGGCACGAGGTTCCCCTGATCCGCGCCACGGACGCTTCGGTCAAAGGCTATGGCTGTCTGGTCGATGACCCCGAAGGGTTCGAGATCGAGATCACCCGCTGGCCGCAGCAAGGCTGGCGGCCCATCGACGAAGGCACCGGAGATGAAGGCGGCTGGGTCGAAGGCACGTTCCATGGGCAGTGGAAAGGCGATGTCCTCTATGGCCGAAACGAAGCAGTGGGGGGACATTATGTACTGGGCTGGTCAACTGATCCTCAGCAGGCACAGGTCGAGCGGCAGAGCGCACCGCGCGATCAAGTCCTTTTGTGGCACATGAACTATCACCCGGATGGCGGGCAAATGTTCTGGCCGCTGGACAACAAGCCCTTCATCGTTCCCGCCGCCCTGCCGGGCGATAACCTGACCCCAGACAAAGTGGTGGCGTTCTGGTGCGATGGGTCTCGCGGCCTCTATATCCATCCCGGCATCTGGCATGAGGGGATTTTCCCAGTTGAAGACAACCAGCGCTTTCTCGACCGGCAAGGCGCGGTTCACGCCCGCGTCAGCGCAGATATCGGCAAAGAATTCGGCGTCTATCTCGCTTGCCCGTTGCGCGCGGACAAGGTTAAGGATCTTTGACGATCACTCGAAGACAAGCTCGGTAATCGCCGTGTCCTGATAGTGCGTGCCGGGGTAGACATCGGTGATCTCGAACACGACCCAGGATACGGCACCATAGTTGGCCAAAGCGCTGGTCTCTTGCCAGTCTGATGTGTCGTCGATGGTGAAAGATGTCGTGGAACCATTCGAAAAGCTCAACTTCAGTTCGCGCACACGACTGTTGCGGATGAAGGTCCGTTCCGATTTGGCATAGCCGTTCCGAATTGCCCAGCGGCTGATCAGCGTGGGTGAATCAAAAGCCAGAACGAATGCTTCACCGTATCCATGGCCAGATACACCTTCCACCCAAGCGGTGCGGTTGTCTTGGTCCGTCACATTTCGAGGGCCGTAGTTGTTGCTGCCTTGCGCCTTCAAAACTGAACTGAAACACAAATCCGCCCACTGCCCGGCAACCGAAATACCGGTGCAGCTGTTCATAAGCCAACCCGGTGGTGGTGGCACTTCGGGTTCAGGCGGCTCAGCCGTTGGTGTCGCCGTGGATGGCGCCTGCCCATTGCGTCGCAGCCATCCGCGCTCAACCGCTGCAAGGCGCTGATGGCGGGGCGGATGGGTCGCTGACCCTTGTGCGGGCAAGGTCTCCCACAGGGACTGAGCCTGCGTCAGGTTGGCCCCAAGTGCAGCGAGAACGAATCCGGCATATTCATCTGCCTCCAATTCGGTGGGCGGGCGCGACCCTCCTTCGATGATCGTATGTCCCTGAAGATGATGACCGACCTCATGGGCGATCACACCATAAAGCTGCCAATAGGCGTTCGGGTCCGCTTCGTATTGCGACAGCCAGTCCGGGTTGAATGCCAAGTACCGTTGTTCTTTGAAGATTACAGCCGCTGCGTTATCGACCTCGGTGGTTTCAAGCACCTCGAAATTCGGCAACAGGCCGGACACGGCCAGGATGCTGTCCACCACACCCCAAACTTGCTGCACCGAAAACGCGCTGGATTCGCTGAAGCGGGGCTTTTGCAACGTGATTTCCTTGCAGCCCTCGACCGTGCAAACCACCTGTTGGTCTTCGGCCAAAACGCTACCAGCGGCCAGCGAAAGCAGAAACGCCCCTGCAACTGACTTGACCAAAGCACTCTTCCCCCTTGCCTTACGAGGCAAGCATGGATCGAGTCCCGGCGTCAGGTAAAGCCCATGTTCAAAAAATCTCATTGGTTGTGTTGGGTTAGAGCCCCAGCACATCCACCATGTCATACTGACCCGGTGCCTTGCCCTGCCCCCACAGCGCCGCCTTCAGCGCGCCGCGGGCAAAGATGGCGCGATCGGTGGCCAGATGGCGCAAAACGATCCGTTCGCCTAGCGCGGCGAACAGGACGTCATGTTCACCCACGATGTCTCCGCCGCGAATGGCATGGAAGCCGATGTCTCCACGTTTACGGGCGCCGGTGATACCATCGCGCCCCCGGTCGGCCACATCCGACAGCTTTACGCCACGCCCCTCGGCAGCGGCTTCACCCAGCATCAGCGCAGTGCCCGAGGGCGCATCGACCTTATGGTGGTGATGGCCTTCGATTACCTCGATGTCGAAATCCTCATCCAGCGCAGCGGCGACTTTTTTGGTCAGTTGCACCAGCAGATTGACGCCAAGGCTCATATTCCCCGCTCGCACGATCACCGCATGGCGCGAGGCAGGCTCGAGCGCAGCGATCTGTTCCTCGGTCATGCCGGTGGTGCCGATCACATGCACACACCGCGCCTGCGCAGCCAAAGCAGCAAACTCCAGCGTCGCCTCGGGCGCGGTGAAGTCAATCACGGCCTGCGCCTGTGCGAACGCCTCCAGCGGATCGTCCGTCACAGTCACGCCCAGCGCGGGGCCGCCCATGGCGGTGCCCACGTCCTGACCGATCCAGTCATGGCCCGCGCGTTCGACCACACCGACAAGACGGGCCTGATCGCTGTCAGTCACGGTCTTGATCAGCATCTGCCCCATACGGCCCGAAGCCCCTGTGATGACGATCCCCGGAATATGGGTCATTGCTTTCTTCCCCTAGATATAGTCGGCTCAAAGCCTCCTACCCGGTTCGCGCCCGCTTGGCAAAGCCCTGCTTTGCGCTTAGATCGGGGTTTATGGCAAAGAACAAATTCCACGATGGCCCCGGCCCGTCCCAACGGCAACTGCGTGTCGGCGAACTGATCCGCCGCACCCTGTCCGAAGTTCTGGCGCGCGGAGATGTCCACGACCCCGACCTGAACCGTATGTCGATCACCGTGGGTGAGGTCCGCACCTCGCCCGATCTGAAGATCGCCACCGCCTATGTGCTGCCGCTGGGCGGCAAAGGCCAAGAAGATGTGATCGACCTGCTCGCCCGCAACAAAGGCGAACTACGGCGCATGATCGGCAAAAAGCTGAACCTGAAATTCTCGCCCGATCTGCGGTTCCGTCTGGATGACACGTTTGACCGTCTGGACGACACCCGCCGTATGTTCGAACAGGACGCGGTGCGCCGCGATCTGGACGAGTGATCCGGGCATTCGTAACAATAGGCGCGGTTCTCTGGGCCGCGCAGGCCCATGCGGTCACCTGTGAGAAGCTGACCCATGAGGACAGACGGTATACGGTCTGCGAGGTCGATGCCTCGGAAGACATACGCCTGTTTCTGAACGATGACGAAGGCGATTTGCTTGGGCATTTCTCATCAGTGAACGACACGCTTGCGCTCGAAGGCAAACGGCTGGCCTTTGCGATGAATGCGGGCATGTATCACGACGACCGCTCGCCCGTCGGCCACTATGTTGAAAACGGGCAAGAGAAGATGCGAGTGATCCCGAATGCCGGGCCGGGCAATTTCGGATTGTTGCCCAACGGGGTGTTCTGCATTCGCGAGGGCCGCGCTGACGTATTCGAAACTCTCACTTTCGTGGATCAGGCCCCGCAGTGCCGATTTGCCACCCAATCCGGCCCGATGCTGGTGATCGACGGCGAACTGCACCCCCGGTTCCTGCCTGATTCGACCTCGCGCTACATTCGCAATGGTGTGGGGACCAGTGCCGATGGTACGCGCACGGTCTTTGCGATCTCTGATGATTACGTGACCTTTCATGAGTTCGGCAGGCTGTTCCGCGACGTGCTGGAAACGCCGAATGCGCTGTTCCTCGATGGAAATATTTCGCGCATGTATGAGCGCGCTAGCAAACGGTCGGATATCGGGTTCTCACTGGGGCCAATCGTAGGCGTCGTCGAAGACGCGCCCTGAGTTTGACAGCGGCAAAACGATCCGCTAACCCGCGCGCCTTAGCAAAAGGCAAGGTGCAAGATGGGACGCAAACGCAAGGGCCGCGACATTTCCGGTTGGCTGGTGGTGGACAAGCCTGCGGGCATGACCTCTACGTCGGTGGTCAACAAGGTGCGTTGGGCGATGGATGCCAAGAAAGCGGGTCATGCGGGTACTCTGGACCCTGAGGCAACCGGCGTTCTGGCCGTGGCTTTGGGTGAGGCGACCAAAACCGTTCCCTATATCACCGATGCGCTGAAAGCCTACACTTTCACTGTGCGTCTGGGTCAAGCCACCAACACGGACGATGCCGAGGGCGAAGTGATTGCGCAAAGCGATGCGCGCCCTTCGGATGACGATATCAAACAGGCACTCGCTCCGTTTCTGGGGGATATCATGCAGGTCCCACCCAAGTTCTCGGCCGTGAAGATCGACGGGCAACGCGCCTATAAGCTGGCCCGCGATGGCGAAGAGGTCGAGCTGTCCGCCCGCCCCCTCTGGGTCGAGGAGCTGATCCTCGTTGACCGCCCAGATGAAGACCATGTGGTGCTGGAGATGACCTGCGGCAAAGGCGGCTATGTCCGCTCAATCGCGCGTGATCTGGGGGAGGCTTTGGGCTGCCACGGCCACGTCAAGGAACTCCGCCGCATTTGGTCCGGTCCGTTCGAGGCCCAAGATGGCCTGTCCATCGAACAGATCGACGAGATGGCCAAGACCGAGGCGCTGGACGACTACCTGCATCCGCTGGAAACCGGCCTGTCGGACCTGCCCGAGCTGGAATGCACCCCCGAAGGTGCCACCCGCCTGCGCAACGGCAATCCGGGCATGGTACTGGCCTCGGACGTGGAATACGGCGATGAGGCATGGGCCTCGCTCGACGGTAAGGCCGTGGCGGTGGGCATCTACAAATCCGGCGAGCTGCACCCAAGCCGGGTGTTCGTCACCTGAACTCCGTGCTAGGCGAAGGGCATGATTACCCGAACGCATATCAAGGGCGATGCGCCCTCGACCGCCGTCTACTCGGATTGCGAGAAGTACCGCTATAGCCTGACCCGTGTTTGGGATCCGGCGGGGCGCAAGGCGCTGTTTGTGATGCTGAACCCGTCAACCGCGACCGAGGTGCAGAACGACCCGACGGTCGAGCGCTGCGAACGCCGCGCGCGGGCGCTAGGGTTCGGGGCGTTTCAGGTCACTAACATCTTTGCCTGGCGCGATACCGATCCGCGCAAGATGCGCGCCGCCGCTGATCCGGTCGGCCCGGCAAACGACACGGCCATTCTGGAGGGCGCCCAATGGGCCGATCAGGTCATCGCCGCCTGGGGCACCCACGGGACGCATCTGGACCGCGGCCCAGCGGTTGAGGCGCTGCTGCGCGGCACCGGGCAGCCTCTGTTTCATCTGGGCCTGTCCAAAGCCGGGCACCCCAAACATCCGCTTTACATCGCCTATACTCAACAGCCTGAACCTTGGTGACAAAGGGTTAACCACTCGGCCAGCTATGCTTTGACCGATGAACCGTTCGGATGGGACAGTGCCGTGAAGGCGTCTCATTTCTTTCGGAGGGTTCGATATGTTTCTGGCCGGGTTGATCGGATTGGCCGCCGTCGGCGGCGCGGCATACGCCATTGGCGATGTGTTCATCGAAGAAGAAGATGAGCAAGACGAAGGCGCGGAGGACGAAAACCAGACCGAGATCAGCGAAGGTGAGTTCCTTGATGTGGGCGAGAGCGTCGAGCCGGCGCAGGACACCGGCGGTACGGTGATCTCGGAACATGAAGGCGATCTGGTGATCGCCGGTAGCGAAAACGCCGATGTCATAACCGGGCAAAACGGCACGGACCAGATCAACGGCTATGGCGGTGATGACCACATCATGGGCGGCGATGGCGACGACGTGATGCACGGAGCCGAAGGTGAGGACACCCTGTCCGGCGGTCAGGGCGATGACCTACTGCATGGCGAGGCAGACGATGACGCCTTGTTCGGGGATGAGGGCGATGACAGGCTCTACGGTCATTTCGGCGACGATCATTTGCAGGGCGGAGAAGGCAGTGACGTACTGTATGGCGGTCAGGGCGACGATGATCTGAACGGCGGCGAAGGCAATGATGCCGTGCACGGCGGCTATGGCGATGACACTCTGACCGGCGGCGCGGGCGAGGATGTGTTGTTCGGCGGCGAGGGCGACGACCTGTTGCTGGGCGATGAGGATGACGGCGAGACCGATTATCTGAACGGCGGCGCCGGAGAGGACACGATACTGGCCAAAGACGGCGATATCGCGACCGGAGGCGCAGGCGCGGATGACATCATCGCCGACACGGAGAATTCCGAAGTCACCGTGATGGGCTTTCAACCCGGTGAGGACCGCCTGCTGATCACCTGGGAAGATCAGGACCCACCCGAGATCGAAATCGAGCAGGACCCCGAGAATGAGAACCTGACCCGCGTCAGCCTCAACGGCCACGAGGTCGCGCATCTGTTCGGGGCCGACGGGTTGACGGTGGACGATATCCAGTTACTGACCGAGGCCGAATTGGCGGAATACCTGCCTGCTGGCTGAGCCGTCAGAATCCCTTTGCCATTCACGCCAAAAGCGCCTATACGCGCCCATCCGCATCGGAATCGGTGCGGTTTTCTCCATGGGCCTGTGCTGGACGACATCCCGGCCTGCGCCATTAACTCTAACCTTTGAAGGAGACCCCGATGTCGATTACTGCCGCTGAAAAAGCCCGCGTCATGAAAGAATTCGGCACCAAAGCGGGCGACACCGGTTCGCCTGAAGTCCAGGTTGCCATCCTGACCTCGCGCATCACCACCCTGACCGAGCACTTCAAGACCCACAAGAAAGACAACCACGGTCGTCGCGGTCTGCTGAAAATGGTCGCCCAGCGCCGTAAGCTGCTGGACTACCTGAAGGGTAAGGAAGAAGCACGCTATCAGGACCTGATCAAAAAGCTGGGCATCCGCCGCTAAGATCAGAGCTGATCAAGCTGATATCAAAACGCCCGCCGAAACAGCGGGCGTTTTTTTTGGCGTTGCCATGTAGCCAGGGCTAGAAGGCCCTGCATACAAGATAGGCTGCTACATCTTGGCTTTTTCCGATTTCAATGCCAGCCACAGGCAATAGCACATCATCAGAACCACCAGTGTGAACGGGATGCCTGTCGACACTGCCGCGCCTTGCAAAGCCGCAAGACCGCCGCCCAAGAGCAGGGCGATTGCCACCAGACCCTCGAGCGTGCACCAGAACACCCGTTGGATCACCGGTGCATCCATCTTGCCTCCGGCGGTAATGGTATCAATCACCAACGAACCTGAATCCGATGAGGTCACAAAGAACACAACAATCAAAATCAAGGCGATCGGCGCGATGATGCCATAGAGCGGCAGTTCCTTTAGGAAACCGAACAGGGCGCCTTCAGGGGCATAGCTGTCGATCACGGTTGCGCGCACGCCTTCGGCTCCGCCTGCGTTCAGCATGTCGATCGCCGCGCCGCCGAAGGTCGACATCCATAGGGCGCAGACTGCCGTGGGGGCCAATAGCGCACAGAGGATGAACTCACGCACAGTGCGGCCCTTGGAAATGCGAGCGATGAACATGCCCACAAAGGGCGACCACGCGATCCACCAGGCCCAGTAGAAGGTCGTCCAGCCATGGAAGTAACTGGTGTCTTCTCGCCCGAATGGATTGGATAGTGCCGGCAGATGGGTCACGTAATCCACCATCACGTTGAAATACCGCGAAATGGCTGTACCCACTCCGGTGACAATGATGACGAAAAGGAACAGACCAACAGCCATAATCATGTTGATCTCACTCAGCCGTTTCACGCCCGCATCCATACCCAGTAGGACTGAGCCCAGCGCGATCAGCGTGATGCCGATGATCAGCAGGACGGTGACGGTTGGACTGGGTTCGATGCCGAAGACCTCGTTCAACCCGGCGGCAACTTGCTGCGCCCCAAGACCCAGCGAGGTAGTCAGACCGAACAGCGTGGCAAACACCGCCAGCGTGTCGATCAGGTGACCCCACCAACCCCAGACACGCTCACCCAGAAGCGGATAGAAAGCCGAGCGCAAAGTCAGAGGCAGGTCAAGGTTGTAGGCAAAGATCGCAAGGCTTAGACCAACGGCGGCATATACCGCCCAGCCTTCAAGACCCCAATGGTGGATCGTGCCAACGATACCAATATACTCATTGCCGGGCACTGCGATGTCGATACCCAGGGGCCGGGCGTTCCCACCTTCGGCAAAGTTGTAGTAAACCGGCTCCATCACGCCGAAAAACAGCAGACCGATACCAATACCGGCGGCGAACATCATCGCGATCCATCCGGCATAGGAATAGTCAGGCTTAGCGTCCTTGCCGCCGATCCTGACTTTGCCGACAGGTAGAACGATCAGAACCAGACAGAACAGGGTGATGGCGTTAACTGACAGGACCAGGAACCAGTCAAACGTGCTGGTGAGCCATGGTCTGAGCCAGCCAAAAAAGGTGGCAGCAGCCTCTTGGTTGGCCAATGCGATCAAAACGAACGCAAAGATCAAAATACTCGAGATCAGGAAGACCGGGTTGTGGATATCCAAACCGAATGGCCGGACATTGTCCTGACCTAGTTCATACTCGGTTTCGAAATCGTAGATCCGCGGATCCGGATCCAGCATTTTCTTGGTTTGAGCCATACTTTGCCCCTTTGCTCGCAAGCTGCAAACGCCAAGGTAGTCGGCCGGCTGACGGTTATGAGTATGTTACCCCCTTGGCGTATTCCCGTCTCTTCGACCGTGGGTTCAGTGTTAACAGTCTACACTGCATACAGTTTTTTCAAAACTCATTCATTTTTTTGAATCTTACGCCCCTTGGGAACTGACGTCTCACAGCCTCAAAAATGGCGCTGCGCAGGGTGCTCAAATACCAGTCTGCACGTTTCTGCCAATCGCAGCGGTTCCCCTTTCCTTTCAAAGCATTCTCATGTATGCGCGCGGGTATCTGAGACGTTGTGCCCTGACCCCGGCACTCGAATGGAAGATAAAGTGGGGTCGGCGGCAATGGGGCCGCCATGCAAACCGGAGACCCGCAGGGGCGGGAGTGCTCCGTTCTAGGATACGCATATGTTTGATGTAACTAAGAAATCTATGCAGTGGGGCGAAGAGACGCTTACACTGGAAACCGGCAAGGTTGCCCGTCAGGCGGACGGCACCGTGATCGCTACGCTGGGCGAAACCAGCGTCATGGCCAACGTGACCTTTGCCAAGAGCCAAAAGCCCGGTCAGGATTTTTTCCCGCTGACCGTCCACTATCAAGAGAAATACTATGCCGCCGGCAAAGTTCCGGGTGGCTTCTTCAAGCGCGAGGCGCGCCCGACCGAGAAAGAGACGCTGACCGCGCGTCTGATCGACCGTCCGATCCGCCCGCTGTTCGTTGATGGCTTCAAAAACGAAGTTCTGGTGATGTGCACCGTGCTGAGCCATGATCTGGTCAACGACCCCGACATCGTTGCAATGATCGCTGCTTCGGCTGCTCTGACCATTTCCGGCGCGCCTTTCATGGGCCCGATCGCCGGTGCCCGCGTTGGTTTCGTGGATGGCGAATACGTCCTGAACCCGACCGTGGACGACATGCAGGACCTGCGCCTGAACCCCGAACAGCGTCTGGATCTGGTTGTTGCCGGTACCAAGAACGCCGTGATGATGGTTGAATCGGAAGCCTACGAACTGTCCGAAGCTGAGATGCTGGGCGCCGTTAACTTCGCGCACGAGCAAATCCAGCCGGTTCTGGACCTGATCATCGATCTGGCCGAAGAAACCGCAAAAGAGCCGTTTGAGTTCGTCGCCCCCGATTACTCGGAGCTGTACGCCGCTGTTTCGGCCGCCGGTGAAGAGCAGATGCGCGCCGCCTTCGCAATCACCGACAAGCAAGAGCGCACCGCCGCTGTTGCCGCAGCCCGTGAAGCGATCAAGGAAGCGCTGACCGAGGAACAGCTGGAAGACGCGAACCTGGGTTCCGCGATGAAAAAGCTGGAAGCTGGTATCCTTCGCGGTGACGTTGTCAAGGGCGGCAAGCGTATCGACGGTCGCTCGACCACCGATGTCCGTGCTATCGAAGCCGAAACCTCGCTGCTGCCGCGTACGCACGGTTCTGCGCTGTTCACCCGTGGTGAAACGCAGGCTCTGGCCGTGACCACGCTGGGCACCGGTGACGATGAGCAGTTCATCGACGCGCTGCATGGCAACTTCAAATCGAACTTCCTGCTGCACTACAACTTCCCTCCGTATTCGGTGGGTGAAGTGGGCCGCGTTGGTTCGCCTGGTCGTCGTGAGATCGGCCACGGCAAGCTGGCATGGCGTGCACTTCAGGCGGTTCTGCCTGCGCCGACCGACTTCCCCTACACCGTTCGCGTGGTGTCGGAGATCACGGAATCGAACGGTTCCTCCTCGATGGCTTCCGTCTGCGGCGGTTCGCTGTCCATGATGGACGCGGGTGTCCCGCTGAAAGCGCCGGTTGCCGGTGTTGCCATGGGTCTGATCCTGGAAGATGACGGCGAATACGCAGTTCTGACCGACATTCTGGGTGACGAAGACCACCTGGGCGACATGGACTTCAAAGTGGCAGGGACCGAGAACGGCATCACCTCGCTGCAGATGGACATCAAGGTCGCAGGCATCACGCCGCAGATCATGGAGACCGCTCTGGCACAGGCCAAAGACGGTCGGATGCACATCCTGAGCGAGATGGGCAAAGCTCTGTCCGAGACCAACGAATTCTCGGTCCACGCCCCGCGCATCGAAACCATGAACATCCCGACCGACAAGATCCGTGAAGTGATCGGTTCGGGCGGTAAGGTCATCCGCGAAATCGTTGAGGTTTCGGGTGCCAAGGTTGACATCAACGACGACGGCGTCATCAAGATCGCCTCGCCGGACGGTGAATCGATCCAGAAGGCCTATGACATGATCTATTCGATCGTGGCCGAGCCGGAAGAAGGTCAGATCTACACCGGTAAAGTGGTCAAGATCGTCGATTTCGGTGCCTTCGTGAACTTCTTTGGCAAGCGCGACGGTCTGGTCCACGTGTCCCAGATCGAAAACCGCCGCCTGAACCATCCTTCGGACGTTCTGAAGGAAGGTCAGGAAGTAAAGGTCAAACTGCTGGGCTTTGACGATCGCGGCAAGGTCCGCCTGTCGATGAAAGTGGTCGATCAGGAAACCGGCGAAGAGATCGTTCCCGAGAAGAAAGAAAAGAAAGAAGACGCAGAGTAATCTGTTCCTCTTTCAAATGATGAAGGCCCCGGTGAAACCACCGGGGCCTTTTTTGTGCTACAGTGCCGCCCAGCAGGAGGGTTGGCGATGTCTAACAAGGACCAGATGGATGAACTGGCGCGGCTTTACCTACAAGCCATCGAAAGCGGCGACCTGCCCACGATGCTGAACCTGTTTGCCGAGGACGCGACGGCAACCTCTCCGATATCGGGCAAGCAACCGGCGCGGGACTTCTATACCAACGTGATGAAGATCACGAGCGACCGGTCCACACTTCACAAGAACACCTTTGCCGACACATCCGGCGCGCCGCAGATGGCGGTGCATTTCAACTACACCCGCACCATCCGAAACGGGCACCCTGAAACGATTGAATGCGTAGACCTGTTTGAACTGACCGAGGATCAAACCCGATTCCAATCGGTGCGGATCATCTACGACACCGCACCGGTTCTTGTGGATTTTGGAGAAGCCTGATCCTTAGTGCGCCACCCCCGACGGCCCGTGCTTCATAAGATGCCACTGCCCGTAACTGTCGTTCAGGTCCAGCTTGATCGCCGCGTCGGCCTTGGTCGAGGCACTGCCGATCTCGGCCAAAGTGAATTCAATCCCGCCGGGAATGTCGATCCGCACGCGATGTGGGCCACCACCATGCGGCGCTTCAATAGGACGGCCAGTCGAATTCAGCACATCACCGATAGACACCTTGGCCGTACGCTCCTCCATATCCATCTCGAAATCTATAGGCAGAAACAGAGTCTCATGCACGGTTTTGCACATCGCACGGAAGACGAACCAATGGGTCGCCATCTCTTCGGTCTCTTCCCCGTGGAAGACCTTTTCTAGTGCGGCCCTCTGAGCATCTGAGGCGCTTGGATCGATGATCACCTGCATCTCGCCGCCGCCCTCAAAGATCGGACCCGGCCAGGCATAGATCAAAGCGGCCTTGGCACCCGCTAAGTCGGTATCTCCAAAATGGCCTTTCGAGACTTCAAGCACTTCGAACCCACGGCAATTGCCCTGTGTTGGAAGTTCCTCGAACTGACAAGGGCACGCGTAACCGCAATTACAGTTCCCAAATGCATCACCTTCAACATACCAATCTGTAAAAGCCATCGTCTTCTCCTGTGTTTCACAGTGTGATCGCCCGATGGTGCGGATGCCCGGTTCGCCTGCCTATCGCACCCTAGCATATTTCTGTCCTTTCAAGAACCGGTCGCCAAAACCGCTCGCGCCCGGATTGCTCGCTGATCCGCGCACTAGTTCAGCTTACAAAAATGAGCGCCCATTTCTCTCGCGTTGCTCTTTCCCCACACGCGCCCGTGTTCTATTCACGCATAATGCGATCTTTCATCATCCATATGTCTTCCAGCACGGCCCGCCGCGCCAATGCAGACCAGCTGTGCAACGACCTGCCGAATGCCGAACTCTTCGAGGCTACCAATGGGCGCGACCCGGACCAGATCGCAGATGTCCGTCTGCATCCCGGCAACCTGCACAAACCAAACTACCCGTTCGACCTGCGCCCCGCGGAAATAGGAGTGTTCCAGAGCCACAGGCGTCTCTGGCAAAAACTGGTAGATGAAGAGATCGACCTGGCTATCATCACCGAGGATGACCTGAGCGTCGATCCTGACAAAATGGCCGAAGCAATCAAAATGCTGCACGCCATCGCTACCCCGGACCACTATATCCGCATCCCCGTCAAACAACGCGAAGTCGCGGCCCACACACTGGCCGAGCAAGATGGCCTAAGCCTGATTCTGCCCAAAGTGATCGGCCTGCAATGCGTCTGCCAAATGGTCGGGCGCAACGCCGCCAAACGGCTCTTGAAGGCAACCGATCAAATCGACCGCCCTGTGGATACATTCCTGCAAATGCACTGGATCACCGGTCAGCCAATCCATGCCCTTCTGGGTAGCGGCAACCGCGAAGTGGCCCGCGAAATCGGCGGCTCGACCATCCAGACAAAACCACCCTTCTCAGACAAACTGACCCGCGAAGTCAAACGCGCCGCTTACCGAGCACAGCTCCACCTGCACCCGCAGCGCCCGCCTGCTTCACCTGGCTGAAAATATCTTCGGGGGAATTGCGCTCAAGGCGCGATGGGGGGCAGACAGCCCCCCTGACCCGACCTAAATCAGGACGGAGCCTTGGTCTTGCGCAGATAAGGGAAGATCGTCTCGAACTCACCAAACTTCGTCTTGGCATCTTCGTTCGAAACGGTCGGCGGGATGATCACATCCTCACCCGGCACCCAGTTCGCAGGTGTCGCAACACCCTTGGACGACATCTGCAGCCCGTCCAGTGCCCGCAGGATCTCGGCAAAGTTCCGGCCCACGGTCATCGGATAGGTCATCGACAGCTTCAACTGTTTGTCGGGTCCGATGATGAACACCGAACGTACGGTGGCGCTATCCGCAGGGGTGCGGCCGTCTGGCAGGTAGGCCTCAGCGGGCAGCATGTCGAAGGCTTTCGAAACCGCCAACCCGTCATCTGCAATAATCGGGAAGCCGGGGTTGGCCTTGCCATAGGCTTCGATGTCTTTCTTCCACTTCTTGTGGTCTTCGACCCCGTCGACCGAAACACCGATCACCTTGGTATTGCGCGCCGCCCATTCGTCGTTCAGCTGAGCAACAGCCGAAAACTCGGTGGTGCAGACCGGGGTGAAGTCCTTAGGATGCGAGAACAGGATCGCCCAGCTGTCACCAATCCAATCGTGAAACTGAATGGTGCCCTGATCCGTCTCTGCGGTGAAATTCGGGACCGTGTCGTTGATACGCAAACCCATGGTGCAACTCCTTCTTTGGTTACTGACCGAGTCGAATGCAGTGAACCTAACCACTTTGCGCCAGAGTTAAACCTTCCGCAAAAGTCTTTTTCCGGGGCCTCGCCAAACAAATTTGATCAAATTAACCCCTTGCCGCGCCTCAGAGCGAATGACAGACTGCGCGACAAAACCAGTCTTTGACATCACGGCCCGGAGGATACGCCATGATCGAAAAACGCGATTTCTACATTAACGGTCAATGGGTTGATCCATCTGAGGCGAATGATTTCGAAGTAATCAACCCCTCGACCGAGGAACCCTGCGCGGTGATCTCCCTCGGCGCTCAGGCCGACACTGACGCCGCCGTTGCCGCGGCCAAAGCGGCCTTGCCCGGCTGGATGGCCACGCCGGTCCAAGAGCGTATCGCCCTAGTTGAAAAGCTGGCCGACCTCTACATGACCCGGTCCGAGGATCTGGCGCAGGCCATGTCGCTTGAGATGGGCGCGCCGCTCGACATGTCGCGCACGGCTCAATCCGGTGCCGGGATCTATCACCTGAAAAACTTCATCCGCGCCGCCAAGGCGTTTGAATTCGAGCGTCCTTTGGGCGATCACGCCCCCAATGATCACATCATCTATGAAGCCGTCGGCGTCGCCGGTCTGATCACTCCGTGGAACTGGCCGATGAACCAGATCACCCTCAAAGTCGGCGCGGCGGCGATTGCGGGCTGTACGATGGTTCTGAAACCGTCCGAGCAGAGCCCCCTGAATGCGATGATCTTTGCCGAACTGATGGACGAGGCAGGTTTCCCACCCGGAGTATTCAATCTGGTGAACGGCGATGGCGTGGGTGTCGGTTCGCAACTCTCCGCACATCCGGATGTGGACATGATCAGCTTCACCGGCTCGACCCGCGCGGGTACCGCGATCTCAAAAAGCGCTGCCGATACACTGAAGAAGGTGCATCTGGAGCTGGGCGGCAAAGGCGCCAACGTGATCTTTGAGGATGCGGATGAGAAAGCCGTGAAACGCGGCGTTCTGCACATGATGAACAACACCGGCCAAAGCTGTAACGCTCCAAGCCGGATGCTGGTGCAGCGCCCGATTTATGACAAGGCCGTAGAGACAGCAGCCGAAGTGGCCAACGCTGTCACGGTCGGCCCGGCCACAGAAGAAGGCCGCCATATCGGCCCCGTTGTGAATGAGCTTCAGTGGAACAAGATTCAGGGCCTGATCCAAGCCGGTATCGATGAAGGCGCGCGGCTGGTCGCGGGTGGCACAGGGCGGCCCGAGGGGCTGAACAAGGGCTACTATGTGCGCCCGACGGTGTTTGCCGATGCCAACAACCAGATGACCATTGCGCGGCAGGAGATCTTCGGCCCGGTCCTGACCATGATCCCCTTCGACACCGAGGAAGAAGCCGTCGAGATCGCCAATGACACGCCCTACGGCCTGACCAACTATGTCCAGACACAGGACGGCGCGCGCGCCAACCGCATGGCGCGGGTGTTGCGGTCCGGGATGGTTGAGATGAACGGTCAGTCGCGCAGCGCGGGATCTCCGTTCGGCGGGATGAAGCAATCCGGCAACGGCCGCGAAGGCGGCGTCTTCGGCCTTGAGGATTTTCTTGAGATCAAAGCCGTCGGCGGCTGGGCAGCAGAATAGCCATATGGCCTGATCCAGAAAGTTTGGTGAGGCTCGGGCAGAGCCCCACCCTTTTTTTAGGCTGGACGTACCTCCAGTTGAGGTTGCCCGTCCGACGTCCTTTGCGCTGAGCGCCCATCCCAGCCGATCACCCCGGTTACACGTTGGCGGTACGAGGAAAAGCTCTCGAACTGCACCACATCGACGGGCGTTTCAAAATGCAGCGTAACCCTGCGGTTAGATCCATCACCCAACAGTGTCATGCCGCGTATTTCGGCTGAGAACGGCTGCCCTAGATATCGCCCTTCGACCCGATCTCCGACACGCAAGTGCAAGCGGTTGCCAGCTTTGGCGTGCAGTGTATTCCAATCCCGAACGCCATATTGATGGGCCAGTATTTCCAGCGCCTCGCTATGTGACAGGGTCACATCTTTGGCACGCAGGTCTTCACGCAAGCGCTTGGCCTGCGCTTTCAACTCGTCCACAGGTGGGATCGTCTTTTGTACCGTCATCATGTGCCTCGTTTCCTTAAACGGGCGCGAAATCAGGACGGGGTTCGCATTGCCATCCGCGCGCCGTTAAAGTGGCAACAGATGTTCATATACAGGGTTTCACCAAAGCCAAAGGCCGCGAACGGCAGGGGACCCAAACCTTGCACGCCCTTTTGCACTAGTTGGTTGCCGAGTCAATCAGGCATCCGCCTGCGCGGCCTCATAAGCTAGCATTGCGCGCTTCACCGGCAGACCCCAATGGTATCCGCCAAGACCGCCCGACTTTCGCAAGGCCCGGTGACAGGGGATCAGCCAGCTAACCGGATTGCGCCCAACCGCTGTCCCCACCGCGCGCACCGCCTGAGGCGACCCCACCCGCTGCGCGATTTCCGAATAGGTTGTGACCTGACCTGAGGGGATATGCATTAGCGCCTCCCACACCTTGATCTGCAGGGGTGAGCCGATCAGATGCAATGGTGTCTCAGACCGGTCCGCACCAAAGGAGGCTTCGACCCAAGGACGCAGCTTTTCGGTATCCTCGACGAAATTGGCCTTGGGCCAGCGCGCGGTCATATCCTCCATCGCGGCGGCCTCGCCGATTTCGGCGCCGAACGCAATGCCGCAGATACCCTTGTCGGTCCCCATGACCAGTGCCGGACCAAAGGGGCAATCGAACCATCCCCAGTAGACCGTCAGCCCCGCGCCTTTGCGGGCGTACTCACCGGGGCTCATGGATTCCCATTTCAGGAACAAATCATGCAGGCGGCCGCTGCCTGACAGGCCGACATTATGGGCGGTCTCCAACGTGGTGAACCGTTCCCGCAGCAGCGCCTTGGCATGGCCCAGCGTCAGATATTGCTGGTACCGCTTCGGCGACACCCCGGTCCAGCGCGAGAACAGACGCTGGAAATGGGCGGGGCTCATGCCCATCTGACCGGCCAGTTCTTCAAGGCTGAGGGTTTCGCCGCCCTGATCAATCAACTCGATCGCGCGGCGCATGACGTTGTAGTGGTATCCACTTTCGGGGGTCTGGACGTTCATGGCTTTCACCTCATCTGTTGATCCAAACCATAGCGCGCCGGTCACGCCCCTGCGACCCGGAACTTGCGCATTGGCTTTGGGCTTGTGTCATTGGCCCTTGGGCGGCATTAAGGCTCGGATGGCAAAGCAACTCGATTACCACACGATCCGCGAGATCTTTACGCGCTTTCAAGAGGCCGACCCGGAACCCAAGGGCGAGCTGGAGCATGTGAACGTCTACACTCTGGTCGTTGCAGTGGCGCTTTCGGCGCAAGCGACCGATGCGGGCGTCAACAAAGCCACGCGCGAGCTGTTCAAGATCGCGGACACTCCGCAAAAGATGCTGGATCTGGGCGAAGAGGGCCTGATCGAGCATATCAAAACCATCGGCCTGTTCCGCCAGAAGGCGAAGAACGTCATCAAGCTCAGCCGTATATTGGTCGAGGACTACGATGGCGAGGTTCCCAATTCCCGCGCGGCGCTGCAATCCCTGCCCGGTGTGGGTCGCAAGACGGCCAATGTGGTTCTGAACATGTGGTGGAGGCAACCGGCGCAAGCGGTGGACACGCATATCTTCCGTGTCGGCAACCGCACTGGTATTTGCCCCGGCAAGGACGTAGACGCCGTCGAACGCGCCATCGAGGACAATATTCCAGCCGACTTTCAACTCCATGCACATCACTGGCTGATCCTGCACGGGCGCTATCACTGCAAGGCGCGCAAGCCGCAATGCCCGACCTGTATCATCCGTGATCTCTGTCAATTCGAGGACAAGACCCTATGAAAACCTACCAACTGACCGGCATCGGAAATGCCGTTGTGGATGTCATTTCCCAGGCCGATGACAGTTTCCTGGAACTGATGGGGATTGAAAAAGGCATCATGCAACTGATCGAGCAAGAGCGTGGCGAAGTGCTCTATGCCTCGATGGAGGGTCGGGTGCAGACACCGGGCGGCTCGGTCGCGAACACCATTGCGGGCGCGGGTGCGCTGGGTCTGGATGCTGCCTTTATTGGCCGTGTGCATGATGACGCGTTGGGTAGATTCTATGCCGATGCGATGAACGAAGACGGCGTGGATTTCGTGAACCCACCTGTGCCGGGCGGCGAGCTGCCGACCTCACGCTCGATGATCTTCGTCTCGCCCGATGGTGAGCGGTCGATGAACACCTATCTGGGGATTTCCTCGGAACTGTCGTCTCAGGACGTCTCGGACGAGGTTGCCGGAAACAGCCAGATCATGTTCCTCGAGGGGTATCTGTTCGACAAGGAAAAGGGTAAAGCCGCGTTTCTTGAGGCCGCGCGCGCCTGTCACAGAGGCGGCGGCAAGGCCGGTATCGCCATTTCCGATCCTTTCTGCGTCGAGCGTCACCGGGTCGATTTCCTGCTGCTGATCGAGAACGAACTGGACTTCGTGATCGGCAACGAGGCTGAGATCAAATCGCTGTTCGAAACCGAGGATCTTGAGGACGCACTGGCCAAAACCGCCGCAATCTGCCCTCTGGTCGTCTGCACCCGTTCGGGCGACGGCGTGACGGTTCTGAACGGCGACACCCGTCACGACGTTGCGGTTGAAAAAGTAGTGCCCGTGGATGCGACCGGAGCAGGCGATCAGTTCGCCGCCGGGTTCCTGTTCGGCATGGCCACCGGCCGCGACTATGAGACCTGCGCCAAGATCGGTAATGTCTGCGCGCGCGAAGTGATCAGCCATATCGGCCCGCGCCCCGAAGCCAACTTGCAAGAATTGCTGCGGGAAGAAGGCCTGCTGTAAGACATTGATCCGGGTCGACGCCCACGCGCCGGCCTTCAGGATCCGGCGGCTGCGTCGTTCAACGCCCAATCATACTCATAGGCATTCACACGTTGGGCTTGATTGAGGCGCTGTTGCAACTCCGGGTCGGCTGCTGTTTCGAGATAGGCAATCACGGCCTGCTCATTTGGCCCGAAATCCTCGCGGAACCAGATGTAAATCTTCGACAGGATCAGCCGCCCCTGATCATCGAACCGCACCCCACGCGGGTCGTTGACATAGGCGTGCTCGGCTGCGGCGAGGTCGCGTTCCAATGTCTTGGCCTCCCAGGCGCGGGCCATCAGGTTCGGGCACCCGACCGCTGCACAATTCAGCGCGTAGTGAATGCGCGGCTCATCGAAAGTCGGTCGGATGATGCGGTGTTCGATGTCGTTCAGGGTCAAGATCTGGCCAGAGACCACAGCCAAAGGGCGACCCCATGGGCCGATCGACAACGGCCCATCCTTGATGTCGCGGATCGAGGCGACCGGGTAGGCCTCAAGCACCACATCCACCGTCAGCGCGTTGTAGAGGTTGATCCAATAGGCCAATTGTTGATCGCGGGTCAGATCGGCCGGATCAACGGCCTGCAGCTCGGTTAGATAATCATCCAGAAGCGCGCTGTAAGCCGCGCTCACCTGCCCATAGGCCACCCGGTTCACGCCGCGCGCATCGTGGGCCACATAGCGGGTCAGAAAACGGGTCCAATCGCCATGATCTACCTTCTCACCCGGAGGGGGCGCGGCGCGGGTCAGGGCCGTGTCGGGCAAGGGCGTCGCGGCGGGCAAGGCCAGCCTCTCCACACTGGCACAGGCGGTCAGAAGCGGCAGCAGCATCAGGATCAGAACCTGTCTCATGAAGCGTCCTTTCGGCTTTGACGAGCAGCGCGCAACTGCCCTTTGAGGCGTTTCAGCGGAGCCACCTCAGGGTCTATTAGAGCGGGCAAGTCCGGGCGAGCCGACAGGCCGCGCGTCGCCGAGTTCCACCAATAGGTGCCCATCGGACTGTCCACCCGATCCGGCGCGGCCAGATGCTGATCCCGCTGCGCGTTGTGGACGCACATGGAGAGCGGCCCGTTGGCCGTCGCAACCATGAACACGCAAGAGGCGCAGCGGTCTTTCTCTAACGCATCCGCAGCCATGAAATTGTGGATGAACACGGCCTGCCGCCGTACCGGTCCGCGCAATACGCCGGTCCCCAGCCGCAGAAGGCACCCGGCCAGATGGCTGAGCGCCCAAAGGGCCAGCAGCGGATGGCGGCGGATCAGGCGTCCCACGCTGGGGCGGATGCGGATATGGGCGTCCCGCCCTGTATCCACCTCCTCAAGCGCCGCAATCACCCGCTGCACCAGGCGCTGGTTCGACAGCAACGACACAGCCTTGCCCCCCGCCGAAACTACGCTGCTGTACCGGTTACAACTGGAATGCCCGACGGCTGCCGAGTCAAAATGTAAAGACGTGCCATAGCCCTGCTCGACCGCGCGGATGACGCTGTCTTGCGTGATTGCATCGGGTCGTGCCCGCAACACACCGCGCCCGGTATCGGCCTGCATCTGGAACGAGACAAAACCGACCTCGGGCTGGTCTCGCAGGAACCGGGCCAAAACAGGGAGTTCAGCAAAGTTGCCTCCAAAAACGGTTGTGTTGAAGAGAATACGCAGCCCCAAGCCACGCGCCCGGTCGATATAGGTTTTGCGCACGCGGTTGAGTTCCACCTCGGAGGTGAACCCGTTGCGCTCTTGCGTCATGTCCACGTGAAAGGCCACGTCATCCAGCCCCGCCGCGGCCAATCGCGTCAGCATCGCCCGGCTGGCGCGGATACCGTTGGTCATCAGGCAGGAGCGCATGCCCAGCCGCCTGATCTCACGACAGAGCGCCTCAAGATCGTCAACCTTACGCAGGGTCGGGTCGCCGCCGGTCAATTGAACGGAAATACCCCGGCCATAGTGGCTGCGGATCGTGGCAATCCGCGCAAACAGGACCGAAAGCGGAGGATCATAGGTCATCTCGGCCCGGTCCGAGAGGTAGCAGAGCGTGCAGTCCAGATTGCAGCGCTGCGTCACCTCAAGCGCGACACAGGCCATCGGGTAGAACCGTCCTGCCGTCTGAGAGGGGCCGAACTCTCCGCACCCGCGCAATCCCTCACGCAGAGGCGCACGCCGGTCCAAGCCCTGAAATCGCCGTCCGGCGGGTTTGATTGTGATGGGGTCTGGCAGGGTGTCTTTCATGCACCCAAGCTAGAGGCACGCCTTGACCCGAACCACGCCCCCTCACGGCAACGTGCAGGCTGGTGATCAGCTCAGATGATCCGCAAAACCCGCGATCACCTGCTCATAGACCGCGCGCTTGAACGGCACGATTTCTTCAACCAATTGGTCCGGGGCCTGCCATTTCCAACTGGTGAATTCGGGATGATCCGTTGCAATATTGATCTGGTCGTCATGGCCGGTGAAGCGCAGCAGAAACCATTTCTGCTCTTGCCCGCGATAACGGCCTTTCCAGATTTTTGGGACGATTTCGTGGGGCAGATCATAGGGCAGCCAGCCGTCAGTCTCGGCCACGACCTCGACCAGATTAGCTGTCACGCCGGTTTCTTCCCACAGCTCGCGCAAAGCCGCATCTTGGGGGTCCTCGCCCTTGTCCACCCCGCCCTGAGGCATCTGCCAGGCGTCCTTGTGGCGGTCATTGCGTTGGCCGACAAAGATCTTGCCCTCGGCATTCATCAGCATCAGCCCCACACAGGGGCGATAGGGCAGTTTGGCGATCTCTTCCGGGGTCATGAGGGGCCTCTTGGACATGCTTTGCGACCTCTCTATCAAGCCGCGCGGCAGGCGCAAAGGGGATGACGTTAGGTTTCGCGTGACAATGTTTACGTGAACGTCATTCTATTCCTCAACTTCGGAAGGGAGAGTTCGCCATGACTGCGTACCCAAACATGCTGGCCCCGCTGGACTTGGGCTTTACCACGTTGAAGAACCGCGTGCTGATGGGCTCGATGCATACCGGGTTGGAAGAGACCGGCGACTGGAACCGCGTGGCCGAGTTCTATGCGGATCGTGCCCGCGGGGGCGTGGCGCTGATGGTGACGGGCGGGATTGGCCCGAACCTCGAAGGCTCGGTCCTTCCGGGCGCGGCGATGATGACCACCGATAAGGACGTGGCGAACCACTCGGTCGTGACCGACCGCGTGCATGAGGCGGGTGGCAAAATCGCGATGCAAATTCTGCATGCGGGACGCTATGCCTATGGCCCCAAATGCGTGGCGCCCAGCCCGGTGAAATCCCCGATTTCTCCGTTCCCGCCCAGTGAGCTGGACGAAGACGGGATCGAGAAGCAGATCAGCGACATTGTGAACGCGGCGGTCCTCGCCCAAAAGGCGGGCTATGACGGGGTCGAGATCATGGGCTCTGAGGGGTATTTCCTGAACCAATTCCTCGTGACCCACACCAATAAACGTGAGGATCGCTGGGGCGGCTCCTATGAAAACCGGATGCGCCTGCCGATAGAAGTCGTGCGGCGCACGCGTGAGGCTGTGGGTACTGATTTCATCATCATCTATCGCCTGTCGATGATCGATCTGGTCCCGAATGGCTCGACCCATGAAGAGGTGGTCGAACTTGCACAGCGGATCGAACAAGCCGGCGCGACGATCATCAACACCGGCATCGGCTGGCACGAAGCGCGGATTCCCACCATCGCAACCAGCGTTCCGCGTGCGGCCTTTGCCTGGGTGACCAAAAAGCTGATGGGTAAGGTTGGTATCCCGGTGATCACCTCGAACCGGATCAACACGCCCGAGGTTGCAGAAGAGGTTCTGTCGACCGGCTGTGCCGACATGGTCTCGCTGGCGCGTCCGATGCTGGCGGACGCGGATTTCGTCAACAAGGCGATTGCCGGTCAGTCCGCGCAGATCGCGCCGTGTATCGCCTGTAACCAGGCCTGCCTGGACCATACGTTCGGCGGAAAGCTAACTTCTTGCCTGGTCAACCCACGTGCCTGCCATGAGACCGAACTGGTCATTGGCAAGGCCGAGACGCGCAAGACCGTTGCCATTGTGGGCGCTGGGCCGGCCGGCCTGTCTACCGCCATGACCGCCGCCCAGCGCGGCCATGACGTCACGCTGTTCGATCGCGCCTCGGAGATCGGCGGACAGTTGAACATGGCGAAACAGGTGCCGGGGAAAGAGGAATTCTGGGGGCTGGTCGATTGGTACCGCACCATGATGGACGATCTGGACGTTAAGGTGGAACTGAACCGTGAGGTCAGCGCCGACGACCTGACCGGCTTTGACGAAGTCGTCATTGCCACCGGCGTTATCCCACGTGATCCGGAAATCCCCGGTCAGGACCGTGACAACGTCATCAGCTATATCGACGTGCTGCGCGAGAAAGCAGAGGTCGGCAAGTCCGTCGCCGTGATCGGCGCTGGTGGTATCGGCTTTGACGTATCCGAGTTCCTGCTGGAAGACGGCCACAGCATCACCACCGACCTGCCTGCCTGGATGAAGGAATGGGGCGTGACCGACCCGGAGCAGCACCGCTCGGGTCTGGCACCGGAAGGCCCTCAGCCTGCAGCCCCAGCACGTCAGGTGACTCTGCTGCAGCGCAAGAAACAGGCGCATGGTAAAGGCTTGGGCAAGACCACCGGTTGGATTCACCGCGCGACGCTCAAGATGAAAAACGTCAACTTCGTCGGCGGCGTGAACTACGAGCATATCGACGATGACGGCCTGCATATCAGCTTTGGCGAAGAACGCGCTGACCCGACGCTGATTGCTGCGGACACCATCGTTCTGTGTTCCGGTCAACTGTCCGAGCGCAGCCTTGCAGACGCCCTGATCGAACGCGGGATCACGCCGCATGTGATTGGTGGCGCAGATGTTGCGGCGGAATTGGATGCGAAACGGGCGATCAATCAGGGCACCCGTCTGGCCGCCGCAATGTAGGGGCTCTGAGGTCTACATGGTATAGGTCAGGCCTGTCTCTTTCTCGAATCGGGCCATGTAGGTTTCGTAGTCGCGGTAGGCGCGATGGAACAGCAGGCGCGCCATTCGCGTCGCGCGCCAAGGTTTTTTGCCACCGACATAGTGCCAGATTTTCGGAGTTCTGTTTGCATCACTCAGATGTTTGCGGAACGTCTTAGACATTTTCCGGTATTTCGGACTGTGCGCGTCAAACCAGATCTGAGGCCGCGTGTTCCACTGAATAGGCAAGCGAAACCAGCGACCGTGAAACAATTGGTTCATTCTGTCCTGTTCGGGCAGGTAGGGAATGTGCGGAACCAGCTTCTCGAAATCGCTAATTTCACGTAATTCACGATCGCCATGAATGGCCGAACAGTCCATCACCATGATACCGGCATTGAAATACCCTTCGCCCGGTATGAACCCCAACCTAATGCTCTTGCTCACACGGCTGAGTGACTTTTTATGCTCGCGTCCCGGTCTGAAAATCTGCTGCAGGGAGGGGCGCAGAAAATCCCCTCCGCCAAGCGTCACCAACCCCATATCCACACAAGCGGCAAAGGGCTGCCCTTCAAGGTCCATATCCAGCAATTCCCAAACATCCGAAACAACCAGAGTGTCCGCATCCACAAAAACGCAGCGCTTTTCGCAAAGCTGGGGCAGAAACAAAGGCAGCATCGTGATCGCAGGGAACTTCGTCTTATACTCGGAAAAGCCTGGCAGATTTTCCAGATCGAATTTCTGGTAAGAAATCGTCCCTCCCGTGAGGGATTGATTGACCTGCTCAACAATCGCAATGTCTTCGTCTGTGAAATCCTGCCCGAAGATTGTCACATCCAAAGGCTTGCTGGCGTTTTTGACAGCGGAATATGCGGAAAGCAGAGCCGGGAACAGAAAAGACCTGTTCACGCCATAGACCACCTGCATCGCGCCCCCCCTTGATCACGTCAATGTGATGAGAAGGAATAGCAGCGAATAGCAGGCACTTCAAACCCTTAGCGGCCCTCAAAACTCTTGCTTTGCGGCGTTACCCGGCGCCCCCTTATTCGACCGAAATCGTAATCACTTCGGATACAATGGACGGGTTGTGCGGCACGTGTCCAGCATCGCCCAGAACCAGTTGTAGCGTGTGCTGACCTGCGGGCAGATCCAGAGTGACCTCGGTCTGGCCACCGCCGAAATGCATGTGGTTGTCGTCTGCGGGCAACCCGTAAAGCAACTCATCCGCGCCGTCTTCGCCCTGACCCAGCGGCGGGCGGTTGATCAGCAGGTGGTGGTGGCCGGTATTGTCCGCTTCGGTCCCGGCAGGCGCAACGCCCATGCCGCTGAGGCCAAAGACCACCGTGACCGGTGATTGCACTGTGTCGCCATCCGCAAGGTTCGCGAAATAGACCTGCGCCCCCGGCGCGGATGGCGTTTGTTCCTGCGCCCCGACAGCTGTGGCAAACAGAGCAACTGAAATGGCTGTAAAAATGGCTTTCATGATCTCCTCCCTCGTCACAAAAATGCCATTCTAAACCTAGCACATCTTGAATATTTTCCAGAAAACGCCCGTTTGCAGGGCGATCACCATCGCGGGAAACAACTGTTTCCGCGTTTCTGATACGCAAACGATCCGATTCAAAACCCTGATATTATCCCATGTCCGCCCCGATTCCGCCCAGATTGAGGGGCAAAGTCGTTGCAAGTAGCAAGACCTGGGGAACGAGAATGGATCGACTGACGGAAATGGAAGCCTTTGCCAACGTGGTGGACCAAGGTGGCTTCACCGATGCGGCCAAGAAGATGGGTATCTCCAAATCAGCCGTTTCCAAGCACGTGTCCAGCCTCGAGTCGCGGCTGGGGGCACGACTGCTCAACCGGACCACACGCCGCGTTTCTCCGACCGAGATTGGGTTGGCCTACTATGACCGCGCCCGTCGGGTGTTGAACGACGCGGGTGAGGCGGATTCGCTGGTCACCGCGATGCAATCGGCCCCTTCTGGCCTGCTGCGGATCAGCGTGGCGACGGATTTCGGGGTCAATCACCTGTCGCCCGTGCTGTCAGATTTTCTGGCCACCTATCCCGACATTACCGTGAACATGGTGCTCAATAACCGCTACGTGGAACTGATTTCCGAGGGCTTTGACGTCGCCGTTCGCATCGGAGAGCTGGAAGACAGCACTTTGCGCGCCCGAAAGCTGACCGAGACCGTCAAACGCATGGTCGCGGCCCCCAGCTATATCGAGAAATACGGACGTCCGCAGAAGATCGACGATCTGAACGAACACAAGCTGCTGCACTATTCCAGCCAATCCTCGGGCAATGTCTGGCGCCTAACTGCCCCGTCGGGCGAGAAACGTCAGGTGCGCACGGCCGGTTGGCTCAGCGTGAATGATGGCCAATCGCTGTTAAACGCGGCGGTCTCGGGCCTCGGGATCGCCTATCTGCCCAGCTATCTTTACGCTGATGCGCTGAAATCCGGTGAGGTTGTGGATGCAATGCCATCCCTGCCGGATGAGGTGCAAGGCATCTACGCGGTCTATCCTCCAGGCCGCTTCACTCAGCCCAAGGTACGGGCCTTCATAGACTTCCTCGTTGATGCGTATTCCGAAAAAGGCGCGATGGACTGGTAATTCTCCCGGTGAACTGGATCGGCCCGTGCGTTCTGCGTGCGGGTCTTTTTTTTTGAAGACGCGTCAGTTGACCAGCAAGACAGCCTCAACCCTGCGATTCAGGTCGCGCCCTTCCGGCGTCGCGTTCGAGGTCAGCGGAGCAAGGTATCCCACACCCTGTGCTTCGATCCGGTCCGCCGCGACGCCGTGCGTGTCGATCAGACGGGCGCGCACGGCCTGCGCACGTTCGGTGCTGACCTTTGTATTGGCCTGCAACGTGCCGGTATCATCAGTATGCCCGACCAACGCCAACCGAGTCGACGGGTTGTCGGCCAGGAACTGCGCGAGCAACGACAAGGAGGCGAACGGGCCGTCGCCCAGCGCCACCTCGCCGGTGCGGAAATGTAAATCGTCGAGAATCACATGGCCCGACTGCTGCAATGCGGCCAAAAGGCCCTCCGTTCCGCTGGCGGATTGCTCAACGACCACAGGCGTTGGAGCCAGAGCATCAACGGGTGCAACGCGGATCAGTTGCACATAGCCATCCGGCGGGTTACGGCTGACCAGCAGGCTGAGCGCCTCGTCGCCCTTGGTGGCAGACAGAAAACGATAGTCGCGAATGGCGACATACATATCCGGTGTTGGAACCACTTCGGTTCCGAAGCGGAAATCGAACCCGCCGCAGGTCCGAGCCTCACATTCAAACAGGATATCAAAGCCCTGCGCCACGAGCTGATCCCGCAGCGGAGCCAGCAACTGCAGCGTCGTGCTAGAGCCCGCCTGCAAACGCCATGTCAGCCGCTCGACCCGCCCCTCGACGGTGCGGGACGGGACTATGCCATCTGCAACGGGCCCTGTGGGCAGCTCATAGCTGTCCAGCTGCGAAGTCCTCTCGCTGATCTGACGAGCGCTGGCGGGCAGAGTCAGATCTTGCGCCAGAACGGGCCCGGCCATCAGACAAAAGGCAAGGGCGAGGCATCGGATCATCGGGATTGCGCGTGGTATTCGGGGTTGGGCGCCATTGCGGTGGCACTGGCCACCCGGTTGGACATGTTGAAGAATCCGGTGACGTTGGCGATGTCCCAGATATCCCGGTCACTGAAGCCCTGATCGCGCAGGTGCTGGCGGTCGGCCTCTTCAATCTCGGCGCTTGCGGTGGTCATCTTGGCCGCGAAATCCAACATCGCACGCTGGCGCGCATCCAGAGAGGCGGTGCGGTAGTTCATCACCAGCATCTCGCCCAATTGCGGATCACCGGAAATCTGCCTAACGGCTGCACCATGAGCAACAAGGCAGTAGAAGCACTTGTTGATCGAGGACACGACCACCGCGATCATCTCACGTTCAAGCTTGGACAGCCCGCTATCTGCCAGCATCAGGTCGTTGTACATGGCGGTGAAGGCGTTCAATTTGTCGATGTCGAACGCGTAGGCTTTCAGCACATTCGGCACCATGCCCAGCTTTTCGAGGCAGACATCAAAGTATTTCTGCGTCTCCGGCGGCAAAGGGTCGGCCATGGGCAGGTTCAGCGCGGTGGGTAGATCAGTCTGCTTCACGGGCTTTCTTAACTCCTTAGACACGTTGACGATAATGGTATTCCCCGACAATCTCCATCCCGAGCGCACGGTAGAGGCCATTCGCCCCTTCGTTGGCCTTTGTACAGATCACGCTGAGCGTTTTCGCTCCATTGTCCTGCGCCCAAAAACCCGCAGCCCGCATGGCCCATTGGCCCAAGCCCTGACGGCGATGATCTGGCAGGATCTCAAGCGCATGTACCATGGCCACATCACCTTGCATGGCCAAGAACACAGTTCCCGCGGGGCGATCAGAATGCCGTAACAGGAACGCGGTCTTGGGGGTCGCAGCACGCGCCATCACGGCCAGACGTTCAGGGCCGATACCGCCCTTGGCCCAGATCTCCTCCATGACTGCAAGCGGGGGCCAAATGTCGAACGCGGTCACGCGGGGCAGAGGCTGATCAGTCAGCTGTTCCGGCGGGCAAGCGTAGATGTTGACCGGGTCCAGTACCTCATAGCCGCGCGCTTCCAGTTGGGCGTCGAGCTTGTGGTCATCGGGCCACAGACAAAAGATGCGTTTCTGGCCCATGGCCTGCATGGCACCCTCGGCCGTGACGATATCGGCCTCGGTTGCGTCACCCAGCGCATTGGCGGCAGACACGCGCGATCCACCCCCCTGCCCTTCTCGCAGGCGGAAGGAGCCAAGGGTCTCATAGCGCGCAGCGGGCCATGTTCCGTCAACGATGTCGGGCCAGTTGATGTTCACAACTCGAGCTCTTTTGCCAATTGGGTCATGGCCGCGTCGATGCGCGCACCCTCTGTCCCTCGGACCACCACGTTGGCTCCGAAGACCCCGTTGATCTGAAACGGATAGCAGCCGATGGACAGGTCCGAGAACGCCTCAGCCAGTGCAGACAACGTGGCAGCAATGTCGCCTTCGCCCCGATCCACCCGCAATGTCTGAGACAACAGCGGGCTACCGCCCGTCAGACCCGGCAAAACACTAGCCACCATGGCTTGGAAGACCGAGGGCACCCCGGCCATCACATGCACATTTTCGATGGTAAATCCGGGCGCGGTTGAGACCGGATTGTCGATCAGCGCGGCCCCATCAGGAATGCGGGCCATACGCAGGCGAGCCTCATTCAACTCCAGCCCTGACTTGTCGTAATGCGCCTGCAAAAGCGCGCGCGCGTCGTCGCGCACGTCGATGGGGGTGCCAAAAGCGCGGGCGATGCAATCGGCGGTGATATCGTCATGTGTCGGCCCGATGCCGCCGCTGGTGAAGACATTGTCGTAGGAAACCGACAGCGCCTTGACCGCCGCCTCGATCGCCGGGGCGTCATCGCTGACAATACGCACTTCTTTCAGGTCGATGCCATGCTTGGTCAGCTCACCAGCAAGATAGTGCATGTTCGCATCGCGCGTCCGGCCCGAGAGGATTTCATCCCCGATGACAAGCATTGCAGCGGTTGGATTGGCCATGGCGCGCGCCCCCTCTTGATCGGCTGTTGGGGCAGGTATAGGCCGTGGGGCATGAGATTTGAAACCCCCCTTGTCCCCGCCCGCCTGATCCGCCGCTACAAACGCTTTCTGGCCGATTGCACGCTAGAGGACGGACGCGAGGTGACAGCCCACTGCGCCAACCCGGGCTCGATGATGGGACTGGCTGAACCGGGCGAGAAAATCTGGTTGGAACCCAATGACGATCCGAAGAAAAAGCTGAAATACGGCTGGCGGCTGGTCGATCACGAGAATGGCCATTTCACCGGCGTCGATACTTCGGTGCCGAACCGGGCACTTCGCGCGGCATTAGAGGGCGGCGAGATCCCCGAACTGTCCGCCTATGAAACCGTCCTGGCCGAGGTGAAATACGGCCAGAACAGCCGCATTGATTTCCTGCTGACCCAACCCGGCCTGCCGGATGCCTATGTCGAGGTCAAAAGTGTCACGCTTTCCCGCCAGCCCGGTCTTGCCGAGTTCCCCGACAGCGTCACCGCTCGCGGCACCAAACATCTGGGCGAGCTGGCCGCCATGGCCGAGCGGGGCCACCGCGCGATCATGCTGTATCTGGTGCAACGCACCGATTGCGACCGCTTCGCGCTGGCCGCCGATATCGATCACGCCTATGCGGCGGCTTTTGAGACAGCGCAAGCGCAGGGGGTTGAGCGGTTGGTCTACAGCACACGGATTTCGCCAGAGGGGGTTTGGGTTGTCCCAAATCAATTCTAAGACCTGTCAACCAACTATTTTGCAATCAAAGAAGTTTCAGTTTCCTTGCCTTACAAGAGCCACATTGCACAACCATAGCGAGATTGACGTCTGACCAGACGCGAATTGGCGGTCAGAAAGAAAACAAACTGAAAATTTGGAGAAGCAATGAAGCATATTGTGTTTTTAGTCGCTGCGGCCTCGGCTCTTGCAGCCTGTTCCGTGGATCCCAAAGCGGCAGCAGACCGTCGTGCAGTCTTGGTGCAGGGCGTTTTTCCAAACCCGGCAGATCGGCAAGGCATAGATTTGGTTTTTCCGCTGGAATCCGGCGGGGTCTACAAGACAATCGAAGTCGGCTTCTTCCCGGAGGAAGTTTCCGAAGCAGAAGTTAGACGTCGCGTGGAAGGATTTTGCGCACGTCAAAACAGCGCGCGCTTAACGGGCCGCGCAGCGATCAAGAAAGACCTTGGCGTTAACAACAGAACACAAGCAGATGGTTCCATGCGCCCAGTACGCCAAATCTTTTACTCCTGCGTGTGATTTTCCCAGCGGCTAGGTTCTGAACAATGACCCTAGCCGCTGACCTCTGGCCACAGCTCTGCATCAAGTCTTTTGACGAAGGGTTCAAAATGCTGTGCTACAGCCTGCCACCCCCCGACCGAAGCCGTGTTGACGGGTTTACGGGCCTGAAGGTTGCTGGCCGTTCTGATCGCGTCCGAGGATTTGTCGGGCGACAGCATCGCTTGTTCAAAAGGAAGGTCGCAGAGCTGGGCCAGCTCCTTGGCACCGTCCTCCAGATTATTCACCAGATGCTCGTAGCTTATGTCATGCATGCGTCCCGGAAGCACGGCATGCCAGTGCTGAATATAACGGCGATAGCGGTTTGCCTCGGCTGCCATCCAGCTCAGATCATGCGTGTAATACAGGCCACCCGCTCCGAAATGCGTCCGCCACATCGAAAGCGCCACATCGCGCGGATCGCGCATGACATTCAGAATCACGGCGTTCGGGAAGGCCTGCGCGATCGGCCCCAGAAAAGCATAGTTCCCCGGAGCCTTGTCGACAAAGGCGCGCGTTCCTTCCGCCGTCTGGGGCAAATTATCCGCGTAGTAATCGGCCAGCTCCTGTGCGTCACTTCCAGCGCTCGATTGGCTTTCGACCCTGCGGGCCCAGTGATGCACGCCCGCCAACTCTCCCAGCCCCTGAACGGTGGAGTGTGAGGCCAGAATCCGCTCGATCAGAGTGGTGCCAGAGCGCGGCAAGCCAACCACGAACACCGGGCGCGGTATATCGGTGCGCGGCGCTGAGGCGGGGGCGGGCAGAGGCGTGCTCAGACGCTGGCGGCAGGCTTTCTCGGCCCGGGTTTCCCAGCTTTTGAACCCATGCTGCAACTGATCATGCGCCTTGCGCAGCTGAAGCATCTCGGTCGCGGTATCGCCATCCTGTTTCGCAAGGCTCGCGGCGGCGAAATGCACGGTGGCTGCGGCTTCCCGATTGGCGTTGCCCGCCTTGAGCAGTTTAGAGGTCAGGGCCTGCAATTCCGCCCTATCCTCAGCCGACAGGTTCGGCAGAGTTGCAGCGAACTCCACCGTTTCGGGATCCTCGGGCGCCAGCGCAAAGGCGGCGCGGCCATGGGTCAGTGCCTCAGACATACGCCCCAAACCGACCAGACCCTTGGCCAGTCGCAGCTGACCGTAGTGGAATTTCGGGTGCTTCTCGGCCACGGCCAATAGGACGTCGATGGCCTGATCCCACTGGTGCATCTCATCCAGAATATCGGCTTTCAGGCAATGGGCCTGTAGATTCCCGTTTTGGTGGCGCAGAACCTCTTCAACATCCTCCAACGCCTCGCTCAGCTGACGCTCCTGCAACAGGGCCATGGCACGCACATAGCGTTGCGGTGGGGTCAGCGGGGCCTTGGCCGCGACTTTATTCATCAAGACCAGTGCCTTGTCGGAATCTCCGCCCTGAACAAGGCTCAGCCCGAAATTCTGGATCAGGTCGGGGTTCTCCGGCTCCATCTTCCAGGCGCGCTCCAGATGGGTCTGTGCCTGTTTGAAATCCCCCTGGTGAATGCACGCAAGACCTGCCATCTGCGGAAACGCGGGCATTTTGGGCCATTTCTTCCCCGCCTTGACCGCACGCTTCAACGCCCGGTCAGCGCGCCCGGTCTTGAGCATTTCACTAATGGTGGCAATCTCGGCCCTCAGCTGATCGGCTTTCTGCATTTGACTGCCCTTCTTCCAATTTAATGCCCGAGAACTATCTTTTCCCTGCTAGTTTATATCGCTGTACGCGTCCACCTGTGATCGGATCGTCATTCATCCTGGATACAGCACTGCGACGCTGCACCCTCTGGAACTTTCTGCACAAGCAGCGTAAATAGAGCACTGCGCGAAACATTTGGAGCCTTGCATCCATGAAAGAACACCGTGGCCGCCTGACCAAGGACGGTATCCGCATTTACGAACAAGGTGACTTTGCCGGCATGCATGCGGCAGGGGCTTTGGCCGCGCGGATACTGGATGACATCGCGCAACATGTCTTCCCCGGCCAAACCACCGGTGCGATCGACGGGATCATCACCCAGATGGTCGAGGACGCAGGAGCGACTTCGGCGACGATTGGCTACAAAGGCTACCAGCACGCCAGCTGTATCAGCGTGAACCACGTGGTTTGCCACGGCATTCCCGGTGAGAAAAAGCTAAAGGACGGGGATATCCTGAACATCGACGTCACCGTCATCGTGGACGGCTGGTTCGGCGACACCTCGCGGATGTATGTCGCAGGCAAACTGCCGCGTAAGGCGGAGCGTCTGATTCAGATCACCCATGACGCGCTTTTCAAGGGCATCGAGATGGTCAAGCCGGGCAACACGTTCGGCGATATCGGCCATGCGATCCAGTCCTATGTGGAAGCGCACCGCATGAGCGTTGTGCGCGATTTCTGTGGTCACGGGCTGGGTCGGGTGTTCCACGCGCCGCCAAACGTGCTGCACTATGGCCGCCCCGGTACCGGTTCCGTTCTGGAGGAAGGCATGTTCTTCACCATCGAACCGATGGTCAATCTGGGCCGCCCTGAGACCAAGACTCTGGCCGACGACTGGACTGCTGTGACCCGCGACAAGTCGCTCTCGGCACAGTTCGAACATTCGGTCGGTGTAACCGCAAATGGGGTCGAGATCTTTACCCTGTCACCCGGCGGCAAGTTCCATCCGACCTATTCTTCGTGATCGGCAACCTGATCCCGTAGCACTTTCAGCAGCATCGTCTCAGCCCCCCACGGCGTGATCGCGTCGTGGATGAACACCGGCGCGCGTGCAGGTTTGCGCGGCGGGCCGGTTTCTGTGTCAGTGTCCTGAGCCAAACCCCAGAACAAGGGCGGTAGGGCGCGGTCCATGCCAGAAGCCTAGCACAAACCGGCCCGCGCCTCAAAACCGGATCACGATGGCGTACAGCTGCCTCTGTCAAAACGCTGCGAAGTGCCTTTGATCATCATGTCATATTCGAGACTTACAAGATCAACGGCAAAGTTGACGACCTGACCATCCTGAATCAGCAAAAACGTCAGGTTGTCCAAACCCGGCAGGATGTCCGCCTCGCCCTGCAGATCTCCGACAGTGATGTGCCCTTTGTTGGACCCGCCCGAACGGGCCAACGTCACGTTGGATTGATCCACAGACGAGGTGCAATTGGCCGTAAATTCATTCGCATCGAGTTTTGTTTGCCCTGCAATAACAGGGAAGGAGCCCAGCACGAAGGCCGAGGTCAGGGCAGCTCTGAGAAGCATAGAGATTCCTTTGAGGGTTGTTCCGCGTTTCTACGGCGCGTAGAGGCGAAATTGGCCGCAATTTTGGCGGAGATGCGTTAAATTGCTGGCCGCCCAAATTCAATTTTAAAACGAATTGGGGCAGTCAGGATCAACCCAAATGATCAAGTGATTGAAGCATCAACGAGATATGCGTGTCGCCGTATTTTCGACTGTCCAACAACTGGAATCCATCCGGTGCCTGCATCGGGGTGTTTTCTTCCCACACGATAAACGCCCCCTCAGCGATCCATTCAGCCTCGGCCGCCTTAGCCAGCGCTTTTTGGCCCAGAGACTTGCCATAAGGCGGGTCCAGAAAGATCAGGTCGTAGGGCGCGTTCGGGTTTTCACCCAAACGCGTCGCATCCCGGCGGATCAGATCGGTCCGGTCAGCGCTCCGGGTGAGGTCGATATTTTTGCGGATCAGGCCCTGAGCGACACGCCCGTCATCTACAAAGGTGGCGTGGTCAGCCCCGCGCGACAGCGCCTCAAGCCCCAGCGCGCCAGTGCCCGCGAATAGGTCCAAGACGCGTAGGCCCTCAAAATCGATCTGATGGCTCAGGACGTTGAACAGGCTTTCACGCACTCGATCGGTGGTGGGACGCAGATGGGCACCTGCATCCCCTTTGCCGACCGAGGCCAAGGCACGGCCCCGGAACTCTCCGGCGATGATCCTCACGCTTTGAGCAGCGGTTTCAGATCCACAGCCGGATCGGCCACCACGGCAGGATCAGCGGTTTTGCCCGCGTCGATCAGGCGCTTGCCAACCATATAGGCGCGCGGGTCGTTCATCGCGTCGACTGCAATCAGCTGGTCACCCTTGTAGTACCAGAACGACACGGTCTGACCTTCGCCCTGACGGGTGACAACCCAATCATAACCCGTATTCAGACCTGCGATCTGCAGTTTCACGTCATACTGATCCGACCAGAACCAGGGCGTTGCTGTATAGTCCTTGGCCGCCCCCAGCATGTTCTGAGCCACGATCTCAGCCTGATCGATTGCGTTGGGCACGCTTTCCAGACGAATGCGCCCCTCGCCATGTGGGAAAGAGGCGCAATCCCCCGCCGCCCAGATCGACGGATCAGAGGTGCGGCCATGGGTGTCGGTTTTGATGCCGTTGTCCAGTTCAAGACCAGCCATCTCGGCCAGTTGGCTGGACGGCGCGATGCCAACGCCGACGACCACAAAATCAACCTCGATTTCGGTTCCATCCGTCAGAACTGCGCCGACGACCTTGCCGTTTTCACCGATCAGACGATCAAGGCCCACGCCCTCGCGGATGTCCGCGCCGTGACCCGTATGTAGCGCGCGGAAATAGTCGCTGGTTTCCTTGGCGGCGACGCGTTGCAGGATACGCTCGGCCATTTCTACCAGTGTCACCTTGACCCCGCGCTTGGCGCATACGGCTGCGGCCTCAAGCCCGATATAGCCGCCCCCGACGATCAGAGCGCGCGCGCCTTCAGTGACCCGAGGCTCCATCTCGTCGATATGAGCCAGATCGCGCACCACATGAACGCCCTGAAGATCACCGCCGATAGAGGCAGGCAGATAGCGCGGATCCGACCCGGTGGTCAGCGCCAGTTCGTCATAGGAGATGACCTCATCCCCCACGGTCACGGTCTTGGCCTTGGGGTCAATTGCAGTAACACGCTGCCCCAGACGCAGGGTGATGTTGTTGTCGGCGTAGAAGCTTTCGGGGCGCAAAAACAGACGCTCCAGCTCCATCTCGCCCAGCAGATAGGCCTTGGACAAGGGCGGGCGCTGATAGGGCAGATGCGGCTCGGCCCCGATCAGGGTGATATCCCCTTCAAACCCATCCTTGCGCAGTTTCGCAACAAGCGACGATCCGGCCTGCCCGGCGCCGATCACGACAATATGGCTCATGTTCATCACACCCTGTCGAATTCTCATGGTTACTTTTGTCCGACCACCTATATTGCGGCATAGCCCGACTCTGCAAATCCAAACGACAGGAGCTGATAAATGATTACAACAGGTGAGATGCTGCCCGACGCCACACTGACCCAAATGGGTGCGGAAGGCCCCGAAGAGGTTCGGATTTCAGACAAAACCGCGGGCCGCAAAGTGGTGATCTTTGCCGTTCCCGGCGCGTTCACACCGACCTGTCATTCGGCACATGTGCCCAGCTTCATGCGCACCAAGGATCAGTTCGAAGCCAAGGGCGTGGATGAGATCATCTGCATTTCCGTCAACGACCCGTTCGTGATGAAAGCCTGGGGCGAAGCGACCGGCGCAACCGAGGCCGGACTGACCCTGCTGGGCGACGCCGCGTCTGAGTTCACTAAGGCCATCGGCATGGATTTCGACGCCCCACCAGCCGGGCTGCTGGCGCGTTCGCAGCGTTATGCGATGCTGGTCGAAGACGGCAAGGTCACTGCGCTAAACCTGGAAGAAAGCCCCGGTGCTTGCGAGGTTTCAGCCGGTGAAGGCTTGCTCGAAGTAATCTGACGCTGTCCGGCCCCGGCCGAACCGGGGCCGTCCTACCCCTATTTAACTTGATACAACGCTCCAGTGTGCGATTATCAAAGGCACATAGCTGGGGAGTATGTTTATGTATCTCAAAGCCATTTCATTCATTCTGGGCGGCGCAGGCCTTCTTGCAGCTTGCGGCCCGGCCCCGACACCACAGCAACAAGCGGCACGGCAACATGAAATCGCCTGCCTGAGCGGTACCTTGGGCGGCGCGCTGATCGGAGGCGCAATCGGCAATCAGTTCGGAGGCGGTTCAGGCAAATCCATTCTGACGGGTGCAGGTGCGGCTACCGGAAGTATCAGTGGCGCAAGATTCGCATGTTGAGGGGGACAGCTATGAAACGAGTAATCTGTATCGCCGCGCTTGTGATAGCCAGTGCCGCAGCTGCGGACGACGTAACTGAGCTAAATGAAAAAGAGCTGACAGCCATCGACTCGAACAACGATGGCTTTCTGTCCAAGGACGAGTTCAATGCCTTCTCAGACTACGCCTTTCAGGCGATGGACGAAGACAAGAACGGCACGCTCGGCCTGTCCGAGGCCAAACCGTTCCTCGACATAGAGCAATTTCAGGACGTTGACCGGAACGGCGACAGCCTTATCTCAAGAGCGGAATACGATGCGCAGATGAGCAACGATTTCGACTCTGCGGACAAGGATGGAAACGGCCGGTTGGACTAACCCCGGAGTGTGAGATGAACAGATGGATCTGGATCGGCGCGCTGGCCGTATTGGCGGCTTGTGACGTACCACAGGCCCCGGTTGTGACCGGTCCCGACGGGCAGGCCCGCATCCAGATCAACACCAGCGGGCTGACCTGCTATGAGAGGCGGTGCCTGGACATCAACCCAGCAGCGCGCAGTGTCCGGTCTATCGGAAACAAAACGACCCGCATTCCTGGCAATATCGACGTCAGTAGTGGCACGGTCACGCCGGATGAATTCCGCCAGATGGCGATCACGGCATCCTTGGCTGGCGGCATCGGGTCCGGACAGGATCGCGACTAGACCAGTCCGTCCATTTTGCGCGCCAGTTTCGCGTCCAGCGAAGACAACCCGCCGACGTCATGGGTGGAGAGCACCACTTCGACCGTGCGGTAGACGTTGGACCATTCTGGGTGGTGGTTCCATTTTTCGGCCCAGATCGCCACTTGAGTCATCCATCCAAAGGCGGCGACGAAATTGTCAAAGATGAACGTCTTGGTGATCGCATCCCGGCCCTCAACCATCGTCCAGCCATTGTTGAACAGCGGATCAAGAAGGGGGCCACGGGTCTCGGTCGACAAAAGCTCGGTCATTGCTGTTCCTCCGGGTTCGATTTTCTGAACGGACCGTAATCCGTCAGAATCTCAATCTCTTCTCCCACCGCGCGGCCTTCAGCGTCCAGATATTTTTTGACGGCATCGGCGAATCCCGGATCGGCAATCCAATGAAGGCTATGCGTGCGTGTTGGCAGGTAGCCACGTGCGAGCTTGTGTTCGCCTTGCGCTCCGGCTTCGACCCTTTGCATGCCATGCGCGATGGCAAAGTCGATGGCCCTATAATAGCACAGCTCGAAATGCAGGCAGGCATGATGTTCCACGCAACCCCAGTAGCGACCATAGAGCGTCTCACGCCCGATGAAATTCAGCGCCCCCGCGATGGGATACCCATCGCGTTCTGCCAGCACCAAAGCCATATCAGCGGTCATCGTCTCCTGCGCGATATCGAAGAACTGGCGCGTCAGGTAAGGTGATCCCCACTTGCGCGCGCCGGTGTCCTGATAGAACCGCCAGAAGGCATCCCAATGCTCGGGCCGGAGGTCATCGCCGGTCAGGGTTCGGATCTCACCACCGAAGCCATTGGCTTGAGCACGCTCCTTGCGGATGTTCTTGCGCTTGCGCGAGGACAGCGCGGCTAGAAAGCCGTCGAAATCCGCGTAGGCGTCATTCAGCCAATGAAACTGCTGCGAGCTTCGCAGCATAAGGCCCATCTGCTCACCCGCCAGCGCCTCGTCTTCGGTACAGAAGGTCGCGTGAAGCGACGAGACCTGATTGTCTGACGCCAGTTGCACAGCGCCTTGTACCAGCGCGGACATCCCAATCCCTTCATATCCCGGACGCACCAGAAAGCGCCGCCCGGTGGCAGGCGTAAAAGGGGCCGCGATCTGTAGTTTAGGATAGTACCGCCCGCCCGCGTTTTCGTACGCATGGGCCCAGCTGTGGTCGAAGATATACTCACCCTGACTGTGCGATTTGGCATACATCGGCGCCGCCGCGATCAGCATCCCATCCAGATAGGCCGTCAGGTATTGGGGCTGCCACCCGGTGCCCCGCCCAACCGAGCCGCTGTTTTCCAGAGCCAGCAAGAACCGATGCGTGGTAAAGGGATCCAGCGGACGCCCGCCGTCTGCTGTTTCGGGGCAAGCGCAGGCATCCCACTCGGCAGCAGAGATTTGCGAGAGTGATCCAAGTATTTGAATTTCGATCTGCGCCTGATCCATGTGCCCTCCGCGTCTGGTCTTTATCTGTGACGAGGTGCGGCAGGTTCAACCCGGATGCTTGGCCAGATACCCCTCAAAGGTCACATTGTCGGCAACGGCGCGGGCCTCTGCCTCTTGTTCAGGCGACTTTACCGTCCAGCACAGGATCGGCACACCGCGCGCTTTCAACTCGGCCACGCGCGGACGGTCCAGATCATGAACCTCATGGCTGATGAAACTGGCCCCAACCCGGTCGAAATCGGGAATATCGCGCAGGTGATCGCACACCGATTGCGGCAGCATCTCGACACTCGGCTTATAGGAACAAGTCACGATCCCGCGCGGCAGATGCGGGGCCAGGCGGGCCAGCTCGGCCACGCTGTGGGGGTTGAACGACATCAGCGCCACGGGACCGTCATAGCCCTCAAGCGCCCGTACTGCATCCGCCTCAAGCGGGCCGACATTGGCGCCCATGGCTCCATCCTGATCCTTGAGTTCGATCAGCAGCGGGACTTTGCCCGCGACCATCTCAAGCACATCTTCGAGGGTGGGAATACCATCCTCGGCATGCAACAGCTGCGTGGCCTGCGCCCGCGCGGCCGAGATCTGCTGGATCGGGCCGGATTGCCCGGTCAGACGCGCCATGTCGTAGTCATGAAACACCATCGCACGGTTGTCCGAGGTCCGCTGCAGATCAATCTCGATACCATACCCGGCCTCGATCGCGGCACGAATGGCCGCCCGGCTGTTTTCCGGGCGGTTATCTGTTTTGTCATGCAGCGCCCGGTGCGAGATCGGGGCCTCAAGAAACACACGCGGCAGAGCAGGTGTCATTGGACTTCGAAAATACCTTCGATTTCGACAGCAACACCCAGCGGCAGTGATGCAGCGCTAACCGCCGAGCGGGAATGACGACCCGCCTCGCCCAGCGCCTCAACCAGGAAATCGGACGCACCGTTGATCACCTGCGGCTGCGCGGTGAAATCAGCAGTCGAGTTCACAAAACCGGTCAGTTTGATCACCCGCACCAGTTTCTCGATATCCCCGTCACAGGCCGCTTTGACCTGAGCCAGCAGGTTGATTGCACAGACCTTTGCCGCCGCTGCACCCGCGTCGACGTCCATGTCATCGCCCAGTTTGCCGGTGATCAGGTCGTCCGCTTTGGAAATCTGACCCGAGACATAGACAATGTTGCCCATGCGCACAAAAGGCACATAGTTTGCGGCCGGGGCCGGTGCGTCTGGCAGCGATACGCCCAGGCTTTGCAGTTTTTCCGAGATGCTCATGTGATTGTCCTCACCCAAAATCGACTCGGGCGGACGCTAACCGGGATGATGCGGCTGGGAAAGCCGGAATCCGATTTTTCTGGCCGTCGCGCTCAGTGGGCATATCCTGTCCTATTTCTAACTGTTGAAGTCGTGTCACTTTACCTTCGTTGATTTACCGGGTTTAACGCTATGTGTTTCATTCAAGCTCTGAAACCTCTATGTGACAACAACTTGTGTCGGTTGGACACGCAGGTATTGATTGATCGCCCAAGCGTCGTGCCGGGCCGTATTGGAGTAGCTAAGACCGTGTTGAGCAAATTTGGCTTCAAACATCTTGTTGTTCTGTCACTTATGGCTGTGTTGTCGGCCTGTGCGACGCAACCCCCGGAACAGGCTGCTCGGGGAGAGATTTTCGACCCCTATGAAAACGCCAACAGGGGCATTCACAAGTTCAACCTTGGCGTCGACAGGTTTCTGTTTCGCCCGGCCTCGAAAGGCTATGTGAAGATCGTCCCTGATCCGATGGTGACCAGCTTCAGTACCTTTGCGGAAAACATCTCTCTGCCCGGTCAGGCGGTGGATTACCTGCTGCAGGGAAACCCCAAACAAATGGGCAACGCCTTGTTGCGGTTCGTGATCAACATGACTGTGGGTGGCTTTGGCCTGTCGGCTCCGGCAGATGAGCTGAACCTGCCCCCCGTCGATACTGATTTCGGCGAAACCCTGCACGTCTGGGGTGTTGGGGAAGGCGCCTATGTCGAGCTGCCGTTCTATGGCCCATCGACCACCCGTGACGCTGTAGGTGTCGTTATCAACCTGTTCTCGAACCCGATCAACTTCACGCCGGTGCGCCCTGCGGACAATCTGGGGGTTTATGCCGAAGTCGTACGTCGGATGGGGGATCGGGGTCGTTTTTCTGATACAGTGGACTCGATTCTCTACGAAAGTGCCGACAGCTATGCGCAGGCCCGACTGATCTACCTGCAAAACCGCCGCTTCGAATTGGCACGCGACGACGAGGACGCCTTCCTGGATCTCTACAACGATCCATATGCCGACGCCGGAACCGACCCTGTTAGTGACCCCCTTCTCGACCCCTACGAGGACCCTTATGCTGAGTAACGCTTTAAACCGAAGACATTTCCTGAAAACCTCTGTGGCCGGAGCAGCTATTGTTGCCCTGCCCTTGCCCGCTATGGCCCTGACCGAGGCGGGCGCCAAACAGCTGGTCAATAGTGTTGTCGCGGATATCAACCGCGTGATCGCCTCGGGTAAATCCGAAAAGGCAATGCTGCGCGATTTCGAGAAGATTTTTGTGCAATACGCTGATGTTCCGATCATGGCGCGCTATGCGCTCGGGGCGGACGCCCGTTCTGCCTCTCCGGCGCAGTTGAGACAATTCACCAAGGCGTTCCAAGGCTATATCTCGCGCAAATACGGACGCCGGTTCCGCGAATTCATTGGCGGCCAGGTGGATGTGCGAAATGCGCGTAGAATCAAAGCCGGTTATGAAGTGCGCACCTCGGTCAAGTTGCGGGGATCGTCGCCCTTTGACGTAACCTTCCTGGTTTCTGACAAATCCGGTCGCGACAAGTTCTACAACATGTTCATTGAGGGTGTGAATTTGCTGCTGACCGAGCGTACCGAAATCGGGGCGATGCTGGATGCGCGTAAAGGCAACTTGAACCAGCTGATCAAAGACCTCAACAGAACCGGGTAGCACCGCCTTTTTGTGTGCTTAAACGCCTCCGCGCTCTGTGCGTCGGAGGCGTCTTCGTTTCTATACCCACAAGAAAGTCATTTTGCCTTGTGACCTAACACGCGCCGAAGTTGATGCGCCGCTTTCCAAAGCTCTCACTAAAACTAAGCTTGTACCCCGCTCCACGCCCAGCCCGCGGACCCTCTAGGGCATGTAACTTCGGACCAAAGCGCTGGCGATCAAAGCCCATCCATCTGCGATCACGAAAAACGCCAGCTTGAACGGCAGCGAGACGATTGCAGGCGGTACCATCATCATGCCCATCGACATCAAAACGGCAGCCACAACTAGGTCAATGATCAGAAAAGGCAGGAAAATCAGGAACCCGATCTGAAACGCCCGAGCGATTTCTGACAACATGAATGACGGCATCAGAACCGAAAGCGGGGCATCCGGAGACAGGACCATCCCCTCGCCTCCAGGACGCAGAGCGGCCATGGATTGAAACGTCTCAACATCCAGTCGCGCTGCCATGAACTTTCGGAACGGGTTCAGGGCGCGTTCCAGAGCCGTTTCAACCTCAAGCGTTTCATTGATCAAAGGCTCAATACCAACGGTCCAGGCTTCGGTAAAAACCGGCTCCATTATGAAATAGGTCAAGAACAGCGCAAGGCTAACGATCAGCATATTCGGCGGAGATTGCTGCAACCCAATACCCTGCCGCAGGATCGCGAGAACCGTGATCAGAAATGGAAAACAGGTGATCATGATCGCCAGCCCCGGAGCGAGGCTGAGAACGGTGATCAGCAAAATCAACTGGATCGTCCGGGCCGAGATGGACCCGCCCTCCCCAAGCGACAGGGTCACTTCTTGAGCCGCAGCCAGCGAGGGCAGTATTGCAACCACCGCCACAATCAGCCAGAGCCACAGGCGCATCAGCCGATCCCGTTCTGCAAATCCGCGATTTCGGTCAGACGCACGGCCAGTTGACCAGCCTGATCGCCCTCCACCTCTTCCAGAATGCCACGGGCAACCAGTTGGTCGCCGACATATAGATCCACGGGGTCTTCGATCCGTTTGTCCAGTGTCAGCACCGCGTTTTCGCCCATATTCAGCAAGTCCCGGATCAACGGGCGGGCGCGGCCGACGGAAACTGTGACTTCGATCGGAACCGCATCAAAAGGGTTGGTTTTCTGGGATTGGGTATCAGTCATGGGTCAAAGCCTCTTTCGCCTCAAACATGTAGGAGTCAAATGCCTGCTGCACCGAGGTCAGCAGATCCACGCAATCCACCTCGCGCCGCGAGATACCGACCTGCAGCCGCGCTTGTCCGGGTTGCAGCGAGGAATCTTCGATCACACGCGGTGGCTGCAGGATATCCGATGGCAGCAAATCTTCGATCTCGGCCGAGCGTCCTTCGGGCACAAGTATCTGGATGGGTTGGTCGATCTGGATTCGGGCCATGTCTTTCAGCTGTTCCGACAGGCGGTGAGCAAAGCCCCGGTCGATACAATCCGGCAGCACCAAGTTCACCAGGCTTTGGAACATCGGCTCCAGCGACAGGGTCATACGTGTCAGCGCTTCGTGATAGGTAAAGGACATGTCTTCCAACGCCTTGGTCAGTTCCGCCGAGACCTGTCCCCGGTTCTGCTCCTGCGCTTTAACGGCGTCTTCCCATCCAGCCCCGTAACCTTGTTCGAAGGCAGCCAGGCGCTGTTCCTCCAGCGCGTCTTCGTCCAGAAGATGCAGCTTGCCGCCTTCGACCTGCGCGGTGAAATCCTCAAGAAGGTGAGCAATCGACATCAGACCCGCTCCTCGCCTTCTTCAAGCCAACTGCGCAGAATCTCGACCGTTTCTTCCTGTTTGTCGCCGATCATCGCCCGCAACCGATCCACAGGATCTGCGCTACTGTCCGCCCCCAGCGCAGGCACGCCAACCGACTGCGCCTGCCCCGGCAGAGCTGTGAACTCAGCCGACTCATCTGGCGCGATCTCACCGACCAAAACCTGGGTGTCCTGTGCGTAACCACCACCTGCAGGCAACAAGGCGGGGGCGGCAGCCGGTTTCATCAGGATCGGGCGAATGACGAACAAGGCCAGAACCAGCGAAACAAGTGCAAGCACCGCCATCTGGATCAGAGACATCGCGTCCAGATGAATATTCTGCCACATGGAAGACGAAACCAGCGTGCCCTGCGGCTCTGCCACGGGCAGATCAAGCGATTTCAACGTGATCACATCACCCCGAGCTGCATCGAAACCAACGGCTGAGGCCACCAGCTCCTCAAGCGCGTCAAGCTCGGTCTGAGGCAGGGGCTCAAAGCTCTCCGCCCCAGCTTCATCAATTGACCGGATGCCATTGACCAACACCGCGACTGTCAGCCGCTTGATGGCACCGGGCGCGTTGTGAACCTCAAGCTCCGTTTCCGAGACCTCATAGTTCACGCGCTCGCGGGTTTGCGTCGCGTTTGAGTTCGATTCGTCCCCGCCCGCTCCGTCACCATCCGGCAAGTTGGAGGCGACCGTCACATCGCCGGACTGATTGCGCGCACTGTCCGAGCGTTCCTCTACATCCGTGCTGATCGCGACACGCCCTTTGGGGTCAAAGCGGCGTTCGCGGATGGATTCGGTCTTGGTTACCGTGTCTACGCTGACCTCAACCACTGCGTTGCCAGTACCCACACGCGCTTCAACAAGTCGCAGCACGCGTTCGCGCAGCTGACGGGATTTGTCATCCGCCGTGTCAGCTGCAACTGCCGTGTCCTGCCCACCAATCACGGCGCCGTTCGAATCCACAACCGTTACGTTTTCCGGCGCAAGCCCGCTAACCGCCGAGGCGACCAGAAAGCGAATCGCCTTGGCCTGATCGCCAGTTATCTGCGCGCCCGATGGAACCAGATACACCGAGGCCGTGGGCGCAACGCTACGCTGAAACGGGTTGGCCGAGCCATTCGCGATATGCACCCGGGCCTGACTGACATGAGGACCTCCGACGATGGTGCGCGCCAGCTCACCTTCTTTTGCGCGCCAATAGGCGGCATCGAACATTTGCGATGTAGTGCCAAACCCGCTCAGCGAATCGAGCAGCTCATAGCCGCGATTGCCGTTGGCAGGCAGGCCTTCGCTGGCCAGGGTCATGCGCAGCTCATCCCGCTGCGAGCCAGGCACGTAAATCGAGCCGCCCCTGATCTCATACGTGACGCCGCGCTGATCGAGCGCACGCACGATATCGCCCGCGGCCCCGCTTTCCAGCCCTGCATAAAGAAGGGTCATAGAGGGTGCCGTCACAAGACGGGACATCCCGAGAACCCCCAAAAACACCAGCGCAACCGCGCCGACGACTATGATTTGCTTTCGCCTGTCCAAACTTGCCCAGACAGTTCCGATCTGCTGCACGGTCACCTCCGACTCGCCGACATTCTGCCCGGCGCATCCCCTGTTTGAACGATTGCCCTTAACAATCGGTTAGTCCCTGCCGGGTTATGACAGCTTCAGATCGAATGAATGAGGACGTCATGACTGACGCTACAGCAGAAGAGGCAGAAGCCCCTAAGAAATCAAGGAAAATGGGTCTGATCATCGGGGTGATTCTGGCGCTCGTCGGGGCGGGCGGCGGCTATTACGCGACCACGTCCGGGCTGTTGCCCTTTGGGGCAAAACCCGAAAAGGCGGATTCGATGGATGCTGAAAAAGACAAACCGGCCAAGGCCCTGCCGGATGTGGGATTCGTCGATCTTCCGCCTGTGATTCTGTCGGTGAATGCGGGTGAGTCGCGGCATCTGAAATTCCACGCGCAGCTCGAAGTTAACTCGGCCTACATCAGTGATGTGGAAAAAATGCAGCCGCGAATCATGGATGTGCTGAACGGATATCTTCGCGCGCTGGAGGTTTCGGATCTTGAGGACTCCTTAGCGCTGGCGCGTATCCGGGGGCATCTGCTGCGGCGCATTGAAATCGTCGTCGGAGAGGGTCGTGTGCGCGACGTTCTGGTGATGGAATTTGTTCTGAATTAGGAGGCGAAATTGGAGCTTATTGCAGATATTTTGCTGGTCGCGGGCGCGCTGGGTGCCGGTCTGTATTGCTTTGTCCTGTCCCGCCGCCTGAAACGGTTCACGGATCTGGAACAAGGCGTGGGCGGGGCCGTCGCGGTGCTGTCCACCCAGGCGGAAGAGTTGAAAAAGTCGCTGGACAGCGCGCGGGCGGCTTCGGACCAATCCGGGCATGAACTGAAAGAGCTGACAGAGCGCGCGCAATCGGTTGCGCAGCGGCTCGAACTGATGATGGCCTCAATGCACGACGTCATCCCAGAAGAAAAGGCCGCGCCTGAACCGCCCTCGCCGGAAGTATCGTCAGAGCCGGATGAAGAGGCTGAGGGCAAGGCCGAGCCTGAGGAGACCTCTGACACTCAGGACTCGGATGCAGACGACACACCCGCCGACGAGAGCAAGGCCGACCAACCAAGCAAGGCACCTGAAGGTTTGATGTTCTTCCGGCACAATCGGCAGCGTGTGGAGGCCGCGGAATGAAACGCTCTAGCACGCAGAAAGGCAGGGCGCGACCCCGCGGCGGCGTGTTGGCGGTGATTGCTCTGCTGATGCTCGGATCCGCCGCGATTCGCCTTGGGTTGGAAGCCGGGCCTGCATTGGCCAAGACAGTTGAGCCAACAAAGGCTGAAGAGCCGCCAATGTCAAAACCCGCTCCGGATCTACAGGTGCTTCTGACCGAACTTCTGCGCCGTGAAAAACGCCTGAAACAGCGGGAAGAAGCCTTGGAAGAACAGGAAAAGGCGGTTGAGATTGCCCGTGCGGCCATCGAAACGCGCTTGGCTGCACTACAGCAAGCCGAGGAAGACCTGCGGGAAACACTAGCACTGGCGAACAAGGCCGCTGAAACGGACCTGACCCGGCTGACGGACGTCTACCAAAACATGAAACCCAAAGATGCCGCCGCCCTGTTCGAGACGATGGATCCCAGCTTTGCGGCCGGTTTCCTGTCGCGCATGCCCGCCGATGCAGCAGCGGGCGTGCTGGCCGGCCTCAGCCCCGAAGCCGCCTATACGATCAGTGTCGTCATGGCGGGTCGAAATGCCAATGCGCCACAGGAATAATCGCATGCTTATCAAGGCTATTTGGATACTTGCCGGAGATCGCAAATGATTGGAATTGTTGGAATTGTTGTCATCTTTGTAATGGTGTTCGGCGGCTATCTGGCTGCGGGCGGAAAGATGACGATTATCATGAAATCCCTGCCGTTTGAGATGATGATGATCGGCGGCGCCGCTGTTGGTGCCTTTCTGATCAGCAACGATATGGGTGGGATCAAACACACGATCAAAGACATGGGTAAAGTCTTCAAGGGGGCAAAGTGGAAACCCGAAGACTACCGGGACCTTCTGTGCCTTCTATTTTCTTTGATCCGGATCGCACGCGCAAACCCGGTCGAGGTCGAACAGCACATTGAAGATCCCGAAAACTCGAGCCTGTTTTCCGCCTACCCGAAAATCCAGTCCGACAAAGAAGCTGTGGATCTGATCTGTGACACGATGCGCTCGGCTGCACTGAACTATGATGACCCCCATCAGGTCGAAGAAGTTCTGGAAAAGCGTATGGAAGCCAATTTTCATCACGCCATGCATTCCAGCCATGCGCTGCAAACCGTCGCCGACGGCTTGCCTGCCCTCGGGATTGTCGCTGCCGTTCTGGGCGTGATCAAAACGATGGGATCAATTGACCAGCCGCCCGAGGTTCTGGGCAAGCTGATCGGGGGCGCTCTGGTCGGGACATTTCTAGGGGTGTTTCTGGCCTATGGCCTGGTCGGGCCCTTTGCGGGCAAGCTGAAAACCGTCGTGGAAGAAGACAATCACTTCTACCAGCTGATCAAAGAGGTTTTGGTCGCCAACCTGCACAACCACAATGCCGCCATGTGCATCGAAGTCGGCCGCCAGAACACACCAACCCACAACCGGCCTAGTTTCTCGGAACTTGAGGATGCTCTCAAGGAACTCAAACAGGCGGCGGCATGAAAGGCATAGCTCTCTTCACGTCGATCCTGATCGCAGTGGCAACCTCGGCCACTGCTGAAACGCTGGTTGTCCGGTCAGGAGAACATGACAGCCATACCCGCCTCGTCGTAAAGGTTCCGCCGGGCACGGGATGGGTTCTTGCACGCCGAAAAAACGGGGCGAGGCTGACCGTTTCAATCGACGACGTCCTATTTCAGACAGAAGGCGTGTTTGGAAGGCTGACATCCAATCGCCTCTCCGCCCTGTCTCAATCGGAACCAGGTGCCGCACTTGATTTGGAATTTGGCTGCGACTGCGTGGCCACGGCCTTTCTGTTTCAACAGTCAATGATCGTTATGGACATTTCGCAGGGCACTTTGCCTCCGCCTTTGACGGCCAACATCCCTCTGCCACCGTCTCTGCCGCCGTTGGAAGTAGAAGATCCGCCTGAACCTTTGGCTTTGCCGCTTTTGACGCTGAACCAACAGGGATTCAAAGATCAACTTTCAGCCAGGCTACTGCAAGGTGCGGACCGAGAGGTTCTCGACTTGGACCTAGCTGCTATTGGACCCCGCACGTCCACACCTCCGAACGACACGGACATGCTGCCGAATTTTGCAGCAAATATGAACGTCTCAACGATTGTGGACGAGTTGGAAGGCCTTCTTGGCCCCGATATTCCCCAAATAGAAAAACGTCCCGCCTGCATCAGCAGCGCTTGGCTTGGGTTCGACACATGGTCCGACGCGCGCCCGTTTGACGAGCAGATCGCTGATCTGCGCTCCGACCTGTATCAGGAATTCGATCGTGTAGACACCGACCGGGCCTTCAAGCTGGCGAAACTCTACGCGTACTACGGGTTCGGTTTAGAAGCTGTCTCCACGCTCGATCTGATTGAAGAGCATTCCGAAGAGCAAAGCTGGGTGCAAGCCATAGCCGGGCTTATGGATCACCGTGAGTCCGCAGAAGATAGCCCGTTTCGGGGTCTTCAGCGCTGCAGTAGCGATGCGGCTTTCTGGTCACTGCTCAGCGAGCAAACGCTGGGCCCGGATGCCGATCTGGACGCAATTGAACAGTCTTTCTCTAGCCTCCCCCAACACTTGCGTCGCAGTTTGGGCCCAAGACTGTCATCGATTCTGGTCGAAGCCGATAAGTTGGAGGCGGCGCGGCGGGTGATGCGCTCCGTTGATCGCGTTGAAACGGAGGAGCAACCCAGTGTGGCCAAGGCTCAGATCGCTCAGGCCGAAGGCGACTCTGAGGTGGCCGATGCCATCTTGGAAGAGGTCATTTCTACGCCGGAAACCGCAACAGATGCCCCTCTGGCCTTGGCGCGCTTGATCGAGAAACGCTGGACAGAGCGGGGGGCGGTATCCCCGCAGGACGTTGCCCTTGCCGCAGCTTACGCATTGGAGTTTCGTGGATCTGAAACCGGACCAATGATGCAGCACGCACATATCGTTGCGCTGAGTTTGAACAATGAGTTCGATACGGCCTACGACCTGATCCAAGCGCTGCCCGAGGGTGTAGATCGCGCGGATGTTCTAATCCGTCATATGCATCTGCTGACAGAACGGTCAAATGATGTGACCTTTCTGAAACAGGTGCTGTCCATGTCTGATAGCGACTCGATGGCTTTGACCACACAAGCCGCTATTGCAGTGTCAGATCGGTTGGCCGCTTTAGGATTTGCGGCTCAAAGTTCTGCCTTTGCCAATCGCACGCATGACACGACGGACCGATCCCAACGGGCCCGATTGCGCGCGCGCGCGGCACTGTTGGACGAAAAACCGCACAAAGCGATGCTGGAACTGTCCGATGATGCCTCAGCGGCCGCCGATACCCTGCGCGCTCAGGCGCTGGCGGCGATCGGCGATCTGAGTGCGACGGCAGAGCTGTACCGAGACCTCGGCGAAACCGAGGTTGCGAACCGGTATTTCTGGTTGGCTGGATTGCCCGAAAATATTGAACCTGAAGGACGATTTGCGAACCTGGCCGAGATCTCGGGCAAGCTTGCCTTAGCGCCTCGTCGTCTTCTTGAAACGCCTCTGGCCGATGCCAACAGCCTACTGGCCGACAGTGAAGAGACCCGAGCGCATATTGCCGACCTGTTCGCTCTAATCCCCGATCCAGAGGTCGCCTTCGATGAGAGAACCGATCCCAACCAATGACCTCAACCGTCTCGGGTCTCGTCCAAAAACTCTATCCATGCTACTAGCGTAGTTTCCCTTCGTGCCGTGGTAAAACAATAGCTCGATCAAATCTCTGACGGGGCTTCGTGTGTTCTTTTGATAGTGTAACGGTCACAATAGAAAAGCGCTCTGCCACTCGTGTATTGAGAAGAGCAGAGCGCCAACAAGACGGTTGATCAGTAAGGTGCCTCGACTTCATTCATCGAGACGTAGACGGTTTTCATCTCGCTGAAATGGTTGATGGCGAGCTTCGAGTTCTCGCGACCGACACCCGACATCTTGGAGCCGCCGAACGGTGCCTCAACCGGGGCGAGGTTGTAGGTGTTGATATAACAAGTCCCGGCCTCGAACCCGGCGACGATGCGATGGGCGCGGGTCAGGTCGTTGGTGAACACCCCGGCCGCGAGGCCGAATTCGGTGTCATTGGCGCGGGCCATGACTTCTTCTTCGGTGTCGAAGCCCAGAACAGACATGACCGGGCCAAAGATCTCTTCGCGGGCGATGGTCATGTCGTCGGTGACATCGGCGAACACAGTGGGTTGCATGTAGAACCCCTCGCCCGCGATCCGTTCTCCTCCATAGACCAGACGCGCGCCTTCGGCCTTGCCCTTTTCCACGTAGCCCAGCGCGATGTTCATCTGATTTTCGCTGACCATTGGGCCAAAGTTGACCTCTTCATCCAGCGGATCGCCAATCTTGGCGGTTGCCAGACGTTCGGCCAAGCGGGTCAGAAACGCCTCTTTGATACCTTTCTGGACGAACACGCGGGTGCCGTTCGAACAGACCTGACCTGAGGAATAGAAATTGCCCAAAATCGCACCTGAGACCGCGTTCTCGATATCGGCGTCGTCGAAAACGATCATGGGGGATTTGCCGCCCAGTTCCATGGTCACGTGCTTCATGCCATCGGCGGCCGCGGCATAGACCTTGCGGCCCGTCGACACCGAGCCGGTCAAAGACACTTTGGCAACGCGCGCATCGGTCACCAGCGATGCACCTACATCGCCATAGCCCTGAATTACGTTGTAAATGCCTTTGGGTGCGCCTGCTTCGATGAGAATCTCGGCCACCTTTAGTGCGGAGAGCGGGGTCGTCTCGGACGGCTTGAACACCATCGTATTGCCGCAGGCCAACGCTGGCGCGCCCTTCCAACAGGCGATCTGGGTGGGGTAGTTCCATGCACCGATCCCGACGCACACGCCCAGCGCCTCGCGGATGGTGTAGACGAAGTCGCCACCGCCCAGAGGGATGTGTTCACCGGTAAGGGACGCGGCCAGCCCTCCGAAATACTCCAGCGCATCCGCGCCCGAGGTCGCGTCGGCCACCAGCGTCTCTTGCAGGGGTTTGCCGGTGTCATGCGTTTCCAGAACCGAGAGGTCGTGATTGCGGTCGCGTAGGATATCTGCAGCGCGGCGCAGAACGCGGCCACGCTCGGTCCCGGACATGGCGGCCCATTCCGCTTGCGCCGCTTTCGCACTATTCAGAGCCTGATCAACGATCTCGGGCGTGGCTGAATGCAGCCGGGCGATGAACTCACCCGTTGCAGGGTAAATCACATCAATCGGCGCGCCGTTTGTGTCTTCGACATATGCGCCATTGATGAAATGGCTCGCCTTGGGCTGAAATTTCATGCCGGGTTCCTTTTCCGAAGCAATTTCCCAAGCATGTATCTTTTATTGATTGGTCAGTCAATAAAACTGAATCACGGCAAACTCCCGCTGATGTGAATCGCCCTGCCCTTGAAAAAAAGAGTTAATGTTCTATTTATGTTCCCCATGGTCAGAGGAACATTCCGATGTCTTACTACGCACGAAATCAGACCCTATACGGGCCTTCGAACGACTACCACCTGCTGCCGGTCACAGATCGGCAAATGCGCTATGCTCGTGCCATCGCTGAGCAGACCGCGTTAGAAATCCCGGTTGAGGCGCAGCGGGACCGCAAGTCCATGTCGGCGTGGATCTCGGCCCATAAGCCCGAGGATCCATCGCCCTTTGCCAACTACCCGACCGGCAAGCAGGTCGCCTTTGCTGAACGGATATCCCGCAGCAAACGTCGCCCGATCCCGTCCGAGTGCTTTCACGACAAACAACTCATGTCGCGTTGGATCGACCAGAATAAATAGAGCCTAATGCGCGTGGTTTCGCGAATAAAGCGACACAGCTGCTGCAACAAACATGCCCAAAAGGATATATCCGGTGACGGCCTCGGACACGGCCAAGCCGCGGCACAGTCCTGTGGGGCTCATGTCGCCATACCCGACCGTGGTGAAGGTGACATATGAGAAATACAGGATATCGGCAGGGCCTTCCGCCCCGAGAACGCAATTGTCGTTGTAGCCAAAGGCCCCGTAGACGGCTGCAAACAGGAACGGCACGACCTGAATGAAGGATACACCCATCAGGAACAACAACCTGCGCGGCGATTTCACCTGGGTCATGTAGTACCACGACTGCGACACCAGCCAGATCAGCAACGCGACCGAGGCAATGGTGCCGATCGTGTCCCCAGCAGTGGTCTCACTCAACCGCGACAGGCCGAACCACGCCAGGAAACTGGCCAGTACCAATCCGGCAGCGGCCAGAAAGGTCGATTTCCACTCTGCCAGAGTTGTCGGTTTGCGGGTCATTGAAGCTCCATCACAGCAATCCGGCGATAATCATCGGGATTCCCCTCCGACCTGCAAGCGGAATTCAGACGCTGCCCAGATGCTCATCGCCACGCGCACGGGCCAGGAGGATCTGTTTCTGCCGCTCGCGGAACCGCATCTTGTCGGCCTCTGACGTCTCCTCCACGCAGAGATGGCAGGACACGCCATGTTCATATTCCGGGCGCTTGACATCTTCGGGCAGGATTGGGCGGCGGCATCCGTGGCACAGGTTATGCGGCCCCTCGACCAGGCCGTGGCCAACCGACACACGGTTGTCGAAGACGAAACACTCGCCCTGCCAAGTGCTGTCCTCGGCAGGCATTTCTTCGAGATAGCGCAGGATGCCACCTTTGAGGTGATAGACATCCTCGACCCCCTGCCCCAGCAGAAAATTGGTGGATTTCTCGCAGCGGATCCCACCGGTGCAGAACATCGCGACGCGCTTATTGTGGAACCGGTCCTTGTTCTGTTCCCACCAGTCGGGAAATTCGCGGAAGCTCGCGGTTTCAGGATCTATTGCGCCCTCAAACGTGCCAATCGCCACCTCATAGTCATTGCGTGTGTCGATCACGACCACATCGTCCGAGCGGATCAGATCGTTCCATTCCTCGGGTTCAACATAATTGCCAACGCGGGCACGCGGATCGACATCCGGCTGGCCCATGGTCACGATCTCTTTCTTCAGACGCACCTTCATCTTGCCAAAAGGCGGATGGTCGGCAGTGGCCTCTTTCCACTCCAGATCGGAACAGCCCGGTAGGGCCTTGATATGCGCCAGAACGGCGTCGATCCCGGAACGCGGACCAGCAATCGTACCGTTGATCCCCTCTTGCGCCAGCAAAAGGGTCCCTTTGACAGAATGCGCGCGGCACAGGTCCAGCAGCGGCTCTCGCAGGGCGGCGTGATCAGCGAAACGGGTGAAGTGGTAGAGGGCAGCGATCGTGTACATGCGCGCGGTCTAAACCTGACAGCGCAGAGTCGCAAGGGATCGGATTGACGCGTCCTGCACTGCGCCGTACCGATAGACCAAAGGAGAGATTGCCATGACCCATGCCCTGCTTGTCATCGACGTCCAGAACGATTTCTGCCCCGGCGGAGCGTTGGCCGTGGCCGGAGGGGACGAGATCGTTGCTCCGATCAACGCCATGATGGACAGGTTTGATGCCGTCATCCTTACGCAGGACTGGCATCCGGCGGCGCATTCCTCATTCGCCAGTTCGCATCCGGGCAAGGCCCCCTTCGAGATGACCGAGATGCCCTATGGCCCGCAGGTTCTGTGGCCCGACCATTGCGTGCAAGGCACCGATGGCGCGGGTTTTCACCCGGATTTGCGCACGGATGGCGACCTGATCATCCGCAAAGGGTTCCGAAGCGCCATCGACAGTTATTCGGCGTTTTTCGAGAATGACCAAGCGACGCCAACCGGGCTGAAAGGGTATCTGGACACGCGCGGCTTTTCGAAACTGACCCTCGTGGGGCTCGCGACCGATTTTTGTGTTCACTATTCTGCAGTTGATGCCGCGAAGCTGGGGTTCGACGTCACGGTAGTTCAAAGCGCCTGCCGTGCGATTGACATGGATGGTTCACTGGCTGCGGCGCAACAGGCTATGCAGGCCGCCGGAGTTACTCTGGCCGACTAAGGTGTGGCACCCGCTTCTGCGAAATACTTAAGCACCGCAAACAGGATCACCGCCACTCCAAGACCAACACCAATCCGCCCTTTTGCGGTCCTGCGTTTGGGCCCGTCAGGCTGTGGTTTCGGAGGGTGCTGAACTGGAATAACCCGGACAAGCCCATCGACCGCCTCAGCGCGGCGAATGTGGCCGAGGAATTGCCGTAGATCGAACTCACCGCAGTATTCCCCCCGCACACCGCGGGTTTTGATGTTGTCGAATAGAGTGCGCAGTATCCGGGTTCGGTCGGGCAGGTCTTCGGTTGGAAACTTGTCCGGCACGATGCCACTGACATGGGAGTCGAGATCGAACCCCGCGTCCTGAAACATCATGCGGATCCCCGGGGAAGCCCCTCGCAACGCGTCAGAGGTCTTCACATCTCTGAACCGCGCACAGACCTGAGCCGGAACATCCCCTTCCGTCGGTCTAACAACCATATCAAAATCGTACAGCAAACTCATTAACAACCATCAGTTTTGTCTTTCCATCCCACCCCATCACTAATTGGTGAAAACACCGGACAATAAGCCCGCATTGTGACGTCAAACGGGCATTGTCACCGAATCAGCGACTCTTGCCATTCGCCGTGCTGATTGATCTAACAACAGAAATTGCAGGAGTTCCCCATGGTCGACATCGCGACCCGTGTCTACAATCACAAATGGAAGATAGACCCGATTGTGCGGTCTTTGATCGACACGGATTTCTACAAACTGCTGATGTGCCAGTCAGTGTTTCGCAACAAGCCCCAAACAGATGTCGCGTTTTCCTTGATCAACCGCTCGAATCACGTGCCGCTGGCCAGTTTGATCGACGAAGGTGAGCTGCGGGAACAGCTGGATCACATCCGTTCGCTCAGCCTCAGCCGGGGGGAAAGCACGTGGCTGCGGGGCAATATGTTCTATGGCAAACGGCAGATGTTCCGCTCGGATTTCATGGAATGGTTCGAGAATATGCGCCTGCCGCCCTACCATCTGGAGCGTAAAGGTGACCAATACGAACTGACCTTCGAGGGCAAATGGCATGAGGTCATGTTGTGGGAAATCCCGGCGCTCGCGGTGCTGATGGAGCTACGCTCGCGCGCGGTGCTGAACCACATGCGCCGGTTCGAGCTTCAGGTGCTCTATGCCCGTGCGATGACGCGTGTGTGGGAAAAGATCGAACAGCTGGGTTCTATCGACGGGCTTGGGATTGCAGATTTTGGCACGCGGAGGCGGCATTCCTTCCTTTGGCAGGATTGGTGCGTTCAGGCCATGATCGAGGGGCTGGGTAAATCGTTCACCGGCACCTCGAACTGCCTGATCGCGATGCGGCGCGAGGTTGAGGCTATCGGCACCAATGCGCATGAACTGCCCATGGTCTATTCCGCCCTCGCCGACACGGATGAAGCGCTGGCGCAGGCCCCCTATGATGTTCTCAGCGACTGGCATGACGAACACGAGGGCAATCTGCGCATCATCCTGCCCGACACCTATGGCACCAAAGGGTTTCTGGACCATGCCCCCGACTGGCTGGCCGGGTGGACGGGCATCCGCATCGACAGCGGCGACCCCGCAACTGGTGCCGAGGTCGCGATCGACTGGTGGACGTCACGTGGCGAGGACCCTAAGCAGAAGCGGATCATCTTCTCGGACGGTTTGGACGTCGACAAGATCAAAGAGCTGCACAGTCAGTTCGCAGGGCGCACCAATATCTCCTTTGGCTGGGGCACCCTGCTGACCAACGACTTCCGCGGCCTTGTTCCAGATGACGCGCTGGCGCCGTTCTCGCTGGTGTGCAAGGCGGTGTCTGCCAATGGGCGCCCGACGGTCAAACTGTCGGATAACCCGGAAAAAGCCATGGGACCTGCCGAGGAAATCGAGCGCTACAAGCGGGTGTTCGGCGTTGGCGCGCAGAAACCGATTGAGGTGATCGTCTAGATCGCTTTGGGTTTTACCTGAGAGAAAGCCATCGAAATGCGCGTTCGACCGCCGGGAGAGGCAGCGCATTTCGATTCAAGTCAAACGCAAATGCTCTAGCCGTGCAGGGCGGCCACCGTCTTGAGTTGCGAGAAGCCATAAAGCGCCTCGAACCCTTTTTCGCGACCGTGGCCGGATTTCCCCACCCCTCCGAATGGTAGCTCTACGCCTCCGCCTGCGCCGTAATTGTTAATGAACACCTGCCCCGAACGCAGACGCTTGGCCAATCGCATCTGCCGCGCCCCGTCGCGTGTCCAGATGCTGGCGACCAAACCGTAGTCCGTGCTGTTAGCTATGGTTAGAGCCTGTTCTTCGGTCTCAAACGGGATCATGACTTGAACTGGGCCAAAGATCTCTTCCCGGGCCATAGCGTGATCGGCGGGAACGTCGGCAAACAGCGTAGGGCGCACATAGGCCCCCGCCTCAGGTGCGTCGGCTACGATCTGTCCCTGCCCGGCAATCGTCAAATCCGCGCCTTTGGACAAGAACCCGGAAACAATTGCCTTCTGCCGATCCGAGATCAGCGGCCCTACGCGCAGGTCGTCTAACGCAGGGCCGACGGTCAGTTGCGCGTAGGCCTCGGCCATCCGCTCCTTGACCTGCTCATACAAACCGCGCTGCACCAGAATGCGCGACGAGGCCGAGCAGGTTTGCCCCGCGTTCTGAATGCCCGCATTGACCAGAAACGGCAGGGCCGCCTCCAGATCGGCATCTTCGAACACCAATTGCGGGGACTTCCCGCCCAGTTCCAGCGTCACCGGAACCACATTTTTCCCGGCCGCTTGCTGCACCAAAGCCCCCGTCGCAACCGACCCGGTGAACGAGATATGGTCAACGCCCGCGTGCCCGGACAGCGCCGCGCCAGCCTCAGCCCCCAGACCGGGAACGACGTTCAGCACACCGGCCGGCAAACCGGCCTCAACCGCCAGATTGACGAAGGCGAGGGCGGTCAAGCAGGCCTCTTCCGCGGGTTTCAAAACGCATGCATTGCCCATGGCCAGCGCCGCCCCGACCGAGCGTCCAATGATCTGCATCGGGTAGTTCCACGGCACGATATGCCCCGTGACCCCATGCGGCTCGCGCAGGGTGTAGACGGTGTAACCGTCGAGATAAGGGATAGTCTCACCCATCACCTTATCCGCCGCACCCCCGTAGAATTCGCAATATCGCGCCAGAGCGATGGCGTCGGCGCGGGCCTGGGTCAGCGGTTTGCCGACATCCATGGCTTCAAGCCGGGCGAGGTCGTCCACCCGGTCCAGAACCAATTGCCCAAGTCTGCTCAGGATGCGCCCCCTCTCAAACGCAGGCACCCGGCCCCAATCTCCGTCCAACGCGGATCGCGCGGCAACAACAGCCGCATCGATATCTGCCTGCTGACCACGTGCAATCTGGCAGAGTTCCGACCCGTCCGAAGGGTTCACAAGCGGCAAGTATTCCCTTGCTTCCGGTCTTTGCCATTCCCCGCCGATAAGGCATTGGCTGGGGTCGAACCAAATCGGGTTGGTCATTGGGAACTCCTGTATTTAGGCTCTAACATTTAGAATATCATGCGATTTTGCGGCCGATTTCGGGCAATTGCGGCGCGGCCGAGATGAGCTTACGGGTATAAGGATGGCGAGGATTGGCAAAGACATCCTCAGTCTCGCCCTGTTCGACGATTTTCCCGGCCTGCATCACCATCACCCGATCCGTGATCGTACGCACGACGCTCAGATCGTGGCTGATGAACAGGTAGGTCAGATCATAGGCCGCGCAAAGCTCAGCGAGAAGATCGAGGATCTGCGCCCGGACCGACACGTCGAGGGCCGAGACTGCCTCGTCAAACAAGATCAGTTCTGGTCGGATAATCAACGCGCGGGCAATGGCGATACGTTGCCGCTGCCCTCCCGAGAATTCGTGGATGTATTTCCCAGCATCATCCGGGCTGAGGCCGACGGCGCGTAGCATCTCGGCGATCCTGTCCTGACGCTCGGACCCTGTCGGAGGAGTTTCCAGCAAGTGAAACGGTTCCGTGATCAACCGCGCGACGCGGTGGCGCGGGTTGAAGCTGCCATAAGGGTCCTGAAACACGACCTGCATCTTGCGGCGGACGTCGAGATTTGGCTTGTGGCCCGAGTAAACGGGGGCGCCATCCAGACGGATATCGCCGGATTGAACCTCCTCAAGGCCAAGAATAGCCCGAGTTAGGGTAGATTTTCCACATCCTGACTCTCCGACTAGGCCCAGACGCTCTCCGCGGTTGAGGGTAAAGCTGATCGTGTCCACCGCCCGCATATGGGCGGGCTTTGTGAACAGTCCCGTGCGCGGCAGGCGATAGTCACGAACCACGTCGGTGACCTCAAGCAAGGGCTTTTGCTCCTGAGTTTCGGGCAGAGCAACTTGATGGTTCGAGGCGTCAAATAGCATCCGCGTATAGGGGTGCTGCATGTTTCTAAGCAGATGATCGGTTGCGCCGCTCTCGACCACTTGGCCCCGACGCATGACCACAATCTGATCCGCCATATCGGCCACCACGGCTAGATCATGGGTGATCATCAGAAGCCCCATGTCGTATTCGCGCACCAGCCCCTTCAGCAGGTCCAGTATTTGGGCCTGAGTGGTCACGTCCAGGGCTGTCGTGGGCTCATCCGCGATCAGCAACCTGGGCCTGAGCGCAATCGCCATCGCGATGACCACGCGCTGACGCTGACCGCCCGACAGCTCATGCGGGTAGCGGGACAGAGGGAAACGGTCAGGAGGCAGGCCAACACGACTGAGAACCTCTTGCGCGCGGGCCTCAGCTTGCGCCCGGGGCATCACTTTGTGGATCAGGATGGTCTCCATAACCTGATCACCGATGGTTTTGACCGGGTTAAGGGCGGTCATCGGTTCCTGAAACACCATTCCGATCGACGCGCCGCGAAGGGCGCACATTTCTGTCTCGGGCAGGTTTAGGATCTCTTGCTCGTCCAGATTTATCGATCCGTCGGTGCGCGCTCCGTTTGGCGTCAGTTGCATGACAGCCAGCGCAGTCATGGACTTGCCCGAGCCGCTCTCTCCCGTGACCGCCACGATCTGACCGGGCGCAATCGATAGGCTGACTTGCTTCAGGATCTCGGCCCCATGTATGGCCAGAGACAGGTTTTCGATACGCAACAGGTTCATGCCCGCGCCACCCTTATGCGTGGATCGAGCCAGTCGCGCAGACCGTCACCCAGTAGGTTCAGACCCAGCACCGTAAAGATGATCGCGAGACCCGGAATCAGAGCCAAATGCGGGGCAAAACTGACCATTGTCTGCGCATCGGCCAGCATTCGGCCCCAGCTTGGCGTGGGTGGTTGCGCGCCGAGACCGACGTAACTCAGCCCCGCTTCGGCCAGGATTCCAAGGCTGAATTGGATGGTCCCTTGAACGATTAGCAGATTGGCGACATTGGGCAGGATATGTTCTACAGAAATCCGCGCGGCACCTTTGCCCGACACGCGGGCAGCTAAGATGAACTCCCGTTCCCACAGGGACAGGGCCGCGCCGCGGGTGATACGGGCGAAGACGGGGATGTTGAAGATACCGATGGCGATGATCGCATTGATCGCTCCGGCACCAAAAACGGCGGTTATCAGGATGGCAATGACCAGCGATGGGAAGGCAAAGACCAGATCATTGCCGCGCATGATGACCTCATCCAGCCAAGACCCCTTACGCGCTGCCGCCGCCAGGCCCAAGGGCACGCCCAACGCCATACCAATCCCAACCGCCACCAGCGCCACTGCAATGGACGTCCGCGCGCCGACCATGATCATCGAGAACATATCACGCCCGAAGTGATCGGTGCCGAACCAATGCAGCGCGTTGGGTGGTTGCAATTTGGCAGGAATGTCCAACGCCGTGTGGTCATAAGGCGTCCAGACAAAAGACACCAGCGCCGCCAGCAGAACCAGAGACGACAGCACCGCGCCAAGGATCAGGTTTCGGCTCATGTCCGGCTCCTCAGCCTTGGGTCCACGGCGGCATAGGCCAGATCGACCAGAAAATTCACGGTGATGACGGCGAAAACCAGAAGCATAACCACGGATTCCACCACGATCAGGTCGCGGGCTGAGATTGCCTGAAACACCAACCGTCCAAGACCGGGCAGGTAGAAGACCTGCTCGATGATAATCGACCCGGCCAGAAGGAACGAAAACTGCAGCCCGATGATCGTCAGCACCGGGATCAGCGCGTTGCGCACTCCGTGTCTCCACAGCGCCTGACGGCGGGAAAGCCCCTTAGCACGGGCTGTGCGCATGAAATCCTCACCAAGAATATCCAGCAGCGACGACCGCATCACCCGCGCCAGAATGGCCGCTTGCGGCAGCGCCAAAGCGATGGCGGGCAGGGTCAGGGAATGCAGCCCGGTCCAGAACCCTTTGTCCCAACCGGCGAACCCTCCGGCGTTGAACCAGCGCAGGTTGATGGCGAAGATCAAGACCAGCATCATCGCGAACCAGAAGTTTGGTACGGCAATGCCCAGTTGCGTGGCCCCCATGACCGTCAGATCGCCCGGTTTGCCGCGACGTGCGGCAGCGTAGATGCCTGCTGGAAAGGCGATCAGGGTGGACAGGGTCAGCGCATAAAGCGCCAGCGGCAAAGACACCCATAGCCGATCCGCGATCATCTGCGAGACAGGCGTGCGATAGGTGTAGGAGGTGCCAAAATCGCCGGTCAGCATGCCACCAATCCAATTAAAGTACCGATCAAGTTTGGACACATCCAACCCCAACTCGGCCCTCAGAGCGGCCAGCGTATCGGGCTGCGCGTTGACGCCCAGCATGAATGAGGCCGGATCGCCTGGCGCGATCTCGATCACAGCGAAGATCACCACCGAGGCAACCGCCAGGCTGATCACCAGCGAAATCAGACGTTTGAGGGCATAGCGAAGCATCAGCGCCACGTTAGGCCGGGCCGCGCTTTGGGTCCAGCACCAGTTCCATTGTCGAGAATCAGTGCGGGCCCTATCCTAGAACCATTGTTTGAAAGGAAATTGATGATGAGAATACCTGTACTTGCGGCTTTGTTTTTAGCCGCAGCGGGCGCGGCGCCCGCTCAGCAACTGGATGCGGATTTCGTGATCACCGAAGACGGGCAATCCGCAGGATGCGCGGCCAGTATCGTCTCGGGTCTGGATCCAAACGGTGATGGCTTTCTGGCTGTGCGCACCGGGCCTGGGTCGAACTATTTCCAGGTCGACCAACTGCGGAACGGCGACACAGTCCGCACCTGCGCGCAGCAGGGGGAGTGGATCGGCGTCTACTATGGCCAGCCCCGTCGCAAGGGCTGGGTTCATAGCAATTGGCTGATTGACGGGGCGGGTTAGCCCCGACAGTTACTCAGCCCAGCTGATCGCGGTCAGATCAATAGCGGCTGTTGGCGCATTCTGCCACAGCCCCTGCACGCCTGCCTTGGCCACGCCGAGCTTGGCCAATTGGAACAAGTATCCGTTGACGTAGTCGCTGGAAATCAGCCGCTGTGCCTCACCCATCAGGCGGGTGCGCTCATCCGGGTCGGTTGTGGTGTTCAGCAACTCCATCAGCGCCTGAAAATCCGAGCTTTCATACTGGAAATAGTATTCGGGCCGGGCGTAGATGCCGATATCCATGGGCTCGGTATGGCTGACGATGGTCAGGCCGAAATCCTTGCCCTTGAAGACCGATTCCAACCACTGCGCCCATTCGACATTAATGATCTCAGCCGTGATCCCGACTTCGGCCAATTGAGCGGCGATGATCTCTCCACCTCGGCGCGCATAGGACGGGGGCGGCAGATGCAGCGTGGTTTCGAACCCGTCTGCCAATCCGGCTTCGGCCAGAAGGGACTTGGCTTTCTCCGGGTCATAGGCGGATTGCCCGGTCAGATTGACATAGGCCGGGTGATGCGGTGCGAAATGGGTGCCGATGGGGGTGCCATAGCCGAACATGGCTCCGTCAATGATCGCCTGACGGTCGATCGCGTGGGCCAGCGCCTGCCGAACGAGGATATCGTCAAACGGCGCCTGCTTGTTGTTCGTGGACAGGATCGTCTCCCCCTCGGTGGAGCCGACAAGCACTTGAAAGCGTGGATCGGCCTCGAACTGAGGCAGGTTCTCGGGCGCGGGGAAGTTGTCGAACACATCCACATCCTCGGCCATCATGGCGGCAAAAGCGGCGGTCGGATCCGAGATGAACTTGAACGTCGCCGTCTCTAACGCGGGCTGATCGCCCCAATAGTCGGGATTGCGGTTCAGCGTGATGCTGTCGCCCTGCACCCATTCGCCAAAGGTGAACGCCCCGGTTCCAACCGGGTTGGTCTTGATGTCGTCGATGCTGTCTGAGGCCACGATCACGGCGTCGCCCCAAGCCATGTTGAACAGGAAGTTCCCGTTTGGCTCGGACAGGGTCACCTTGACGGTCAGGGGCTCCACCGCCTCCACGCCTTCGATGCCAGCGAACAGCGCCTTTTGCGCATTCGCACTGTCCTCGGCCATAGCGCGATCCAGGCTGAACTTGACGTCCTCGGCATCCATTGTGGTGCCATCATGGAAGGTCACGCCATCGCGCAGTTTGAAGGTATAGACGGTGCCGTCGTCTGAGATCTCCCAGCTTTCCGCCAGCCCCGGCACGACCGAGCCGTCGCCCATGAAACGGGTCAGACCTTCGAAAATATTGGTGTAGACAACCGAATCAATGGCCTGCGCGGCGGCGCTGGTCGGGTCCAGATGCGGTGGCTCCAGCTGCATGGCGATGGTGATGTCGGATTTCGCCAACGCCTGCGTCGCCAGCACACTGGCGCTTAGCGCCAATATGGAACCGAAGGTTCGAAACATCTGCTTTGTCATGAAAATCTCTCCCCGTTGATGTCAACGTAGCCACGTATTTCGGGCCTATCGGAGGCCAGTGTTCCCTTAAACCTAGGGTCATTCAAGGAAATGTTCGCGCAACCGGGGTTTCGCGGGCCCGGTCCGATCTGTTATGCCGCGCTGCAACATGAACCGTGCCGGAGCCGAGCATGAGCGCCACAGCCCGCAAAAAAGCCCCGAACGCCGAGGATATCCGCGCGCGCAAAGGCGGCGATCCTTTGGTCAGTCTGACGGCCTACACCACACCGATGGCCCGACTGATGGACGCCCATTGCGACTTTGTCCTTGTTGGCGACAGCGTTGGAATGGTGCTGCACGGGTTGGAATCGACCCTTGGCGTGACGATGGAGATGATGATCCTGCATGGTCAGGCCGTCGCGCGCGGGCTGGAAGGCGCGATGATGGTGATCGACATGCCGTTTGGCAGCTACGAGGAAAGTCCCGCGCAAGCCTTCCGCAACGCGGCCCGCCTGATGGCGGAAACCGGGGCTGGCGCAGTTAAATTGGAAGGTGGGGTCGAGATGGCCGAAACCATCCGCTTTCTTGTCAAGCGCGGCATCCCGGTCATGGCCCATATCGGCCTGACGCCGCAATCCATCAACACGCTGGGCGGCTACAAGGTGCAAGGCCGTGACGAACAGGCCGAGGCGGTGCTGGCTGATGCCTCCGCCGTGGCACAGGCAGGTGCGTTTTCGGTTGTGTTAGAGAAGGTTCCGCAAGGTCTGGCCGATCGGATCACGGCTGAGGTGGAAATCCCGACCATCGGCATCGGAGCCTCTGCGGGCTGTGATGGGCAGATTCTTGTGGTAGACGACATGGTTGGCTTTTTCACAGCGTTCAAACCGAAATTCGTCAAACGCTACGCCGAACTTGGCCCATTGGCCGAAGCCGCCATTGCCGAATACGCCGCCGAAGTACGCGCCCGCACCTTCCCCGCAGATGAGCATGTGTTTGCTGACCAGGCCCCCAAGGGCACCCGCAAATGACCGCGCCAATTCTGCGCCGATTGGCGGACCTGCGGGCCTTGACCACGCAATGGCACCGTGACGGAGAGGTAATCGGCGTCGTCCCCACAATGGGCGCGCTGCATCAGGGGCATTTGTCACTGGTCGAGGCGGCCAAAGCCGGATGCGACCGCGTGATTGTCACGATCTTTGTGAACCCCAAACAGTTCAACAACCCAGAGGATCTCGCCAACTACCCGCGCACCGAGCATGAGGACGCCGAAAAGCTCTCCCCCTATGGCGTTGACGCGATCTATGTGCCGGACCCAGATCAGATTTATCCCGAGGGGTTCTCGACAACCGTAACGGTCGGGGGCCTGACCGATGTGATGGAGGGGCCCTTCCGCCCCGGTCACTTCGAAGGCGTCGCCACTGTCGTCGCCAAACTGTTCCTGCAAACGCAGGCGAATCGAGCCTATTTCGGCGAAAAAGACTATCAACAGCTGTTGGTCGTGCGGCGCATGGCCCGTGATCTGGATATCCCGATTGAGGTCGTCGGCTGCCCGACCGTGCGTGAGCCGTCGGGCTTGGCGATGTCCTCGCGCAATCTGCGCCTCTCAGCCGAAGGGCTGCAGATCGCGGCCCAAAAGAGCCAGATCATGCGCGAGATGGCAGAGGCGCTGTCACAGGGCAAGGATTTCGCCCCGCTTGCGCAAGCTGCGCGCGACACCCTGATTGAGGCGGGCTTCACCGAGGTCGAATATATCGACCTGCGCTGTGCCGAAACCCTGCAGGCCCTTTCCCGCGCAGACCGCCCGGCCCGCCTGTTCGTCACCGCCTGGGCGGATGGCGTGCGGCTGATAGACAATATCCCGGTCGCTGCAGCCTGATTTCTGCTCTGGCCCCTGCGCGAGTGTTTGCGCTAAAGTCCCGCAAAACACCACCGGGGGAGGAACGCGGGCATGACATATATTCTGGCTATTGATCAGGGCACGACATCATCGCGCGCCATTTTGTTTGACGCACAGATGCAGCGTGTGGCCACGGCCCAGCAGGAATTTCCCCAGCATTTCCCGCAGGAAGGCTGGGTCGAACATGATGTCGAGGATATCTGGAACAGCGTTCTGAGCGTTTGTCAGGAGGTGATGGAGACGGCGGGCACAACGCCTGCGCAGATTGCCGGGATTGGCATCACCAACCAGCGTGAAACCACCGTGGTCTGGGACAAGACCACCGGCAAGGCGATCCACAATGCTATTGTCTGGCAGGACCGCCGCACCGCCGATATCTGCGCCCGTTACAAACAAGCCGGGTGCGAGGATGACGTGACCCTGCAAACCGGGCTGCTGTTGGACCCGTACTTCTCGGGCACCAAGGTCAAATGGCTACTGGATACCGTTCCCGGCGCCCGCGAAAAGGCCGAAGCCGGAAAGTTGCTGTTCGGCACCATCGACTCTTTCTTGATCTGGCGGCTGACCGAAGGGCGCAAGCACGTCACCGATGCCACCAACGCAGCCCGAACCCTGTTGTTCGACATCCACAAAGGCGCATGGAGCGCTGAGATCTGCGATCTGCTGGATGTCCCGATGGCTATGCTGCCTAAAGTTCTGGATTGCGCCGCTGATTTCGGCTCAACCACGTTGCTCGGTGGCAATATCCCTATTCTGGGCGTGGCCGGAGACCAGCAGGCCGCCACTATCGGACAGGCTTGTTTCCAGCCCGGCATGATGAAATCGACTTATGGCACAGGTTGCTTTGCCTTGCTGAACACCGGCACGCAGCCGGTTGCCTCGAAGAACCGTCTGCTCACCACGATCGGGTATCAGCTGGATGGGCAGCGGACCTATGCGCTGGAAGGCTCGATCTTTATCGCCGGGGCCGCCGTTCAGTGGCTGCGCGACGCGCTGCAAATCATCGACTCGGCCCCGCAGAGCGGCGACCTGGCCGCGCAGGCCGATCCGAACCAGCATGTGGTGCTGGTGCCCGCCTTCACCGGACTGGGTGCGCCGTATTGGAAGCCGGATTGCCGTGGCGCGATGTTCGGACTGACCCGCAACTCGGGCCGGGCCGAAATCACCCGTGCCACACTGGAAAGCATCGCCTTCCAGACCCGAGACCTGTGGCACGCCATGCAGGGCGATTGGGGGGCCGAAGCCGAGGTGATCCTGCGCGTCGATGGCGGGATGAGCGCATCTGACTGGGCCATGCAGGGCCTCTCCAACATTCTGGGCGCGCCAGTCGATCGGCCCGTGATGCAGGAAACAACCGCCTTGGGGGCGGCATGGCTGGCGGGTATGAAGGCCGGGATCTATCCCGATCAGGACGGATTCGCCGAGACATGGCAATTGGATCAGAGATTCGAGCCTGACATGCCGCAAGAGAACCGCGACGCCGCCTATGCCCGTTGGCAACGCGCCGTTCAGGCAGCCATGGCGTTCTGACGGGTCTCCAAACACCAAGAAGGCGGGGCTTCAGCCCGGCACATCCCTCAACAGCGTTTTGAGTTAGCTGTGATCTTTCATCAACCGCTGCTTCTGCCGCGACCAATCCCGTTTGGCCTGCGTCTCACGCTTGTCATGCAGCTTTTTACCTTTGGCGATCCCGATCTTCAGCTTCGCCCGGCCCTTATGGTTGAAATACAGCACCAGCGGCACCAGCGTCATGCCCTTGCGCTGGGTTGCATTCCAAAGGTTCGACAGCTCTTTGCGCGACACCAACAGCTTGCGGCGGCGGCGTTCTTCATGCTTGAAAACCTTGGCTTGCTCATAAGGGGCAATGTAGCTGTTGATCAGCCATAGCTCACCGTCATCGACCGAGGCATAGCTTTCGGCGATGTTCGACCCACCCGCCCGCAGGGATTTGACCTCAGAGCCCTCCAGCATGATGCCGCACTCGATATCCTCTTCGATTGCGTAATCGAAGCGGGCGCGCCGGTTTTCGGCGATGACTTTGTAGTTCGGGTCTGTCTTCTGCTTGGCCATGACGCGATGATGTAGGCGGCTTGGGCGGTCCTTGCAAGGCGCAGCGCCTACCTCTTGGCCGAGATGATCAGATCTGGGCCAAAAATCGTGTCGGCATGGTTGGCGAGGTAAATCTTGAGCCACGGCGTGAAACGGGTGGGATGGCGGCGTACTTCGGCCAGCAGATCGTGATAGTCGATCCAACGGATATCCATCACTTCGTCCGGATTAGGCTCGATCTTCAACGGTCCGCGGACATGGGCGAGGAACACGTCAACGACCTCATGTTCTACCATGCTGTTGCCGACATCGGCGTGATACTCCAGCCGGTGGCGGTATTCCGGGTAGAGGCCGGTGATCCCCAATTCCTCACGCAGGCGGCGCACAGCACAGGCCGAGGCGCTTTCGTTCCAGTCGGGATGCGTACAGCAGGTATTCGCCCAAAGACCCGGCGTGTGATATTTGCCCATGGCGCGGCGCTGCAGCAGAATTTCGGTGCCCCGCACGACAAAGACGGACACGGCCTTGTGCTTGAGGCCCTTTTCATGCGCCTCCAGCTTGTCGACGGGGGTCAATTGGCCATCAACCCAGGCCGGAATCATCAATCCCATCTGTCATCTCCTGATGCCGATCCGCCGGAACGGCGGGAATTTGGGGTTATGCAATGGCCAGATCGGCGTGGCGGTTCGGTGTCATAGGGCTGAGCGCGGGCACCGCATGGAACGAAGGTGGCAATGATAAGTCAGGTAATCAATCGCACGAAAGGCCGCAGGTGTGCGGCCTTTCGTCATGTCCAACAGGATTTTTGGCCGATTTTACTCGCCGGAGACGCTCACGATGTAGGCATAGACATCCTCGCCGCCATTTTTCAGACGGAACGACATCTTGGACTTGGCCGCGGTTTCGCCCAAGTAATCCTTCAAAAACGCTTTGGGGTCCTGCGAATAGGCGACGAAGGTCTCTTCGTCCCAGACCAGCCCGTTTTCACCGGCAGCAACGATGCTGTCGCCGTATTTGAACCCCTCATAGGTGCCCGCAGTCCGACCTGCGATGCCATAGAGGTTCGGCCCGGTCTTGCCGCCCTTGACGATCACTTCGCCCTCGGGGTCCGCGATCATGTGGCAGGATTTACACTTGTTAAAGGCTTTCTTGCCTGCTTCGGCGTCGCCTTCCGCATAGGCTGGCAGGGCCAGCAGGCCGATGATTGCTGTAGCTAGGATGCGATTCATTTTTTGGCTCCGATACTTGGTGGCTTGCGCAGATGGTGCTTTTGAGCGGCCCAGAGTCAACGGGCAGATTGCCGCGCATACGCGCCTCTGGGCACCTGTACGGGCTTTCCTAGTCTGGTGTGTTCAGCGTGGACCAGCAAGGTAGCAAATCGTCGTAGACCGGTGTCGCAAGATAAATCGCCCGCGCAATCGCCCGCGCCAGGCAGAGCGAGGCCGCGTGGCCGATCTGCCCAAGCTCGGCCTCGGAGGTCATGGGCTTTGCCCCGGTGCTGACGCCAAACACCAGATCGCCATCGCCCGGCGTATGCGCGGGAACGATTGCGCGCGCGATCCCATCATGGGCGGCGACCGCCAGTCTCTGACATTGAGGTTTGGACAAGGCCGCGTCGGTGGCGACGATGGCAATCGTCGTGTTGGCTTTTTGCGGATCGGCCCGCATGGCCTGCGACTTGCGGCTGATTTGCAGTTGGCCCAGTCCAGCGCTGGGATCAGGCCCAAAACCGCCGAATTCATCGCCAATCTCGAACGGGGCGGCCCAGAAATGGCGATCACCCGGCGTTGTGACACTTCCCAGCGGGTTCGCCGCCACCAAGGCGCCAACGGTCACTCCGCTCTCTAAAACAATTGAGGCCGAACCCAGCCCGCCCTTGTGCATCGCCGCCAAGGCTCCGGTCCCTGCGCCAGTTGTGCCTAGGGTGAAATCCTCTCTGGCGGATTCAAAAGCCTTGCGTCCCAAGGCGCGATAGGGGTTTTCGTTCCATGCCTTGTCACCGCCGTTCAACAGGTCGAACAGGATTGCGCCGGGAACGATGGGGACTCGAATATCCCCTACCGGAAACCCCCGGCCTTGTGCCCGTAGCGCGTCCGAGACGCCCGAGCAGGCATCCAGACCAAAGGCCGATCCACCGGACAAAGTGATGGCGTCGACATGGGTGACGGATTTGTCGGGGGCGAGCAGGTCGGTTTCGCGCGTGCCGGGGGCTCCGCCCATCACGTGGACCGAGGCAGTGAACGGCGCGTCGGCTGTCAGAACGGTTGTGCCGGACTTCAGCGCTGGGTCCTGCGCATTGCCGACCTTCAGGCCTGGGACATCGGTGATAAGGTTTCGGGCTCCGGGGGTCATTTTCGCCTTTTGTGTTGGGCCGAAAGCGCGCTAGCGCGCGCTGCCTCCGGCGGAGGTATTTTTGGCCAGATGAAGAGCGGATCAGATACAGCGGCCACCGTCGACCTCGAGCGCTGTGCCGGTGATCATGCTGGCCTCGTCCGAGCAGAGAAACAGGGCCGCGTTGGCCATGTCCTGTGGGGTTGAAAAGCGACCAAGCGGGATGGTTGAGAGGAACTTGGCGCGAATCTCGGGCGTATCTTCGCCCATGAAGGATTTCAGCAGAGGCGTTTCCCCCGCGACCGGGCAGATGGCGTTGACCCGCACACTAGAGGGGGCCAGTTCGACCGCCATTGTTTTCGTCGCGGTGATCATCCAGCCCTTGGAGGCGTTGTACCAGTTCAGATTGGGGCGCGGCGACAGCCCGGCGGTTGAGGCGACGTTGAGGATCGCCCCAGCACCGCGCGACTTCATCGCCGGGACAAAGGCGCGGGCGGTCAGGTAGACAGACTTCATGTTCACGTTAAAGACGCGGTCAAAATCCCCTTCGCTGACGTCTTCCAGCGGTGTGGGCAGATGAGTGACACCAGCGTTGTTGACCAGAATATCGAGCTGTCCAAAGGCGGCCTCGATCGCGTCGGCCATGGCCTGAACCGACGCGCCGTCGCTGACATCCACCTGTTGCGGCATGGCGGCGGAGCCCAGTTGCGCCGCCAGGTCCTGCGCCGCGTCGCCGTTGATGTCAGCGATCATCACACGCGCACCCTCGGCCAGAAACGTCTTTACGATCCCGGCCCCGAACCCGGACGCGCCGCCGGTGACAATTGCCGTTTTCCCCTCCAGCCTCATGACGTTACCCTCCTGCCGCTTTTGCGGGTCAGAGTATCAACGGGTCGGCAAGATACCAGATCAATCTTCTGATACTTTCCCGCGCAGCGCCTTGACGTCGCCACGAGCCTTTTTCGCGGCCAGACGGCGCTTGACCGAGCCGTAGGTGGGCTTGGTGGCAATCCGCCGCTTGGGTTTGACCAGCGCCCGAGCGATCAGTTCCGCCAATCGGGTACGCGCAATCTCGCGGTTGCGGGCCTGAGAGCGGGTTTCTTCGCATTGAATGATGATCGCGCCATCCTTGGTCCAACGCCGCCCGGCCAGACGTTTCAAGCGGTTCTTCACCGGCTCCGGCAGGGATGGAGAGCGCGCGGCCTCGAACCGAAGCTCGACAGCGGTCGAAACTTTGTTGACGTTCTGCCCACCGGGACCGGAGGAGCGGACAAAGCTCTCGGTCATTTCCCAATCCTGGAGGATGATATCGTCAGTGATGCGCAGCATGGTTTGGACCTTACAAGGCGCGGGTGGAAACAGAAAGGGCCGCCCCGGTGGGACGGCCCTTCGAAAGTACAAGGAGGTCGGGTCGGTTAGATCAATCGACCAGCCGGAGCGAGCGCTCCGCCAAGGGCTGCCCTAGCAGGCTTTCCCCCCGGTTGTTCCGACACCTCTCTCCAATCTCTTTCTTGACACTGGATCACCTCCTTTTCTATCTGTTGCGGTTAGTTTTGAGCCTGACACAAGATGCGCCATTCTCAAAGCACTTTTTTACGCAGGCTGTGCGGCGGTCAGACGGGCGACGATCACCTTGAACGGGATCAGGGCAATCAGGGCCAGTGACAGCTTCACCAGCCAGTCCGCAAAGGCCAGCGTGACCCACAGCGGAGCCATCGGGCCGGACAGCATGAACGGCACAGGCTCCCACGCCCAGTTGATCGCAGCGTCAGCGTTTGCGCCGAAGAAGGTGACCGAGGCCGAGAAGGCCAGCGTAAAGAAGATTGCGGTGTCCAGCGCCGATCCGACCAGTGTCGAGACCAAAGGCGCGCGCCACCAACGGCCACCGCGCATCGCGTTGAACACGGTAACGTCAGTCAGTTGCGCGATCAGGAAGGCGGTGCCCGAGGCAACTGCGATCCGCAGCGGTACGGCGGCATAGGTGAAACCATCGCCCTGCAGCATGATCTGGCTACCGATCAGCGAACAGATGATACCGGTGACAAACCCGGCGAATACGACCTTGCGGGCCGGACCCACGCCATAGACGCGGTTCATGATGTCAGTGACCAGAAAGGCCAGCGGATAGGTGAAAGCACCCCAGGTCAGCAATCCGTCAAGGATCAGGAACTGAACCAGAATGTTCGAGGCCACAACAATGGCGGCCATGGCAAGGATGCCGGGAATATAAGAGCGTTGCATTTTCAGATGCCCGTTTTGACAAGGTAGCGGCGACTTGGCCAAGGGCTCATCCCAAGGCAAGCCGTGCGTTTAGACCCTTGGTCGCGACGTGTCAATCGGGCAGGAGGTATTCCACTATTTCGGTCCGCTGAAGCGCCAGAAAGTTATCGTCCGAGATCATCGTGGCGCGCAGGCGGTTCTGATCGTCGCGCCAGACCGACAGACCTTCGAGGTTGTCATGTGTGCCGGTTTCGGTTTCCAGAAGAACCTCCTCGGCGCGTATTGTGTCATTTGAGACGTCCCATCGGCGCAGGCGGGTGCGAAATCCGATGAATGCGACCGAGCGCTCAAGCACGTAGAAGCGCCCATCGGGGCCGAAATCAGCGGCAACGGGCAGGAAGCGATCCCGTTGTGGAAGGGTAAATGGGGTCGACCAGTTGGTCCCGTCCCAGCGAAAAACCGGAATATCGCCGCTCGCCGTGCGGGTTTTCTCCGGCAGGGTATAGAGGTGCCCTTGCCCGTCAATCGCCAGCCCTTCGAACGAGCCGTTGCGATTCAGCGCGCTGAAGGCGTGAGGGCGCGGCAGAACCAACGCGTTGGCTGCCGGAGAGCTATAGTAGGCCACGCGATGAACACCTTCGAAGGACACGAAAAAGCCGCCACCTGGCGCAAGGGCGATTCCTTCAGAGTCCCCCGCCCGGCCGCTCAGCTTACGCCCCATGCTGGACAGAAGCGGCCCGCGGTTTTGCACTTCGGCACCCGATATCGCATCTCCATCGCGCGTGATCCGTGCCGTGACCAGGGTTGCTCGGTCGCTCAGGAGGGTGACGTAGGATCCGTCGTCGCTCAGGTGTATGGCCGAGAAGCCACCGAACCAATCGGTGGCCTCGATCCATGTGTAGCTGCCCAGAAATGTGGCGCTTTTGACCTCAACCGCTGCGACCTGACCGGCCCACAAAGCAGCGGCAATCAGTTGGACGACAAAACGGCTGAGCATTGCTGGGGCAGATCGGCCAAAACATACTCACGACGTTTCTTGGGCGCAGGTGCGTTCGGATCGGGTGGCGGAGGGTTGAGGATATTGTTGACCCATTCCTGCGCCTGTGCGCAGCCATCACCCTTTGGCGGCGGGTCCTGATTGACGCAGCCTTTCGACCCGCGCGGGCATTTCAGGCGCACATGGAAGTGGTAGTGATGCCCCCACCAAGGCCGGATCTTACGCAGATAAGCCCGGTTGCCCTTCTCTTCCTTACACATCTGAACCTTGGCACCGGGGAACACAAAAATCCGCGCGACGCGCTTGTCCTTTGCGGCTGCTCGCAGAACGGCGTGGTGCTGTTTGGTCCAGTTGCCGTTCACGAACGCTCCGTTCGCGCGACGCAGGGAAATGGACGAGATATTCTCACGCGCGTTGCGCGACAGCCGCATGTTGTCTCCGGGCAGCATCCAGATATCGATATCCAGCCCCAACTGGTGCGAGCGATGGCCTGACGTCATCGGCCCGCCCCGCGGCTGGCTGATATCCCCGACATAAAGACCATTCCAGCCCGGCTGCTTGGCCGCAAACCGGCTGAGGTCCTGCACGTAGTCAATCGCCTCGGGGTGGCCCCAGTTGCGATTGCGCGACAGGCGCATGGCCTGCCATGTGGGCCCGGTTTCAGGCAGCTGCACCGATCCGGCGGCGCATCCGCGCGAATAACTGCCGAAGGCGGCAGGTTTTTGTTGTGAGCTTTGCTTTTGCGCCCCGAACAACTGCTTGGCCAGAGGCTGCGCCCCCGCCGTGCCTGCCCATGTGATCGTGGCTAATAGTGCCAAAAAACGTAGTAAAATCATCTGCTCTGATCCCCTTCCGGCTTTACCCAGCGCATCAGGAATAGACCCAGAATAAACAACAGAATGATCGGTGACACCCCTAGTCTTGCACTACCGGTCACAGTTGTTGCCACTCCGATCAGCAATGGCGCGGCAAAGGCGGTCGCACGGCCGGACAAGCCATAAAGCCCAAAGCTTTCTACCGGAGCCGCGGGATCGGTATAGCGCACCATCATTGAGCGGCTGGCGGATTGCAAAACCCCTCCCATCCCGCCGATCAGGATACCACAGCCGAAAAACACCATGTCGGGCAGTCCGGACCCTTCAGGTAGCGCTATGCCATAGATCTGCGTCCGGTCCATCGAAACGACGGTGATACAAACAAAGATCAGCACCCAGATTGCAACCAAAATGACCGGTTTAGGGCCGTATTTCCGATCCAACTTGCCCCCGATCCACGCAAAAATGGCGGAGGCCAGAACGCTGACAATCCCGAAGACACCGATCTTGATCAGATCCCACTCAAGAACCAGCCGCGCATAGACTCCACCAAAGCTGTAAAGCCCGTTCAACGCGTCGCGGTAAAACATCGACGACCCGAGATAAGTCGCCAGACTTACCCGATGCCGCAGGTTCGAGATGGAGTGCCCCAGCAGGCGTAGCGCCTCGGCGAAACTGCCGGTTTTCTCGGCTTTTGGGTCATCACGTACCCACAGGAAATATGGCACCATGAACAAAACGAACCACGCGGCGGTGAAAGGCCCAACAAAACGCGTGCCCTCACGCCTGGCGGCATCAAGGCCAAGCGCAGGCTCCATCCCGATCAATGTCTTACCGCTGGGTTGTTCGACAAACAGCGCCAGCATGATCGCCAGAGAAATCAGCCCACCAAAATACCCGAAGGCAAAACCCGAACCCGAGATCTCACCCACCTGATTATCATCGCCCAGTTCAGGCAGCTGCGAGTTGATGAAGATCAGCGCATATTCCGCCCCGACAAAGCCCAGCCCGAAGGCCGACAGCATCAGCCACATGTTCGAGCCGTCGGGCATGGTGTACCAAAGCGCAGCGGACCCCATCGCATACATAGCCGAGAACGCAAAAATCCACGGTATGCGGCGACCCGAAACATCTGCCATCGCCCCCAGCAAGGGCGCGCCAAAGGCGATGATCAGCCCGGTGATGGTCAGGCAATTGGCCCAGACCGTCTGCGCCCGCGCGGCGGCGGCTTGCGGGTCCAGCCCGGCATCGGTGAAATACCCTGCGGCGACCCCGGCGAAATAGGGGCCGAAAACAAAGGTAACCAGCAGTGTATGATATGGCTGAGACGCCCAATCAAAAAACCACCAGCCCCAGATGCGCTTGCGATTGGAAATCTCTGCCATGACTGCCCCAGTTTTTCTTTTGTCCAATAAGACGGGTGTTTGGTCCAATTCGCAAGCTTTCAGTTGGCGCAGGCTTGCTCTTTGCGGCGTGTGTGCTTAGGTCTTTTTCGGTGAAAGAACGGAGTACCCATGCTGTCGCTGATCCAAATCCTGCTGCTGATCCTGGACATTGTCTGGTTCATCATCCTCGCCCACGTGATCATGAGCTGGCTGATCAATTTCCAGGTGCTGAATCTGCACCAACAGCTGGTCGCGCAAATCTGGTACGGCCTGAACCGCATACTCGAACCGATCTACGGCCCGATCCGCCGTATCCTGCCGAATATGGGCGGGCTGGATCTGACCCCTCTGGTCGTGCTGATCGGGGTCTATGCGGCGCGGATCATCCTGATCAACAATGCAGGCTATTTTGTCTGACCTCTTGTTCACCGAATCTTAGTATGTGATTGTCCTGTCTTAAGAGCAGATAAACCTTAAAACAGGGCAACCCCGCACATGTTCGACGCCGCACCCCTGCTGCGAGATGTCTTTGGATTCGACGACTTCCGTCCCGGTCAGGAAGAGATCGTCGATGCTGTAACTGCAGGTGAAAACGTATTGGCAATCATGCCAACGGGCGGCGGTAAATCCCTGTGTTTTCAATTGCCTGCGTTGCTGCGCGATGGTGTGACGGTAGTGATCTCCCCTTTGATCGCTTTGATGCGCGATCAGGTCCGAGGCCTGCAAGAGGCCGGGGTTGAAGCCGGCGCGTTGACCTCGGGCAATACACCCGAAGAAACCGACGCGGTGTGGGAGGCGTTGGAGTCCGGACGGCTCAAACTCCTCTACATGGCGCCCGAGCGTCTGGCGGCCGGATCCGCGCTGGGCATGTTGCGCCGGATCAATGTCAGCCTGATCGCTGTGGACGAGGCGCATTGCGTCAGCCAATGGGGCCATGATTTCCGACCCGACTATCTGCGGATCGGAGAACTGCGGCGCGCTCTGAACGTGCCTCTGGCAGCGTTCACCGCCACGGCGGATGCCGAAACGCAAGATGAGATCGTCGAGAAACTGTTCGACGGCACAACCCCGCGCAAATTCCTGCGCGGCTTTGATCGGCCCAACATCCATCTGGCCTTTGCCGCCAAAGATGGTCCGCGCAAGCAGATCCTCGATTTCGCCGCCGCGCGTAAAACCCAATCCGGCATCGTCTATTGTGGCACCCGCAACAAGACCGAAGTTCTGGCCAAGGCTCTGCGCGACGAAGGACATTCAGCCTGTCACTATCACGGCGGCATGGACCCCGAGGACCGGCGCATCGTCGAAACGCGGTTTGCCCGCGAGGACGGGCTGATCGTCGTCGCCACCGTGGCCTTCGGGATGGGTATCGACAAACCCGATATCCGCTGGGTCGCCCATGCGGACCTGCCGAAATCCATCGAGGCCTATTACCAAGAGATCGGCCGTGCCGGGCGTGACGGAGGCCCGGCTGAAACCCTGACACTGTTTGGCCCTGATGACATTCGCTTGCGTCGGTCGCAGGTGGATGAGGGCCTGGCCCCGCCTGAACGGCGCATGGCTGATCACGCGCGCTTGAACGCTCTGCTGGGTCTGGCCGAGGCGCTGGTGTGCCGTCGTCAGACTCTGCTGGGCTATTTCGGAGAAACGGCCGAACCCTGCGGGAAATGCGATCTCTGCGACACCCCACCCGAGGTTTTTGATGGCACAACCCCCGTCCGCATGGCGCTGTCAGCGATCCTGCGGACCGAGGAATGGTTTGGCAGCGGCCATCTGATCGACATTCTGCTGGCCAATGAAACCGACAAGATCCGCGCGCGTCGTCACGATACGCTGTCGACCTGGGGCATCGGTAAGGACTGGTCGCGCCCGCAATGGCAGGCGATCTTTCGGCAAATGATGGGCCATGATCTGGTCCGCCCCGACCCCGAACGCCACGGTGCCTTGCGCATGACCGAGGCTGCCAAGCCGATCCTGAAGGGTGAGGCGCAGATCAACCTGCGCAAGGATACGATCCGCAAAGCCGCGCGCCGCCCGGCAGTCAAGGCGATGGTGGCCGAGGAAGACGCTCCGCTGCTCTCTGCCCTCAAGGCCAAGCGCCGCGCTTTGGCCGAAGCCGCGCGTGTACCTGCCTATGTCATCTTCCCCGACCGCACCTTGATCGAAATGGCCGAGAAACGCCCGCAAACACTGGACGACATGGCCCGCATCGGAGGGGTCGGGGCCAAAAAGCTTGAACGCTATGGCGACACTTTCCTTGAGGTCATCGCCGGGGCCGTAGAAGCTGTCCACCCCGCCCGCCGCAAGCTGGCCGGTCGCGAGCAGGGCGAGATTTACGACCGCCTGCTTGAGGTGCAGTCGCAATTGTCCCGCGGGCCAGATGGGATCGACAAGCCGCTCAGTTGCACGGCCTCGCAACTGGCGAAGGTGGCGCAGTTGCGACCGGATGACTCACGCGGGGTCGAACAGGTTTTGGGCGATCGTCGTCACGAAAGGTTCGGTGCAGCCTTTCTGGACGTGCTGCGGCAAGCGGGATAGGTCAGTTCACGTTTCAAAGGCGTCAAAAGACACGGCCTCTCCCAGCGGTCGACCTTGCCTTTTGACAAAATCTCTTTTGGTGAAACGTAAATCGACCTAGATACCGCAGGACAGGCAAGGAACGAGGGCGGATATGCTGGTAGTGATTTCCCCGGCCAAGCGGCTGGACTGGGCAGAGCGGGATGTTGAGGCCACGCAGCCCGACTTTCAGGACGATGCGATCCGTCTGTCCAAGACCGCGCGCAACCTGACACTGGGCGACCTCAAGAATCTGATGGACCTCAGCGATGATCTGGCCCGGCTGAACCGCGACCGCTATCGCGCTTTCGCCGACGCGCCCGAGCTTGAGGCGACCCGCCCCGCCGCACTGGCCTTTGCCGGTGACACCTATCAGGGGCTAGAGGCGGCCTCACTGGACGCTGATGAGATGGCATGGGCGCAGGACCACCTGCGAATCTTGTCCGGCCTTTACGGCGTACTACGCCCTCTGGACGCGATTCAGCCCTATCGGTTGGAAATGGGCAGTAAACTGAAAACTCGACGCGGCAAGAACCTGTATGAATACTGGCGCGATCAGCTTAGCAAAGCACTGAATGCGCAAGGGGCTGAGGTTGGCAGCGAGGTCCTGGTTAACTGCGCCAGTCAGGAGTATTTCGGGGCGGTCGACCTGAAGGCGTTGAACCTGAAAGTCATCACTCCGGTCTTCATGGAAGACAAAGGTGGTACGCCCAAAATCGTCAGTTTCTTTGCAAAGAAAGCGCGCGGTGCGATGGCACGGTACATTATTCAGCATCGCCTGACAGGTTCGGCCGGGTTGCTGGATTTTGACAGCGGCGGCTATGAATACCGCCCCGATCTGTCCGAGGACGACAAGCCCGTTTTCGTACGCCCTTACGCAGCATAGAGGGCAGGAAGCGAGGGGCCAGCCCCTCGCGCTCCCCGAGATATTTTTGGCCAGATGAAGGTGGGATCCCTTTTCAAGGTTCTTGTACCTGATCACTGCCTCCAGGCGTGATAGGTTTGGCGTCCTCGGGGCAATGGTCCAAGATCATTTGCTGGATGAGGGTCTTGTGCAACGGCTTGGTCAGGTAATGATCCAGACCAGCCTCTAGAATACCTTGATCATCCCCCGCCATGGCATGCGCCGTCAGGGCGACGATCGGCACGTGACGACCGGTTTCAACCTCGCGGCGGCGGATTTCGGCAGTGGCTTGTTTGCCATCCATCCGGGGCATCGAAATGTCCATGAAGATCAAATCGGGTGAAAACTCCTGATAGAGGTCGACTGCCTCTTGCCCGTTGCCGGCGAAACGCATGTCGATGTTCAGATCCTTGACCATTTTCTTCAGGATCAACTGGTTGGTCCGGTTGTCCTCAGCCGCCAGAACGCGCATCACGCGGTTCCCGATTGGGTGGGTCTCAGGCGTAGGTTGAGGCGAGGTATCTGGCTGAGATACGGGATCCCCCAAAGCGATCAGTCGACTGTAAAGCTCGGAACGGGGGATAGGCTTTTGCAAGACGCCTTCGATCAAATGCCGCGCGGGGCTGGCGTGAATGACGCCCGGATTGGTGGACATGATGACCACTGGCAATTCAGTCCAGCCGCGGTCGTGCAGGATGGTCGCAAGCTCCATCCCGTCCATGTCGGGCAGGTCATGATCGCATAGCAACAGATCAATCGAGGGGTCTAGTTTCGACAGCGCTTCGCCTCCGGAAGCGCAGACCGTGACCTTTGCCCCAAGGCGCCCCAGTTGCTTGGCGAGGATGGCCCGGTTGGCGGCCATATCCTCGACCAGCATCACGTGTTTCAGGCACCCTTGCGGGTCAGGCGGAGAGGGTTGCGGCCCCTCGGCGGTGGGCAGAGACACCCGGAAGCCAAAGCACGAACCTTGCCCAACTTCGCTTTCGACCCAGACATTGCCCCCCATCATGGTGATCAGGCGTTTGGTGATCGCGAGGCCTAGCCCTGTCCCTTCGAATTGGCGATTGCGCTCATCTTCGACCTGATTGAACTCAACAAAGATATGGGTGATCTTGTCATCCTCAATCCCGATGCCGGTGTCTTCGATGGCGATGTGGACGTCGCAATCCTGCCGGTCCGGATGGGGTACGCCGGTTACCCGGATCAGCACATGCCCCTCGCTGGTGAACTTGACAGCATTGCCCACAAGATTGGTCAAAACCTGCCGCACACGGCCCGGATCCCCCACGAACAGAGTCGGCAGGAAGAGGTCATAGTCCACCAGCAGGGTCAGGCCCTTGTCGCGCACGCTGGGCTGCAGCAGCATCGCAACCTCAAGGATGCAGCGTTCAAGGTCAAACTGCTCGGGGTGCAGGATCAGCTTGTCCGCTTCGATTTTGGAATAGTCCAGCACATCGTTGATGATGACCAGAAGGGCCTCGCCCGAGTTACGGATCGTATTGACATAGAGGCGCTGCTCTTCGTCCATCGGCGTTTCTGACAAAAGCTCTGTCATGCCGACGATGCCGTTCATGGGCGTCCGGATTTCATGGCTCATATTCGCGAGAAAGGCCGATTTGGCGCGGTTTGCGCCCTCGGCCCGGTCGCGTGCGGCCTGCAATTCGGCCTCATGCCGGACCGATGCGGTAATGTTCAGGGCAAGACTGACCACATCTCCGCCGCTGCCACGCTGGTCGATCAGGCGGATGTATTGACCATTCCACAGTTGGATCACTTCGGGTGGCGGATTGGCCCGTGCCCAGCGTCTTTGCATGCGGGCCTGCCAGTCCCCGGCCTTTTCCGCGCCAGTGTCGACGATGCCTTCGTTGGTCAGAAGTTCGAGAATGCGCGTGTAAGGGATACCCGGCGCGACCTCATCCAGACCTTCGAACACGCTGAGATAGGCAGTATTGGCCCCAATCAGACAGCTGTCACCGTCGAAAAAGGCAAAGCCGTCCTGAATGGTCTGGATCGAATGCCACAGGCGACGCTCGGCCACTTCGACCTTGGCATGGGCCTCGGTCAGGTCGGATTTGACCTTTTCATTCTCATCCCGGACGGTTTCAACCTCAGCCTGGGTTTCGCCGATGCGTTTGGTCAACGCCATCGCGTGGCGGCCCAGTTTGCGGTTGGCCGAGGACAGCTCGGCCTGTTTCAGCGCCAACATCCGTTCCGCCGCCAGGCGCGCGCGCCGTTCCTGTGCCAGTTTTTGTGCAAGGCTCATGATGCGTGATTCCGGTTTGTTCAGCCGTCAGCATCCGGGCAATCGGTGAAAAAGTGTTTAAGCCGTTGCCTGAGGGGCACCGCACGTGTCAAATTGACTTCAAACCGGAGGTCACAATGCACCACTTTGTATTTTTTTCAATAACTTACATCATTTCATCTTTCGCCCTGACCCTGGGTGCTCTGGCCCAGACAGCCGTGCCCGAGTTCCGCTATATCACGACCCGAGATGCGGACTTTTACGGCTCGGATCTTGATGCGCTTTTCGATACGGATCTGAAGTCCTGCATTCGCGCGTGTTCGGCCAATCAAAGCTGCACGGCTTTCACTTACAACACTCGGTCAGATGCCTGTTTTCCTAAAAGCGGTGTGAACCGGCAGGAGCCATATCAGGGCGCGGTGTCGGCACAGAAAGTACTCACGTCAGAACGGACCCTAATATTGGGGAAAACGCGCAATGAGGCCCTCACATTCCTAGGCCAGAAAGACCTGAACGAAGCGTTTCAACAGGCCCGCGATCTTGGGTTTCGTCACTCTGCCGGAGGGCGTGACCTGCAGACTTTGCTGGAGTCAGCACGGAACGCAGATACAGACCGGCTTGCAATGTTGTGGACTGGGGCGGCCGTGACCCTCAGCGATGCGTCCGACCTATGGGTTGAATACGCCCGGCTGCTGCTGCGCCTGAACCCGAATGGATATCAGGAGCAGCAGGAATTCCGCACTCGCGCGTTGAACGCCGCCATCAACGGATATCTGCGCGCGGACACACCGGGGGCGCAAATCGCGGCGCTGATAGTGATGTCGGACGCGCTGGAAGCGGTCGAACGCGGGCGAGACATGGTGTCGGCACTGCGGCTGGCCGAACAGGTCCAACCGCGTGAGGATGTCTTGGCGGCTTTGGATGATGCCATCGGAAAATACGGCTTCCGCATCATCGACAGCACGGTGGAAAGCAACGCCGCTGCGCCGCGTATCTGCGTTGAGTTCTCGGAACCCTTGGTCAAGGCGGGGGTCGATTACGACCCGTTTGTGCAACGCAGTGACGATGGGCTGGTAGTTCAGGTCAATGGCAAAAGCATTTGCCTGGACGGCGTTGCGCATGGTCAACGCTATCGCTTTTCCCTGCGCGAAGGGCTTCCGGCGGCCTCGGGTGAGGCCCTGAATCGTACTGTCGAGCTGACGCACTACGTGCGTGATCGTGCTCCGTCGGTCCGGTTTCCGGGGCGCAGCTATGTGCTACCGAAATCGGCAGATGCGGCCTTGCCGGTTGAGACGGTCAATACCGGCTCTCTGGAGCTGACCTTGCGACGCGTCAGCGACCGCAACCTGATCAGGGCCGTCCAGCAGGATTTCTTTGGCCGCCCCCTCAGCGAGTGGCAGGAACGTGAATTCTCGGACGAGATTGCCGAGGATGTATGGATCGGTACCGCCGAGATCGCAAACGAATTGAACCAGAGCATGACCGCCCGCCTGCCCATGGCGGAGGCGATTGCCGATCAACCCGCTGGGATCTACGCCCTGACTGCGCGCGTCCCCGGTGCAGATCCCTATGATGATCCAGGCGCAACTCAGTGGTTTGTGCTGACCGATCTGGGGATCAGCACGGCCCTTGGCACCGACGGGCTGCATGTCACCGTACGCGGTCTGCACGACGCAACCCCTCGAGAGGGGATCGAGGTCTCGCTGGTTTCAAACGCCAACGCGGTGATTGCCAAGGCGCAGACAGATGCCAGCGGCTATGCGCAGTTCGAAGCGGGCCTGACCCGCGGCAAGGGGGCAAGCGCACCTGCTTTGGTGATGGTGGCGGACGGGGATTCCGATCTCAGCTTCCTCTCTCTGAACGACCCCGCCTTTGACCTCTCGGATCGCGGGGTCGAAGGGCGTGCGCCAGCGGGTCCTGTGGATGTATTCCTGACCACCGACCGAGGCGCCTATCGCGCCGGAGAGGTCATTCACATCACAGCTCTATCCCGCGACAACACAGCTCAGGCCATCGAAGGTCTACCCCTGACCGCCGTTCTCTATCGCCCCGATGGGGTGGAATATCGCCGCGCGGTCTCGGATGGCGGTGTTGCGGGCGGCCATGTCTTCAGCCTGCCCGTCGCCCCGGATGTGCCGCGCGGAACGTGGAAGATCGAGATCAAGGCCGACCCCAAGGCCGACGCTCTGGCCCGTCAAACCGTGCTGGTGGAGGATTTCCTGCCCGAGCGCATCGACTTTGACCTCAGCCTGCCAGACGCCCCTCTGCGCCCCGGCGATACGCCGCCCTTGCAGATCGACGCGCGCTACCTTTTTGGCGCGCCGGGGTCAGACCTGAGCATTGATGGTCAGGTCATCGCCCGCCCAAGTGACGCCGTTCCAGGCTTTGAAACCTATCGCTTTGGGCGCTACGACGCCGAGACTTCAACGAAAAGCACATATTTTGGCGATGCGCGGACGGATGCTTCTGGACAGGCCTCGATTGCCATCGAAATCCCCGAGTTAGAGACGAATGGCAAACCTCTTGAAGCCGAAGTTATCGCCCGACTGACGGACGGATCAGGCCGCCCTGTCGAACGCCGCCTGACGGCTCCTGTCCGATCCGCAAAGGCGATGATCGGTATCCGGCCCTTGGTCGAGGATGTGATCCCCGAAGGCACCGAGGCCGCGTTCCAAATCATCGGCCTGTCTTCGGACTTGATCATTGAACCCATGCGCCTGCGCTGGACGTTGAACAGGCTGGAAACCCGCTATCAATGGTATCAGCTCTACGGCGATTGGAATTGGGAGCCGACCACGCGCCGTACCCGAATTGCCGCCGGTGAGGTTGAGACAGGCGCAGAGCCGCTGAACCTGTCGCAACCGGTCGACTGGGGACAGTATGAACTGGTCGTCGAACGCCTCGATGGCACATACGCGGAAACCGCCGTGGAATTCAGCGCGGGCTGGTATCAGGCGGCAGACGCCTCAACCTCGCCCGACCGGCTGGAGATGTCGCTGGACCGCGACAGCTATCGCCCGGGTGAGACGGCGCAACTGCGGATCGTGCCGCGCATGGCGGGCGTGGCGCAGATCGAGGTCCTCTCGAACCGTCTGATCCACCGCCAGATGGTCGACGTGCCAGAGGGCGAAACCGTGATCCCGATCGACGTGACCGAGGATTGGGGCGCCGGAGCCTATGTCACCGCCACCGTGATCCGGCCCATGGATATTGCCGCCGGTCAGAACCCGGCTCGGGCAATGGGTGTGGCCCATGCAACGGTTGAACCTGTCGGGCGTCTGTTGGATGTGAGCATTGACGTGCCGCAGGTGACCTCTCCCAGATCGACACAGAAAGCCCTTGTTAGGGTCGAGAATGCGCCCGAAGGTGAGCCTGTTTGGCTGACCCTGGCCGCCGTGGACGTGGGTATTCTCAACCTGACCGGTTTCGAAAGTCCGGATCCTCAGGCGTACTATTTCGGCCAGCGCCGTCTGGGTATGGACCTGCGTGATGTCTATGGCCGACTGATCGACGGCATGAACGGCGCGATGGGCACAATCCGTTCCGGCGGAGACAATTCGGGAATGCAGAGGCAATCTCCTCCGCCGACCCAAGACCTGATGGCCGTTTTCAGCGGCCCGGTTCAGGTGGACGCAAACGGAGAGGTCGAGGTCGACATCCCTCTGCCCGCCTTCAACGGAACCGTGCGTCTGATGGCGGTCGCCTGGTCGGCGGCAGCCGTTGGACAGGCCGAGGCCGAGATGATCGTGCGCGACCCCGTGGTCGCCACAGCCAGCCTTCCCCGTTTTCTGGCCCCTGGCGACCAAAGCCGGATGTTGCTTGAGATCGTCCATGCCGACGGTCCATCAGGTGAGATGGGACTGGGGCTGACCACCGCATCCGGGTTGGAGTTGGGAACAGCGCCCACCAGCTTTGTTCTGGAGGATGGCGGCAAAGCGGTGTTCGAAATCCAGCTTCGCGCGCTTGCCGTTGGAGACCCGGAAATCAGCGTGGCGATCACGACGCCGGATGGCCGTGACTTGTCGCAAACCCTCCGGATGCCAATACGCGCAAACGACCCTATTGTGGCTCAAACACGGCGGTTTTCGCTGGGTACGGGCGACAATTTCCTGTTCACCCAGGACGTGTTCGATGGCTTCCAGCCCGGCACCGCAAAGGCGATCTTATCCGCGGGAGCTTTGGCAAAGTTCGACACGCCCGCCCTTCTGGATCAGTTGAATCGCTACCCATATGGCTGCACCGAGCAAATCACCAGCAAGGCTCTGCCGCTGCTGTACCTGTCGTCCGTGGCGCAAGCGTCGGGGCTGGGTGACGGGCCAATTGTGGATCAACGCATCGGCGACTCGATCCGCAGTATCCTGACCCGGCAGGCCCCGAACGGAGCGTTCGGCCTCTGGCGTGCAGAAAGCGGGGATTTCTGGTTGGATGCCTATGTCACCGACTTCCTCTCGCGCGCCCGAGCGCTAGGCCACCCGGTGTCGGACCGCGCCTTTGCGCAGGCCATGGATAACCTGCGCAACCGCGTAAACTATGCCCCGGATTTTGACGAAGGCGGTGAAGATATTGCCTATGCTCTGATGGTGCTGGCGCGCGAAGGCGCAGCCTCGATGGGCGATCTGCGCTATTACGCGGATACCAAGGGGGACGCTTTCGACACCCCTCTGGCCGCCGCGCAACTTGGGGCGGCCCTGGCATCCTACGGAGATCAGACCCGCGCCGATGCCATGTTCGCCCGTGCGGCCCAGCTGCTACAGCGCCGACCCGCGCAGGAGCGCTACCTGTGGCGGGTCGACTACGGCACAGATCTGCGGGATGCCGCCGGTCTTCTGACCCTTGCGGTCGATGCGGGCAGTCAGGCAGTGGATCGCGACGCGCTTGTCCAGCGTGTCACCTCAGGCCGCGCGCATTTGTCGACGCAGGAGGCTTCATGGTCCCTGCTGGCCGCGCATGCGCTTGTATCAGACCCATCCGACTCGGGGTTGATGGTGAACGGCACGCCGGTCTCGGGTCCCTTCGTTCAGGTGCGTGATGCAGGGTTTACCGATGACCTGAACATCTCGGCCACCGCAGCCAACCCAACCGATATCACGCTGACAGTGACGGGCATCCCAACCACTCCGCCCGAAGCCGGAGGCACCGGATACGCCATAAACAGAGCCTATTACTCGCTTGAAGGCGACCCTCTGGACCCGTCTACCTTCACCGTCGGTGACCGCTTCGTTACCGTTCTAACCGTCACACCGTTCGAGAGCGGCGGCGCGCGGTTGATGATCGATGACCCTCTGGCCGCGGGGATTGAGATCGACAACCCCAACCTGTTGCGATCAGGCGATGTACGCGCGTTGGATTGGCTGGACCTGTCCGACGCGACACATACCGAGTTCCGCTCAGACCGCTTTCTGGCGGCGGTCGATCTGTCCGGGGGCGAGACGGTGACGCTGGCCTATGTAGCCCGCGCCGTCACGCAGGGTGCGTTCCACCACCCAGCCGCCTCGGTCGAGGATATGTATCGCCCGCAAAACCGCGCGCGGACAGAAACCGGGCGGGTTGAGGTGCGGTGATCCCGCACCCTCCATATCGCAGCAAGGGGTTCGCCCCGCTGCTGCTGGCGCTGGCCTTTGCGTTCTACCTGACCGCCTTTGCGCGGGACCGGTTGGATGCGTGGGTAGACGCGACCGTCCTGCCACCTGTTCTGGCCGAAACTTCGGTCGAAGTCAGGGACCGAGACGGAGCCCTTTTGCGGGCTTTCCCGGTCGAAGATGGCATCTGGCGGATGCGCCCCGGCTCGGTGGACCCGGCGTTCATCGAAATGCTGGTGCGGTATGAGGACAAACGGTTCTGGTCACATTCCGGTGTCGACGCTCTCGCGTTCCTCCGCGCTGCCGGGCAAGCCCTATGGAATGGGCGAACTGTTTCGGGGGGATCAACCCTGACCATGCAGGTCGCGCGGCTGATCGAGGATGGCTCAACTGGGCGCTGGAGCGGCAAAATTCGCCAAGTTAGGGTCTCATTGGCGCTGGAACGGCGTCTGAGCAAACAGCAGATCCTAAACCTCTACCTGACCCACGCCCCCTATGGCGGCAATCTGGAAGGTCTTCGCGCAGGCAGCCGTGCATGGTTTGGAAAAGACCCGGCGCGGCTAACCCCAGCGCAGGCGGCCCTACTGATTGCCCTTCCGCAGTCGCCCGAGGTCCGGCGCCCGGACCGTGCCCCTTTGGCCGCCCGAGACGCGCGAGATCGGGTTCTGAAGCGGATGCAGTCTTACGGAGTTCTGACCGCGTCCGAGACGCACAGCGCGCTGACCGAAAACATCCCGGATCAGATGCGCGCATTTCCCCGCTTGGCCCCTCACCTGACAGACCGAGCGCGGCGTGAAAACCCGGAAGCTGAGGCTTTGGACCTGACACTGGATGCCGGGCTGCAGAAAAGGCTGGAGCCACTTGTGGCGCAGGCGACGGCGCGAGCGGGGCCGCGTATTTCGGGGGCGCTGATCGTAGCAGATCACCGCAGTGGAGAGATTCTGGCGTCGGTCGGTTCTTCGGGCTACGCGGGGGCGCGGCAAGGGTTCGTGGATATGACGCGGGCGCTGCGCTCGCCGGGGTCGACGCTGAAACCTCTGGTCTATGGGTTGGCCTTCGATCAGGGGCTGGCCCATCCCGAAACTTTGATCAGCGACAGCCCGGTTATGTTTGGCCGCTACGCGCCGCGCAATTTTGATGGCGCCTATCGTGGCGATGTGCGGGTTCGGGACGCGCTGCAATTGTCGCTCAACATCCCGGTTGTACGCCTGACGGATGAGCTTGGGCCTGCGCGCGTGATGGCCGCCCTAAAACAGGCCGGAGCCCACCCGCAACTGAACGGAGGCACCCCAGGCCTTGCTATTTCACTGGGGGGCGTAGGCCTAAGCCTGCACGATCTGGTGCAACTCTACGCCACGCTGGCCGCAGGTGGGCAGGGGCCATGGTTGCGCCATGAGGCCTTGGCGGATCGCACTGAGACGCCTCGGGTTCTGTCAGATGTCGCGGCATGGCAGGTGAGTGATATCCTGTCCGGTCTGTCGCCCCCACCGGGGGCTGCCGCATTTGGCTTGGCGTACAAAACCGGCACGTCTTACGGGCACCGGGACGCCTGGGCGATCGGCTATGACGGCCAGCACGTCATCGGCGTCTGGCTGGGGCGCGCGGATGGCACTCCAGTCCCCGGTGCCTTCGGCGGAGAGCTGGCGGCCCCCCTGCTGTTTGAAGCCTTCGGTCACCTGAAACCGACTGCCACGCCATTGCGCCCACCGCCTCCATCGACCTTGATCGTGGGGGCCGCAGAACTGCCTCAACCCTTGCAACGCTTTCAGCCGCGAGGGGCAGCATTCGACGATGATCCAAGCGCTCCGGACCTGATCTTTCCGCCCAATAACTCTGTGTTAGAGACGGATGGAGGCCCAGTGACCGTCAAACTACGTGGCGGGGTTGGACCGTTTTCGCTTCTTGCGGATGGCGTTCCGGTTTTGACCGGGCAACGGAATCGCGAGTTCGAAATTCCGAACCCGGGTCGCGGGTATTCCGCTCTCGTGGTGGTGGACGCCCATGGCGCGTCGGATCGGGTGTCGGTTCGGATCGATTAAGGCGTTTCGGGTTTGACCCGACTCGATCTAGCGACGGCCTTCGCGAAGCCAGCCACCCAACAGGAAGCCACCAGCCAGCAGCAGTACCAGCCACGGCGGCAGCAGTCCGGCTTGCGTAACGTCCCGCGTCTCATAAGCCTCACGCGGGGTCAGACCGATCCAGCCACGCCCCGCCGCCGGACGCCCAGCGCGGACGTTTCGGATTGAGGGCAAGCCCTCTTCCAGACGGATCACTCCACCGCGCATGGCGGCGATCGCGGGTTCCAGCACGTCCCCTGTTGCGATCGTACGCTCGAACTCTTTCGGGGCCGCGGGGCCGAGGCCGATTACCGCCATCAAATCGCCTTCCTGCAGGCGATAAAGGCCAATCTCGGGCCCGAAATACTGCGCCTCGAACCGTCCGGGCGAAACCTCTTCAAGGATGATCTCAAGCGTTTCGCCATTGGGCCGGGTGATCGTGACCGGTCCGACCTCTTCCTCGAGGGTCTGGCGAATGATCCGCATCGACTGGCCGTTGGCCTCAGCCCAGAGCGCCTCTTCTTCAAGCTCGGGCTCTTTCATCATCCAATGTGCGAGACGTCGCAACAATTCCAGCTGAGGCCCGCCGCCTTCAAAACCACGGCTCCACAGCCAGGCGTGGTCTGACGCCAACAGGGCCACCCGTCCCTCACCGACCCGGTCCAATACCAACAGCGGCCGGTCCTCAAGGCCGGTCATCAGCACCTGGCCCGAGCGCTCATTCACATCGATCTGGCGCAGCCATGCACCCCAATCCTCGGAATCGCCCAGATTGGTAGTCACAGGGTGCCGATGCCCCAGATCACTGACCATGGGAACGTAGCGCTCCTCGATCACCCGTGCCGTCGGTTGCGCCGGAAGACTGCCCGCGAGGGGCGAGCGGAAGATGCTATCTGCGGTGGCGAAATCGGGGCCAGCGGCAATCAGCACAGCGCCTCCGTTGTCAATATAGTCGGCCACGTTATCCAGATAGATCGCAGGCAGGATGCCCCGGCGTTTGTAGCGATCAAAGATGATCAGGTCGAAATCATTTATCTTTTCCAGAAACAGCTCGCGCGTGGGGAAGGCGATCAGAGACAGTTCATCCACCGGGACACCGTCTTGCTTCTCAGGCGGACGTAGAATGGTGAAATGTACCAAATCGACCGAGCTGTCGGATTTCAGCAGGTTGCGCCAGGTGCGCCCGCCGGGATGCGGCTCGCCCGACACCAGCAGGACGCGCAGGCGGTCGCGCACGCCGTTCATCTGGATCAATGCGGTATTGTTGCGATCGGTCAGCTCACCATCGGCCTCCGGGACCGTGAATTGGATGACGTTCCGCCCACCATGCGGCAGAGAAATCGGCAGTTCGACATCCACGCCAATGGGTATACGGAATTCCTCCGGCTCGCCCCCGTCAACCGAGATCTCAAGCGGCGCGCTGGTGGCCCCGCCCGGAGCCGCGCCGCTGTCTTCAACGCGCAGAGTCAGGGTTACGGGTTCACCGATGATGGCAAAGGCAGGCGCGTTGCGGACGATGAGCCTGCGGTCCCAGTCGCTCTCACGCCCGGTCTGCAATAGGTGCAATGGCGCGGGCAGGTCAGGTGCTTGATCAACGTCATGTACGATCCCGTCCGAGACCACGAGGATACCGGCCACCCGCGCACGCGGCTCCTCGGCCAGGGCCGCATTCACCGCGGCCATCACTTGCGTGCCTTCGTCGCCATCGCCGTCGCCCACGCGGATGCGGCGCAGCTCGGTATTGTCACGCGACTCGATCTCGGCCGCCAAGGCCTCAGCCGCTTGGGCGGTTTGGTCGGCCCTGTCCGAGAGCGTCTGGCTGGCGCTTTCATCCTCGATCATCAGAACGATATCTGTCAGCGGCGCGCGGTCTTCGACCTGGTAGACCGGACCGGCAAGTGCTGCGATCACCACCAAAACGGCCAACCCACGCAAAGCCCATCCGGACAACCCACGCCAGACCGCCAAGACCACGCCTGCAACGGCGATCGAGGCGACCGCAAGTAGTATTGGCCAAGGGATCAGCGGATCAAATATAACGGTTCCGGTCATTGTCCCAACCTGTCCAGCAGAGCAGGCACATGGACCTGATCGGATTTGTAGTTCCCGGTCAGCACATGCATCACCAGATTGACCCCAAAGCGATTGGCCAGCTCGCGCTGACGTTCCCCCGCATAGCCGCGCCCGACCGGCAGCAGGGCTTGCCCGTTGCGATCTACCGCCCAGGCCCCGGCCCAGTCATTGCCGCCGATCACCACCGGCGTCACATTGTCGTTGAGGTTGCGGAAAGGCATCCCTTCGATCTGCTCGGCATCCAGCGGAGCGGCCTCGACCCAGACATCGGTTCCGGCGTAGCGGCCAGGGAAATCCTGCAGAAGATAGAAGGTTCGTGTCAGGACGTGATCGTTTGGAATCGGCTCTAGCGCGGGGATATTCAGCGGCGCCGCCAGTTGCTGCAGCTTGCGCCCATTGGGGCTGGAGGCGCCGAAACCCGCGATATCCGCATCGCGCGTATCAAACAGGATCATACCGCCCGAGCGCAGATAGGCATTCAGCTTGGCATAGGCCTCATCCGAGGGGCGCGGCTGATCCTGCGTGATGGGCCAGTAGAGCAGCGGGAAAAAGGCCAGCTCATCCCGCTCCAGATCAACGCCAATCGGCGCCGCGGGTTCGACCGAGGTGCGGTAGTTCAACGTCTGAGCCAATCCTCGCAACCCGGCTTGCGCGATGTCGTCCACCTGACCGTCGCCCGTCAGTACATGCGCCAAAACCAGTTCATGTGTCGCGGCGAGGGCAAAGTCGGTCTCATCGGGCGACTGCGCCTGCGCCTCGGGCACGAGCAACACGGCCCCGATAGCAACCGCTGCCGCCTTGGCCAGACTCAATCGGCCCGACAAGGCCAGAGACGCGATTACGTCCACGGTCAATAGGATCAATGCGAGGCTCAGAAGTATTCCTCCCAAGGGCGTCTCGGTTGAGGCCTCCTGCCCACGGATCGGCACATCTGCTGGCCAGACAACGGGGCCGAGCGTCGTCTCCTCGGACAAAACGTTCCGCGCCAGCTTTTGCTTCCCACTTTCATAGAGGCCGGGGCGAAGGTTGGGCCCGATCTGCCCTGAAACCAGTTCAACACCATCTACACCGGCCAGCGTACCGGCATCGGACAACGCGCCGAACCCATCCATGATCTGGACCGGCTCCCACGTGGTGCCCTCCAATTGCGCGACCTGACGCGATTTCGCGGCCGAGGCGACGGCCAGACGGTCCAGCATTTCCACGAAAAGGCCAGACAGCGGCAGGCTGGACCACTCCGCGTCGGCAGTCACATGGAACAGGACAACCTGCCCCAAGCCCAGCGCCTTGCGGGTGACCAGAGGGGTGCCGTCTGACAGCGACGCAATCACGCGATCGGCCAAGTTAGGGTCTGGTTGCGCCATAACCTGAGTGGAAACGGTCACGTCATTCGGTATCTGCAACCCGTAGAAAGGCGAGTCCTCAGGGAAGGGTGCCAGTGTCTTGGATTCCCCCCAGCTCATTGCGCCGCCAACGGTGCGACCGCCGCTGCGCAAGCGAACGGGCAGTAGCGTATCCTCTTCATCGCGCCCCAGATCGCTCGCCGCCATGCGGGGTCCTGCAAATCGTAGCAACAGACCGCCCTGTTCAACCCACTCGATCAGAGCAACCTCTTCCGGGCCCGAGATCTGGGCGACGTCCGACAGCACAATTACATCAGGATTTGCAGGTAGAACCTCGGGCAAGCCGCCCTCAACAAAATCGGCGGTCGGGATCAGAACCTGCGTCAGGTAGTGGAGCGGCGACAACAGCTCCAACCCCTCGCGGTTAAGAGTTCCGGCGATCAGCGCGACTTCGCGACGCCGCAGACTGTCATCGGTCAGCGTCACCGCCCCGGCCGAGCGCTGGCCCTGCAGCTCAAACCGTGTGATCCGGGCGCGCAGCTCAGACGGCAGGGCGAGGTCGATCTGGGCCTGGGTCTCGCCAGCTTCGAACGTGATCTCGGCCGATTGCAGTACCCGTGCCGTACCTGCCGGGTCACGGCCTTGCGCAAGAACGGTCACGCTCTCCTCCGGGCCCGGTTCGGCCCGCAATGCGGTCAATTGAATGATGCCGTCCTGATAAACGGCAGGCAAAAGCGCCAACGCTGCCGCGTTTGAGCGGTAGACGGTGACTTGCCCTCGGGACTGCAGTTCAGACACTAACTCATTGTGTTTTTCATAACCCAAGCGGTCGCTAAACCAATGCGTATCAAACCCGCCTTCGACCTGGTCCAGCGTGGCGATGACCTGATCAATCTGTTCTTCGGTCGGCTGCCACGGGTTCGGAACAAGGCCCGGCAAACGGTTGCGCCACGCCTCGGCTGCCTGAAACACGGGCGGTTCCGGCTCGGTCAGCCGCAGGATCGAGACGGGGCGGCCCGCGCGTCCGGCTTCGGTCAATTGCGCGTCGATCTGGTCCAACGTCGACGACCAGCGCGTCGCCCCGGCCCAGCTTGCATCCAACACCAACATCAGGGGTCCGGTGCCCGTCTGATCGCGCGACGGGTTCAACACGGGACCGGCCAAACCGATGATGATCGCTGCTGCCGCCAGCATCCGCAGCAAGAGCAACCACCAAGGCGTTCGGTCCGATACGCTTTCATCGTCCTTAAGGCCGAGCAACAGTGTGACCGCCGGGAACATCCGACGGATCGGCGCAGGTGGGACCGCACGCAGGATCAGCCACAGGATCGGCAGGGTCAACAGACCCAACAACGCCCACGGCGCGGTGAAACCGATGCCCGCCAAAACGGTCATTGAACACCCCCGTCCAGCGCACGATAGAGCCACAATAGAGCCGATTGCGCGCTGTCACCGGTGTGGTGCAAACCCAACTGCCAGCCGGTTGCGCGACACAGATGCGTCAGCGCATCCTTGCGCGCGGCAAGGCGGTCCAGATACCGGTCGCGCAGTTCTCCGGCCTTTAGCGTTTCATGCCGAACGGTGCCGCCGACGCTTTCGAAAATCGTTCGCCCCGCGAAGGGAAACGTCTCTTCCCCCGGATCGAGGACTTGTAACAAAACGCCCCGAACACCACGATCAGCGGCTTTGGTCAGGGCCAGTTCCACCTCATCCATCGGGCCAAGAAAATCCGAGATGAACACCGCACGGGCATGAGGGATCATAGCGCGGTGTTCGGGCGGAGCGTAGTCGACCTCGGAATCCTCGGACCATGCCTCGGCCAAACGTATGATCTGCGCATTCCCGCGTCGGGGCGGCAGGGTTGTACCTGTCAGGCCAACACGCTCGCCCCCGCGCACCAGAAGGATCGCAGTCGCCAGACCCAACAGTCGGGCGCGATCCGCCTTGGAGGGCAGCCCCTTATCCGACGAAAAGCGCATCGAGGCCCCCTGATCGACCCACAGCATGACCGATTGCGCGATCTGCCACTCGCGTTCGCGCACGAATTGCTGATCCCCGCGCGCTGATCGGCGATGGTCGATCATCCGGCGGCTGTCTCCGATCTGGGCGGGACGATATTGCCAGAAGTCGTCCCCCATGCCGGATCGTCGCCGACCATGGTCACCCAACAGAACGGTGCCTGCCAGGTGCTCGGCGCGTGCCAATAGGGGCGGCAGCCGGGACGCCTCGGCCTCGGAGCGTTGACGAAGGGTTAGCGCAGCATTCACGCCGCAGCCTCAGTGCGGATCAGGCCAGCCGCTGTGCTATCGATCAGGTCGGCCAAGCTGTCGCCCCGTGCACGTGCCGCAAAGTTCAGAGCCATCCGGTGGCTGAGAACCGGGCGCGCCATATCCAGAACGTCCTCGGCATTCGGGGCCAGACGCCCCTGCAGCATCGCACGCGCCCGAACAGTCATCATAAGCGCCTGCGCCGCTCGCGGACCGGGACCCCAAGCAACAGTTTCAGCGACGCGATCCGAGACGCCCGCTTCCTCGGGACGGAACGCGCGGACCAGATCGAGGATCAGTTCCACAACGGAATCCCCGACAGGCATCCGGCGCAACAGGACCTGAGCTGCCAACAGCTCTTCCTTGCTGAAAATCTGATGCGCCTCGTCCTCGGCCACGCCAGTGGTGGCCAACAGGATATCCCGCTCGGTCTGACGATCGGGGTACTCTACGTCGATCTGCACAAGGAAACGGTCCAGCTGAGCTTCGGGCAGCGGATAGGTGCCCTCTTGCTCAATCGGGTTCTGCGTTGCCAACACGTGGAACGGCGTGCCCAATACACGGTCTTCGCCCGCCACGGTCACCGTGCGCTCCTGCATCGCCTGCAGCAAGGCCGACTGCGTCCGAGGGCTGGCGCGGTTGATCTCATCCGCCATCAGCAGCTCGCAGAAGATTGGCCCCGAAATAAACCGGAAATGACGGCTGCCATCATCGGCGGTGTCCAGAACCTCGGACCCCAGAATATCGGCGGGCATCAGGTCGGGCGTAAATTGAATACGGTTGCCATGCAGGCCCATCACGGTCGACAGCGTTTCAACCAGTCGGGTTTTTCCCAGACCCGGCAAACCGATCAGCAGGGCATGCCCCCCGCACAGCAGCGCCGTCAGGGTCAGGTCCACGACCCTCTCCTGCCCGATGAAGCGGCGAGTGATCGAGGATTTTGCCTCTTGCAGCTTGTTTTCCAACGCTTCGATCTCGGACACGAGGTCGGCAGGTTCGGACATGACTTTCCCTTCCGTGGACTATTATAGATGAAGTCTATCGCGCTGAGAGGAAATGGCAAAAGCAATGAGCGGACAAAAACCTGTGAAACCTTCCCCTGACGGTCTTGCGGCCTCGATCAAAGCGACCAAAACCAAGGGTTTACCCCCCGTTCACCTCTGGAATCCCCCTTTTTGCGGTGATCTGGACATCCGGATCGCCAAAGATGGCACTTGGAGTTATTTAGGCTCGCCCATCACCCGTTTCGAGCTTGTGAAGCTTTTTTCCTCAATTCTTAAGCTGGAAGACGGGAAATACTATCTGGTGACCCCGGTCGAGAAGGTGGGAATCTCCGTCGAGGATGCGCCGTTCATCGCGGTGGACGTCGATGCCTCGGGCGAGGGGCAGGCGCAGGCTCTGACTTTCACCACCAAAGTTGGCGATGTCGCGGTGGCCGGGCCAGATCATCCTATCCGCGTTGTCATGGACCCGCAGACCCAGGAACCCTCTCCATACATACTGATCCGTGATGGCCTTGAAGCCCGGATTGACCGCAAGAGCTTTTACCGGCTGGTCGAGATGGGTACCCATCATGAGGGCTGGTTCGGAGTTTGGTCCGAACAGCGTTTCTTCCAGTTGATCAAGTCAGAAGACCTGCCGGACTAGGCCGGCTTTGCAACTTTGCGATCCTGCGCCAGCACGACGGCCACCGCAACGACACCTGCGCCCAAAGCGCGGGTCCAGTTCCACTCTTCCCCCAGCACCAGCATGATCAGCATCACGTAGAACGGTGCGATATTGATGTGGAACGAAGCCAAAGCAACGCCCAGTTTCCCAACGGATCCGACAAACAGAACCTGGCTGAGGCCCATAGACACCAGGGCATAGATCCCAAGCATTCCGATCTGTTGAACATCAATCTGCGCCGTTGGCATGACATCCATACCCACTTGGCGTGCCCCGAAGAACAGCAGCAAAGCGACAACCAAGCCGCCGAAGAAGGTGATGGTGCTGCGCCCGGTTTGACTCAGCTCGGGGAAATCCCTCGCTGTTGCCATGGTCGCCCAGCAGAACAACCCGGTGGACGCGATGGCGCAGATCGCGCCCAAACCCAATTGCGCGGGCGCCACTGCACTGGTCGCGATCATACCGCCAATGATCGACACCAAGACGCCCAGCGCGAAATTCCAGCGCAACCGCCGCGCCCCGGTTGCCAGTTCGATCAGTGTCGCAAACAATGGCGCGCAGGAGGCAATGATGGCAACCGTCACCGGATCTGTCAGCTTCTGCGCCACGATAATCAGGAACATCCCGGCCCCGAGCGTCCCTCCAACAAGCATCGCATGACCCCACCGGGCGCGCAAAACCCGGCTTGGCCCGTCGATCACAAACCACAAAGGCACCATGACCGCCACGGCAAGCGCCAGCCGCGCCACGAAAAGCGCGACTGGAGGCCAGGTCTGCAACAACACTTCGGCCGCGGGAAACCCCGCCGCCCAGGTCAGCATGGAGGCCACAGCCAAACCGTTTCCAGACAAGGCCGAGCTGCGGCCAGTGGACATAGGAAGAGTGTTCCCGCGCACAGGATCAGGGCTCATCGCCATGGGATCGGACCTTCTGTTGGAACGGCGCAGAAAAATGATTCGCCGTGTTAGCCCAAACATCTCTGGACTTGGGCCTGCCTTCTTGTCGATTTTCGACAATCTGTCGTTTTCAATCCCTTTCCTCGAAAATCGGTGGAGACTAAGCTTGGGCGGATCACCGACCCAAAGGCCTCTCATGCCCAAATTCGCCGCCAATATTTCTCTGCTCTTTGCCGAACTCCCGTATCTGGAGCGGTTCCAGGCCGCGGCCGAGGCGGGCTTCAAGGCCGTTGAAATTCTGTTCCCCTATGAGTTGGCCGCGAAAGAGACCAGCTGTGCCCTTCTGGCCAACGGGCTGGAGCTTGTGCTGATCAACGCGCCTCCCCCGAACTACACCGGGGGTGAGCCGGGCTATGCCGCCGTTCCCGGCGGTGAGGCGCGGTTCCAATCCGATATCCGCCGCGTCTTGCGCTATGCCGATGTGCTCAAACCCGGCCTGATCCACATCATGTCCGGCTATGCATCGGGGCCTGAGGCGCTGGATTGCTTTGTTCGCAACCTGCAATGGGCCGCCGATACAGCCCCCGGTCAGACCTTCACCATCGAGCCGCTGAACCCCGTGTCCCAGCCCGGCTATTTCCTCAAAGACTACGATTTGGCCGCCGAGATTCTGGATCGCGTGGATCGCCCCAATCTAGGCCTGCAATATGACAGCTTTCACGCACAAATGATCCACTCAGATCCGCTGGAGATTTGGGACCGCTTTCACAATCGCGTCATCCACGCCCAGATCGGCGCCGCGCCGCACAGGTCCGAACCGGGTAGCAGCGAACTGGATTTTCAGACCCTGTTCAAGGCGATGGAGGTCTCCGGCTATGAAGGATGGGTCAGTGCGGAATATACTCCCTCAACAGCTTTGACGAGCTCATCCCTGGATTGGATGCATAAGGCAGTTCTTGCCAATGCAGATCTCTGACCCGCAGATAGGGCGGTCCGTCGTACCGTAGATACCAAGGAAACACCTTATGATCCCTGCCCGCTATGCCCGCGCCGTGTTTAGCCTGATCATGTCCGGGCTGATGTCCTGCATCGTCACCGGGATCGCCACGGTCAAAGCCATCGGCTTTGGCCCCTCTACCCTTGGCGATTGGATGGCCTCATGGGCCTTTTGCTGGCCCATCGCCTTCACCGTAATCCTGTTGTTTGGCCCCAGTGTGCAACGGTTCGTCAATCGCATGGTCAGGCCGCAGGACTGACCCGCTGTGAAGAGGGCCCTCCGGGCCTGATGAGCAGCGCCTCTTAATGCGCTTCGGCCCAGTTCGCCCCCTGACCGGCGTCCACAACCAATTTCACGTCCAGCTTCACGGCAGGGTCTGAGGCACCCTCCATCACGTCCCGCGCAACGCCGATCACCTCATCCACCGCATCTTCGGCGACTTCGAACAGCAATTCGTCGTGGACCTGCAGCAGCATTTTGGCCGGCAACCCATTGATCGCCTCTGGCATCCGCACCATCGCGCGCCGGATCACATCCGCCGCTGTCCCTTGAATAGGGGCATTGATCGCCGCCCGACGCGAGAACCCGGCATGAGGCCCCTTGGCGTTGATCTCAGGCGTATGGATCTTGCGTCCGAACAAGGTTTGCACATAGCCATTCTCTTTGGCGAAGGCGACCGTGTCGTCCATATAGGCTCTAATACCCGGGAAACGCTCGAAATAGCGATCGATAAACCCCTGAGCCTCGGCCCGCGGGATACGTAGATTGCGCGCCAAGCCAAAGCCCGAGATACCATAGATCACACCAAAGTTGATCGCCTTGGCCTGACGGCGGATATCCGGCGTCATCTCATCCAGTGGCACATCGAACATCTCGGACGCGGTCATCGCATGAATGTCCAACCCGTCGGCAAAGGCCTGTTTTAACGCCGGTATCTCAGCGATATGCGCCAGAATACGCAACTCGATCTGGCTGTAGTCGAGACTGACCATCACATTGCCCGGCTCGGCGATGAACGCTTCGCGAATACGACGGCCTTCCTCGGTCCGGACGGGAATGTTCTGCAGGTTCGGATCGGTCGAGGCCAAACGGCCCGTGTTCGCGCCGGTGATCGAATAAGACGTATGCACACGGCCCGTGTCCGGATTGATATGGGTCTGTAGCGCATCCGTGTAGGTCGACTTCAACTTCGACAGCTGCCGCCAGTCCAACACCCGGCGCGGCAACTCATGCTCGGTCGCCAGATCCCCAAGAATATCCGCCCCGGTCGAGTACTTCCCGGTTTTCCCCTTCTTGCCGCCTTCCAGGCCCATCTTGTCGAATAGGATCTCGCCCAACTGCGCGGGCGAACCGACATTGAAGTTCTCACCAGCCAATTCGTGAATTTCAGCCTCTAACCCGGCCATTTTCTGCGCGAAGGCGTTCGACATCCGGCTGAGAACATCGCGATCCACCTTGATGCCGTGCATCTCCATTTCCTTGAGAACCGGCACCAGCGGTCGTTCGAGCGTTTCATAAACCGTCGTCACCTGAACCTGATGCAGTTGCGGCTTGAACAACTGCCACAGGCGCAGCGTGATATCCGCATCCTCAGCCGCATAGGCCGTAGCCTCATCAATTGCGACCTTGTCGAAGGTGATCGCCGATTTGCCAGATCCCAGCAACGGTTTGATCGGGATCGGAGTATGGCTCAGATAGCGCTCGGACAGAGTGTCCATCCCATGCCCATGCTCACCGCCATGCATGGCATAGGACATCAGCATCGTGTCATCGATCGGAGCCACCTCGATGCCATAGCGCGCAAAGATCTTGGCGTCGTATTTCATGTTCTGCCCGATTTTGAGGATCGAGGGGTCTTCGAACAGCGGTTTTAACAGTGTTAGAGCCTCATCCAGCGGCATCTGCCCCTCGGCCAGCGCATCCGAGCCGAACAGATCATCCGCCGATCCGTCGCGGTGGGTCAGCGGGATATAACAGGCCTCACCGGCTTCGATACAAAGCGAAATGCCGACTAGATCGGCGATCATTTCGTTCAGCCCGGTTGTCTCGGTGTCTACGGCTACCCAGCCGCGTTCATAGGCCTGATCAATCCACTTCTGCAAAGCGCCCGCGTCCCGCACGCACTCGTATTTCGACGCGTCAAACGGGATCGCCTCGGCAATAATCTCTTCCGCGACTGGCGCGGGCGCATCGGCGATAACCGGAGCCTCGGCCCCCAGCTTGTCGGCAATCCGTTTGGTGAGGGTGCGGAACTCCATTTCTGCCAGAAAGCCCAGCAGGGTTTCGGGGTCAGGGTCCTGAACCTCAAGGTCGTCGAGGGTGAAATCCAGCGGCGTGTTCTCATCCAACTGCACCAACTTCTTCGACAGTTCGATCTGATCCCGCTTTTCGATCAGGGTCTGGCGGCGTTTGGGCTGTTTGATCTCTTCCGCACGGTCCAGCAGAGTTTCCAGATCGCCATATTCGTTGATCAACAGAGCCGCCGTCTTGACGCCGATTCCCGGAGCCCCCGGCACGTTATCAACGCTATCCCCGGCCAGCGCCTGCACATCAACCACGCGATCTGGCCCGACGCCAAATTTCTCGAACACGCCATCCGTGTCGATGCGTTTGTTCTTCATGGCGTCCAGCATCTCAACGCCGCCGCCGACCAACTGCATCAGGTCCTTGTCCGAGCTGACGATGGTCACGCGCCCACCCGCATCGCGCGCCTGAACGGCCAGCGTGGCGATGATGTCGTCAGCCTCATAGCCTTCCAATTCCTTGCAGGCGATGTTGAACGCGCGGGTGGCCTCGCGAGTCAGCGGCATCTGCGGGCGCAAATCCTCGGGCATCGCCTCGCGGTTGGCTTTGTAGAGGTCGTAAAGATCGTTGCGGAAGGTATGCGAGCCCTTGTCGAAAATCACCGCCACATGGGTCGGCGCGTCAGGCCCGGCGTTCCCCTCGACATATTTCTGCAGCATGTTGCAGAAGCCCGACACAGCGCCAATCGGCAAACCATCCGACTTGCGCGTCAGCGGAGGCAGCGCGTGATAGGCCCGAAAAATAAAGGCCGATCCGTCGATCAGATGCAGGTGACATCCTTTTCCGAAATTGCTCATGCGCGTGCTCCCTGTCGGTCAGGGATGGTTCTGCCACAGGGCCGCGCGACTGACCAGTGAGGAACGTCAGTTAACCACCAAAGAGGCCGCCAAATACATCCGAGAAACTGTGAAGCAGCGCCATGATGATCAGCGCGCCCAGGAAGGCAAAGAAGGCCATCGCGAAGAACTGAAACAGGATTGCACCGACCCCAATGGCCACCCCGGCGATGGCAGGCCGCATCCGTTCATGGCGCAAAATGCCAACAACAGAGACGATAATGGCCAATCCGCCCAGCATGGCGACACCGATCTGCAGGAAATCGTCCAGATCACGAGTTTGGGCGACAGGTTCGGGCTGCTCGAGACCTGCAGCGGCGCGCAGGGTAGATTTCCCAAGCTCGGCCGCCAGCTCCCCCAGTGACACGCCGGTGGACTGCTGCGGCGCGAAAGGCCCGGCCCAAAATACGAACAGCGCTGCGAACAAAGCCATCGCTGCGAGGCAAAACCCGATCCAGCCGAATACGGGTTTGGCCGTCTCAGTTGCGGTCATGTCTGTCATCACACTCACCTGCGTTGGTCTCAGCGAGAGTCACCATGATAAACGCGGCGAGATTGGGGCGGCACCCGTTTGGGTGGGTAATCAGTTTTGCTCTGTGCCCTTCAGGACGTATTTACAATCACAATAAGGACATTCGACCCAGCCCGTGTCCTCTGGAATCTGCAGCCACACCCTCGGGTGTCCCAAAGCGCCTTCGCCGCCATCACAGGCAACACGAGAAGTTTCCACGATCTTCGTTTCCGGCGCTTCGATTGTCACGGCTGGCGATCCTTCACTGGTTGTCGGCCTCGCGGGCATGCATTAGGTGCGTTTATGAGCGATGAGCAAACCGGGGGCAAGAGCCACATGAGCAATGCGGCAATCAGGATCGAAGGGCTGCGCAAGACCTATCGCGGCGGCAAAGGCCAGCCCGAAAAACACGCACTGAAGGGCGTCGACCTGACCGTGCCACGCGGGTCGGTCTTTGGCTTGCTGGGTCCCAACGGGGCGGGGAAGTCGACCCTGATCAACATCCTTGCGGGGTTGGTGGTGAAATCCTCCGGCCATGTTTCGATCTGGGGATATGATCAGGACAAGAACCCACGCTCGTCCCGCGCCGCCATCGGTGTCATGCCGCAAGAGCTGAATCTCGATCCTTTTTTCACCCCGCGTGGCGCGTTGGAGGTTCAGGCCGGTCTCTATGGTGTGCCCAAGGCCGAGCGCCGCAGTGATGAGATTCTGGAGCTGGTGGGCCTCAGCGACAAGGCCGAGGCCTATGCCCGCACCCTGTCCGGCGGGATGCGGCGTCGACTGTTGCTGGCCAAGGCGCTGGTGCATCATCCCAAGATTCTGGTGTTGGACGAGCCAACGGCGGGCGTGGATATCGAGCTTCGCCAGATGCTCTGGGCCAATGTGCGCAAGCTGAACGAACAGGGCATGACCATCATCCTCACCACGCATTACCTGGAAGAAGCGCAAGAGATGTGCGACGAGATCGCCATCATCAATCACGGTGAAAAGATCGCCCAGGACAGCACGGCCAACCTGCTGGGCCGAATGGACAGCCGAACGATGGTGATCGCCCCTGACAGCCCCGTTACCGATTTACCCATGACGGATGGTGTCGAGGCCACTCTGCGCGACGATGGCAGCCTTGTGCTGCAGTACCGCAGCGCCCAGACCAGCGCCGAGCAGGTTCTGGAATCGGTGCGTGCCGCCAATATCCGCATCCGCGACGTCCGGACCGAAGAAGCAGACCTCGAGGATGTGTTCCTTGCGCTGACCTCATCGCGTGCGGATGACACCCCGGTCGAGGATCAGGATCAGCCGCGCCGGGGTATGCACCGGGTCAAGCTCTAGGCCCGGTCGATCCGCGCCTGATAGCAATTGTTCCGCGCTGATCGGACGTGAATATAAGCGATGTCCGATCGAGCAAAGATATCAGCGATTTTGGCTCCGATCTGGTCGGTTGGCGTGATGGCACCCGTGCCGTAGACGATCCGATCATCCTCACCATAGCCCTTTATCAGGTAGTCGGGGGAAGAGGTCAGGATCTCCGGCAATGCATCTCCTTCGTAACGCTCGCATGGTTTGGCGCACAGGAAGATCGGGCCGGTTTCGGCATAAGGATGTGGCTCTAAAAAGGGCCTGTGTGCCATAATCAGCATGTCCTGCCCCTCGGGGATGTTCTGTAAACAATGACGACAGGGATTGCCTGCGCCGGTGGAAATAGCCCGCTCAGGCGTGGCACCGTAGGCATCTGGCCCACCCGCCTGCAGGGCGCGGACTTCGTCAGTGGGGAGTGCGGTGATCTTGAACATTTCGGGTCTCCTTTTTTCCCGACCATGCCCTCCTGATCTGCCGCAAGCGACCCGGTTCCTGCGCAAAGGACTCGAAAAAGAACAAAACGTGAATATAATAGTGACTCGCCATGTATGCCGAGCTGTCGATCACGTCAAACTTCACCTTCCTCACCGGGGCCTCTCACCCCGAGGAGTATATGGAGCGTGCCGTGACCCTGGGCCTGCCCGCCATCGCAATTGCCGATGACAACTCAGTCGCCGGGATCGTTCGTGCCCATACCCAAGCCCGCGAGATCACCCGCAAGGTGCGCGAACGGCAGGAGTGGGAGGCGCAGAACACGAGCCTAGGCCCGCCCTGCCCCGATCACATCCCCAAACCGCCTTCATACCCGATCCACGCGGTGCCGCGCCTGATCCCGGCAGCGCGGCTGATCTTCACCGACGCGCCCACCGTCACCGCCCTGCCCCTGAACCGGCAGGGCTGGGGGAACCTGTGCCGCATCCTATCCAAAGGCCGCCTGCGTGCGGAAAAGGGCGATTGCATCCTGCACCTGTCCGACCTGCTGGAGTTTTCCGACGGCCTCCACCTGCTGCTCTGGCCACAAGCAGACCGGTCAAAGGGCGGCGCGAACACGTGGCGGACACAGGCGCAACAGCTGACGCGCCGCTTTGGTGGGCGGATGCATCTGCTGATGCATCCTCGCTATGATGGCGCGGATAGTACATATTTCTCTTTGTTAGAGACTGAATCAAAGCAACTCGAGATCCCTGCCCTCGCCAGTGCCGCGCCGATGATTCACCACGGCGCACGCCGCAAGCTGGCCGATGTGCTGACCGCCATTCGCTTGCGCCGCAAGGTGGATGAGCTGGGTCGCGACGCGCTGGCCAATGGCGAACAGCGGTTGCGCTCCGAGGGAGAGATGCTGCGGATCTTCAAAGGTCACGAGGGGGCCGTCACCCGCGCCTATGACCTCAGCGAGCAGCTCACCTTCTCGCTGGATGAGCTGCGTTATGAATACCCCAGCGAAGTTAGCGAACAGGAAACCCCGACCCAACGCCTGCACCGCCTGGCGCATGAGGGGTTGAAATGGCGCTATCCGGCAGGTGCTTCGGACAAAGCCAAAAAGATGCTGGCCCATGAGCTCACCCTGATCGGTAAGCTGAAATATGAACCCTATTTCCTCACCGTCCGCGATATCGTCCATTTCGCCCGCTCGCGCGACATCCTGTGTCAGGGACGTGGCTCGGCGGCCAATTCGGTGGTCTGCTTCTGCCTCGGCATCACCGAGGTCAGCCCCGAGATGGGCACGATGGTCTTTGAGCGCTTCGTCTCCGAGGCCCGCGACGAGCCGCCCGATATTGACGTCGATTTCGAACACGAACGCCGCGAGGAGGTGATCCAGCATATCTACGACCGCTATGGCCGCGAACGCGCGGGCCTTTGCGCCACGGTTGTTCACTATCGCGGCAAGCGTGCCATTCGTGAGGTCGGCCGCGCCATGGGTCTGACCGAGGACACGATCTCGGCCCTGTCCTCACAGCTCTGGGGCTTTTTCTCGACCAAAGGGCTCGAGGCGCACCGGATGCGCGAAATCGGCCTCGATCCTGAAGATCGACGGCTAAAACAGACTCTAATGCTGGTCTATGAGATCGACGGCTTCCCCCGTCACCTGTCACAGCACGTTGGTGGCTTCATCATCACCGAGGGACGTCTGGACGAGCTTGTTCCCATCGAGAACGCCACGATGGAGGGGCGCACGGTCATCTGCTGGGACAAGGACGATATCGACTCCTTGGGTATCCTGAAAGTCGATGTCCTCAGCCTCGGGATGCTCACCTGTATCCGCAAGGCGTTCGACCTGATCGGACAGCATCATCAGACCGGCTATACCCTCGCCACCCTGCCGCCCGAGGACCCCGAGGTCTATGATATGCTGTGCAAAGCAGACTCTATTGGGGTGTTTCAGGTGGAAAGCCGGGCGCAGATGAACTTCCTCCCCCGGATGCGACCGCGCAATTTCTACGATCTGGTGATCGAGGTCGCTATCATCCGCCCCGGCCCGATTCAGGGCGACATGGTCCACCCCTATATCCGCCGCCGGAACGGAGAGGAGGAGGTCAGCTTCCCCTCGGACGCGTTGGGGGATGTGTTGGGCAAAACACTGGGCGTACCGCTGTTTCAGGAGCAGGCGATGCAGATCGCCATTGTCGGCGCGGGCTTCACCCCGGAACAGGCGGACCGGCTGCGACGCTCACTGGCGACCTTCAAGAAACATGGCAATGTCAGCGAGTTCCGCGCGCTGTTCCTGCGCGGGATGAAGCGCAACGGGTACGAACACGATTTCGCGGAACGCTGTTTTTCCCAGATCGAAGGGTTCGGATCTTATGGTTTTCCCGAAAGCCACGCGGCCAGCTTTGCGCTGCTGGTCTATGCCTCGGCTTGGATCAAATGCCACCATCCGGGCATCTTCGCCTGCGCGCTGCTGAACTCGCAACCGATGGGCTTCTACGCGCCCGCCCAGATCGTGCGGGATGCCCGCGAACACGGGGTTCAGGTGCGGCCAGTCTGCATCAATGCGAGTTTCTGGGACAATGTGATGGAACCTGATGGCCATGGTGGGCTGGCCCTACGGCTGGGGTTCCGCCAGATCAAGGGCCTCAGCGAGGAAGACGCCAGTTGGCTGACCGCCGCACGGGGCAACGGCTACACCCAAGTGGATGACGTCTGGCGTCGCGCAGGGTTGGGGCCATCGGTGATCGAACGTTTGGCCGAGGCCGATGCCTTCGCTGCCTGCGATCTGACCCGGCGCGAGGCTCTGTGGCAGGCCAAGGCGATTGCGACCGCGAAGCCTCTGCCGCTGTTCTCACAGGATCTGGAAGGCGAGACGCTGGATGAACCCGAAGCCTACCTGCCGCAGATGACATTGGGCGAACAGGTGGTCGAGGATTACGTCGCCACCCGCCTCAGCCTGAAGGCACACCCAGTGGCCCTGATCCGGCACCTGCTGACGCCCGAGCCGCCCGACAAAACCACACCTGTTGCCTGACCTCCGCCCCAGATATGTCCCGGGCTAGACTCGAAATCCGAGACCATTATGACCAGACCCATCTTGCCCCCGCGCTTTACCGCGACACCGGACCAGATCAACGCGCAGGTCCACGCCTTCTATGCCCGCGTGCGCGAGGATGCTGTTCTGGGACCGGTGTTCAACAAGCACGTCCATGACTGGCCCGCGCATGAGGGCAAGATTGCCGCCTTCTGGCGCAACGCCATCCTTTTTGAGCGCAGCTACAACGGCAATCCGCAGCGCGTTCACAGCGAAAGGCCCGACGTGCAGCCCGAGATGTTCGCCCATTGGCTGGAGCTATTCGAGGAGGTCGCCACCCAAACCCTACCCGCTGAGATCGCCACCCCTTGGGTCGCGCTGGCACGGCGGATCGGTGTGGGGATGAAGGCAGGCGTGCAATCCGCACGACAGCCCAAGGACGCGCCGCCGATCCTGCGTTGATCTCACGACATGGCGGCTTTGCTGTGTTAGCGGTAAAATAGGGGCTATGCGGTCTGGGAAAATGCGTCTACTCAGGGAAAAGACAGCCCATTTAGCTGCGCCGGCTTAAAGCCACCACACCGACATCGCCTGAGGCCAGATCATGAGCACTCAAAACACCACCCTCCGGGGACTTGGTTTCGCGTTTCTGGGATTCGCGGTCTTTGCCAGCCATGACGCGCTGATCAAAGTGCTGGGCGGGACCTACTCGGTGATGCAGATCATCTTCTTCGCCACGTTGTTTTCCTTTGTACCCATGGCAGTGACGATCCTGACAGACCGCACGACCGGGAACTTCCTGCCACATCATCCGTGGCTGGTGCTGCTGCGCTCGGGTCTGATGGTCACATCCATGGTCTGCGCTTTCTATGCCTTTTCGGTCCTGCCTCTGGCCGAGGTCTACTCGCTGCTGTTTGCCTTCCCCCTGTTCGTCACAGTGCTATCGATTCCGATTCTAGGAGAGGTCGTGCGCGTCCAACGTTGGGCCGCGGTCGGCGTTGGCTTGATCGGTGTTCTGATAGTCCTGCGCCCCGGCGCGACGGATATCACGCTAGGCCACATGGCCGCCCTGACAGCCGCGTTTTGCAGCGCGTTAGGCTCTGTTCTGGTGCGCAAGATCGGGAATGAGGAGCGCTCGGCCGTGCTGATCCTCTACCCGATGCTGCTGGCGATCGTGGTAATGAGCTTGATGCAACCGGCAGTCTACCAGCCGCCTTCGCTGCTGCATCTGGCGATGATGGCACTGGTCGGCGTGTTCTCGGTGATCGCACAACATCTGATCATCCTGGCCTATCGCGCGGCCCCGGCCGGTGTCGTGGCCCCCAGCCAGTACAGCCAGATCATCTGGGCCACCTTGTTCGGCATGATCTTCTTTGGCGAACACCCGGACGGCTGGGTCGCGGTCGGCGCAAGCATCATCATCGCCTCGGGCATCTTCGTCGTCTGGCGCGAAAGCCGGTCGAACACCACCTCGACCAACACGCCGGTTCTGCGCGTGCGGTCACCAAGGTCAGATACCGGCGCATCACGACCCGGCGAATGAAAAACGGCGCGCCAGACAGCGCGCCGATTAGGCGAATTCAAGTGGTTTAGAGCCCTAGTAGACCACCACCGAGCGGATGCTCTCGCCTTTATGCATCAGGTCGAAACCATGGTTGATGTCGTCCAGACCCATGGTGTGGGTGATCATCGGGTCGATCTCGATCTTCCCTTCCATGTACCAGTCGACGATCTTGGGTACATCGGTCCGACCCCGCGCGCCGCCAAAGGCGGTGCCGCGCCAGGAACGACCAGTGACCAGCTGGAACGGACGGGTCGAGATCTCGGCCCCCGCAGGTGCAACGCCAATGATGATCGACTCACCCCAGCCCTTATGCGCTGATTCCAGTGCGTCGCGCATCACGCCGACATTGCCGGTCGCGTCGAACGTATAGTCTGCTCCGCCTTTGGTCAGGTTGACCAGGTAGGGCACCAGATCGCCTTCGACCTCTTTCGGGTTAACGAAATCGGTCATCCCGAACTTGGTGGCCATTTCGACCTTTGATGGGTTCAGGTCGACACCGACGATCTGGTCGGCTCCGGCAAGGCGCAGGCCCTGGATCACGTTCAGGCCGATACCACCCAGACCGAACACGATGGCGCGGCTGCCGATTTCCACCTTGGCGGTGTTGATCACAGCGCCGATGCCGGTGGTAACGCCACAGCCGATGTAGCAGATCTTATCGAAGGGTGCGTCCTCACGCACTTTGGCCAACGCGATCTCAGGCAGGACAGTGTGGTTGGCGAAGGTCGAGCAGCCCATGTAGTGCAGGATCGGATCGCCATCCAAGGTCGAGAAGCGCGAGGTGCCATCGGGCATCAGGCCCTTGCCTTGAGTCTCACGGATTGCCTGACACAGGTTGGTCTTTGGATGCAGGCAGTATTCACACTCCCGACATTCGGGTGTGTAGAGCGGGATCACATGGTCGCCCGGCTTCAGGCTGGTGACGCCCGGGCCGACCTCGACCACGACGCCTGCGCCTTCATGGCCCAGAATGGCCGGGAAAAGTCCTTCGGGATCCGCGCCGGACAGGGTGAATTCATCGGTATGGCAGATGCCGGTGGCCTTGATTTCGACCAAAACCTCGCCCGCCTTGGGGCCTTCGAGGTTCACCTCCATCACTTCCAAAGGTTTGCCAGCCTGAACGGCGACGGCTGCACGGGTGCGCATGGTGCTTGTCTCCCAGTCTTGTTTGACCCGACCCTGCGTCAAATGCAGGGTGTTTTCAACTGCACTTTCATGGCAGATTGGCTAAACATTTGATATTGCAGAAACGACATTGTCATACTGGGGAACGCCAATGCACCGATTTATCCCGATCCTGATCCTTCTGGCCGCCTGCGCCGAAACCTCGACCTTGGAAGGAGCAGACCTTGCGCCCGAGGCCTCGCCTGTGGATCTGGCCTTCTGCAAAGGCGATCCGTTTGCGGATTCCATCGGCCAGCCGGTTTCGACCATTCAGGCCAGCCTGCCCGAGCGCGCGCGGGTGTTGGGACCCAATGACATTGCGACTCAGGATTACCGTATTGACCGGCTGAATGTCTTCGTGAACGGTGCGGGCATCATTCAGCGCCTGACCTGCGGGTAAGCGTGGACTCCGGCGCTGATTCTCGGATAAGAACAAAATGTGAACATTTTGATGTCTGCCGATGCCAAAACGCCGAATACTTTCACTCTGGTTTCCCCGTCTGGGGGCTGAACGGCTGATCCGCGCCGCGCGGGGGCTGCATGTCGGACCTTTGGCCGTAGTGGCTGAGCAGTCGAACATGCAGGTGATCACCTCACTGAACGCGGAAGCTCAGGCCGCCGGGCTACAGGTGGGTCAGCCGGTGCGCGATGCCCATGCCATGTGTGCGTCCCTGATCACGCGGCACCGCAACGCCCCGGCCGAGGCCGCGTTCCTGACCGCGTTGCGCCGCTGGGCAGGCAAGTTCAGCCCTTGGGTCGCTGAAGAGGCTCCGGACGGGCTGATCGTTGACCTCTCGGGCTGCGCGCATCTGTTTGGTGGGGAAGAGGCGTTGCTGCGCGTACTTGAGGTCGACTGCGCCGATATGGGCCTGAGCGTACAGATGGGCATTGCCGACACGTTGGGCGCGGCCTGGGCGCTGGCGCGCTATGCCGGGCAAGAGGCCATCTCCGACCGCAACGGTGACGCCATCAGCCAAGAGGCCCGCGCCACCCGTGCCCGGGCCAGCCAGCGACGACACTGGACCAAGGGCGGGGCCGCACCGCAAGTGGTGGCCTTGGGCGGCGGGGCGCGGATCGCAGCCCCGGGGCAGTCTTATGGGGCGCTCAGCCCGCTGCCCATCGCGGCGCTGCGGCTGGAGGATCAGGTGGTCGCGCAGTTGAACCGTCTGGGCCTGCGGAGGATCGGGGATCTGCTGGGGCAACCGCGCGCCTCCCTTGCCCGCAGGTTCGGGCGGGGGCTGGTTTTGCGGCTGGATCAGGCGATGGGTAGCGCGCCCGAGCCAGTCTCTCCGGCCCGCCCGCCACATCACTTCGCGGTGCGGATGACTCTGCCCAACCCGATTGGTCTGGTCGAGGATGTGATGGCCGCCATCGACCGGGTTCTGCCGACGCTGTGTGCCAAGCTGGAAGAAAAGGGGCGCGGCGTCCGCACCCTGCGGCTTGAGGCTCATCGTGCCGATCAGGCGGCCGAGGTCATCGAAGTTGGGCTGGCCCGGCCAACTCATGACAAACACCGCATTCGCCCTTTGTTAGAGATGAAAGTTGACAAGATCGACGCGGGCTATGGCATTGACATGCTGCGGCTTGAGGCGGTGCAGACGGAACCCATCCACGCCCGCACCATTGCCGGTCATGCCGAGGCCCGCCGTGTGGCCCGCAACCGGCTGGAGGGCAACACCGCCGTCGAAGACCTTATGGCCAAGTTGGGCGCACGGGTGGGACTGGAGGTCATCACTCGGCGTCACCCTGCGGCATCGCATATCCCCGAGAAAACCGCGCAAGTGCTAGCAGCGGCATGGTCCGAACCGGCGCGAGACTGGCCTGCGCCGCCACGCCCGCGCCCCCTGCAGATGTGGCAGCCCGAGCCGGTGATGGCCCCAGAAACCCCGGATGTGCCCTCCGCCTTTCGCTGGCGCGGGCGTGATTGGCAATTGGCACAGGCCACTGGCCCCGAACGGATCGCGCCGGAATGGTGGCTGGACGACCCTAACTGGCGCAGCGGCGTGCGCGATTACTGGGTTGTGGTGACCGAACAGGGGGAGAGGCTCTGGCTGTTTTATGGCCACGGCGGCACCATGTCCGCAGGCTGGTTCTGCCAGGGGCAATTTGGCTAGAAGCCCAAATTAGGGTCTATTTTCCGCGATAAATCAGGATGTCGGGCAGATAGTCCAGCAACCGGATCACCCAGGAAAACGGGGCCGGAAAATCGGTGCGGAACCGGCGGCGCGACATCGCTTTGATCACACGCTCTGCCGCGTCTTCAGCCGACATCAGCATGGGCATTTTGAAATTGTTCTTCTCAGTCAGGCGGGTTTTGATAAAGCCGGGATTGACGATCCGAACCGTCACGCCCGTACCCGCCAGATCAAACCGCATGGTCTCGGCCAGCGAGACCAGCGCCGCCTTGCTAGCTGCATAGCCCACCGCCGCAGGCAAACCGCGATAGCCCGACAAAGAGCCGATCAGAGTGATATCCCCGCGTCCGGCGCTCACGAAGCCCGGCACGGTTTCACCCAACACCCGAAGGGCACCGGTGTAGTTCACGTCGGTCATCGACAAGACCGCCTCGGTATCCCAATCACCGGTGCGCATAGGCTCATAGGCTCCGGCGTTGTAGACAAGACCATCGACCTCTCCGACTTCAGCCACGGCACGGCGCACGGCCTCAAGGTCGGTCACGTCAAAAGGCACCGCACGCGTATTGGGAAGGGTTGCGCAGATCTCGGCCAGCCGATCCGCATTGCGCGCCGACAGGACAAGATGCGCGCCGCGCTCGCTTAGCCCTTGGGCCAAAGCGCGCCCGAGCCCTTCGCTCGCGCCTACAATCCAATACGTCTTTCCTTCGAAACCGGTCATGCCTGCCCCAACGTGGAACCATGAAACAACGCCCCATGCGCGGTTACGGTTCTGCTTCAGCTATCATGTATATTTTACGACCAAGCCAACCGGTCGGATCATCCCCAGCTGAGTGAATTTTGCCACGAAGTCACAATATAGTGCGTTGGGAAATATAATCTAACCTGATTGATCCGCGTCAGAACCTGCTACGTATCCCTAGATAAATGTCGCACTTAAGGGGATCACATGTTCGACGAAACGCGAGGCGAGCGCAAGAAAATCGCAGTCATAGGTGCAGGCATTTCAGGACTCTCCGCAGCTTACTACCTTTCAGAACTGCACGATATTACCGTTTACGAGGCCGAGCCGCGCCTTGGCGGTCATGCCCGAACGGTGATGGCGGGCAAGAACGGAGACCAACCGGTCGATACCGGCTTTATCGTCTTCAACTACGCGACCTACCCCCACCTGACCAAGCTGTTTGATGAGCTGAACGTGCCCGTCGAGAAAAGCGAGATGAGCTTTGGCGCTACCATCGACAATGGCCGCATTGAATACGGGTTGAACACGCTGCGCACTCTGACAGCCCAGAAACGCAACCTATTGCGACCGTCTTATTACAAGATGATCTCGGACATCCTGCGCTTTAGTAAAGAAGCCCCGGATGCGGCGAAGGATGATGACACAACCATTGGAGAACTGGTGGACCAGATGCGTCTGGGTCATTGGTTCCGCCACAACTACCTCATGCCGATGTGCGGCGCGATCTGGTCCACGCCGGTTGAGTTTGTGGATCAGTTTCCGGCCCGCTCGCTGGTGCAGTTCTTCCGCAACCATGCACTGCTGGCCAGCGGCCGCGCCAACCAGCATCAGTGGTACACAGTCAAAGGCGGAAGTATCGAGTATGTGCGCCGAATTGATGCCGCGCTGCGGTTGCGCGGATGCGACATCCGTCTGGCGGCTCCGGTAGATCACGTACAGCGTCATGAGACCGGCGTAACGGTCACCAGCCAGGGCCACGCCGATCAGTTTGACGAGATCATCCTTGCGACCCACTCGGACCAGTCGCTGGCCATTCTGGGCGACGACGCCACAGCGGATGAGGCCGCGGCCCTTGGCGCGATCCGCTATCAGCCCAATCACGCGATCCTACATTGTGACGAAAGCCAGATGCCGAAGCGGCGCGCCTGCTGGTCCAGCTGGACCTATCGCTCACAAGCCGGGGATGTTGGCGTGACCTATTGGATGAACCGCTTGCAGAACATCCCGGACAGCGATCCGCTCTTTGTATCTTTGAACGCGTCTTCGCAAATTGCCGAGGACAAGATTTATGACCAAGTCGAGTTTGCCCACCCGGTTTTCGATAAAGCCGCGCTGAAAGCGCAGGCACAGATTCGCGACATGCAGGGACAGAATCACACCTGGTACGCCGGAGCTTATAACCGGCACGGGTTTCACGAAGACGGGATCGCCAGCGCGATGCATGTCGTCGACCGCTTGCGCGGCGCCCCGCACATAACCGGAGCTGACAATGGCATTCTTGAAAAAGATCCGGCCATCCATGTGGCCGCCGAATAAATCCACTTTGCGCGCAGCACTGCTGTCTCTCGCCTTGCTTTCGTCAGGTGAGGCAGGGGCGTCGCCTCTGTCCAGCGAACTGAGTGATCCCAAGCTTTTGGGCAGCTCGACATTTAGGTTCTTGGGCCTGCCTGTCTATGACGCCAAGCTATTCACGCCTGCTGGAGCGGCATTCAATTGGACCGAGGATTTCGGGTTGCAACTGACTTATCGAAAAAACCTCGCACAAAAGGCTCTTGTAGAGTCGACGCTGGATGAGATGGCAAGGCAAGGCAATCCCGCGCCGACAAAGGCCCAGCTAGAGACCTGTTTTCAAGCAGTCAGCAAAGGTGACAGCTATCTGGCCATATCCGAAGGACCTAACAAAGTTGGGTTTTGGCGCAATGGTGCACAAACCTGCACACTAACCAACACCGGCATCAAGAAATCGTTCATGTCGATTTTTCTTGGCGACAACACTCGGTCCGCCAGTTTTACACGGCAATTGAAGGGGCAGTGATGCTGTATCCCCGGGTCAGCCTCTATGCGCTGATGCTCGCTGCGGCGGGTATCCCGCTCTATATTCACCTGCCGCGTTTTGCGGCGGTGAATTTGGGCATTGGCCTTGGGGTGATCGGAACTGTTCTGCTGGTGATCCGCCTGGTCGATCTTGTGCAGGATCCGCTGATCGGCTGGGCCATCGACCGCTGGCCCGGCGCGCAGCTGCTGTTTGCCGCTCTGGCGGCGCTTGGGCTGGCAGTTGGGTTTCCGCTGCTGTTCGGCCTGCCGGACGGGGCCAGCGTCGGCGCGCTGGTCGCCATCCTCGTACTGCTGTTTTCGGCCTACAGCCTGGGCACCATCCTGCTTTACGGTCGCAGCGCAACTTTGGCCAAACAGGCCGACCCACAAGAGCTGATGCGCCTCGCCGCCTTTCGCGAAGGCGGGCAACTGACCGGAGTCGTTCTGGCCGCCAGCGCTCCGGCCCTGTTCGTTGCCTTCGGCGCGCAGGGGCAGGGCTATCCCGCTTTTGGTCTGTTTCTGGGCGCGCTGGCGCTCCTAACCCTGATCGTCACCATCCCGATATGGCGGCGCACGCCAATCACGGGCGAAGGTATCTCGTTCACCGCGCTCGGACAATCCGGCGCCCTCCGCCTGCTGGTTCTGGCGCTGATCAACAGCCTGCCGGTTGCCCTGACCGCCACGCTGTTTCTGTTCTTCGTCGAGGACAAACTGCAGCTCTCCGGTATGGCCGGCCCATTGCTGATCCTGTTTTTCCTAAGCGCTGGGGCCAGCGTGCCTCTCTGGGCGCGGCTCAGCAATCGGATCGGCCCGAAACAGACCCTGATGATCGCCATGCCGCTGGGCATCGCGTCCTTCATCGGCGCGGCCACCCTCTCGGCCGGAGAGCTGACCACTTTTGCCCTGATCTGCCTGGCCTCGGGCGCAGCGGCAGGGGCGGATATCGTGATCCTGCCCGCCATGTTTTCCGTGGTGCTGACACGCGCGGGGCTGAATGCCTCGGCCGCGTTTGGCATCTGGTCTTTCGCTGGCAAGCTGGGCCTTGCGCTCGCTGCCTTTTTCACCCTGCCCCTGCTGGAACGCAGCGGCTTTTCACCCGGTCAAGCCAACTCGGCACAGGCTCTGAACACGCTCACTTTCGCCTATGCCCTGCTGCCCTGCATCCTGAAGCTGGGCGCATTCGGGATGGTCTTGACCCTGCCTACGGAGGTCCCAGCCAAATGAATACGCTTGTTGTGATTTTGCTCGCCATCCTCGTTGTCGTGGCGATCAAAAGACGGTTCCTGAGCTTTCGCTCACAATCCCCGGCTGACTATTCGGGAACGGGACCAGAGTTTTCCCTGACCAAACACCTGAACGGAGATATCCTGTCCGAGGGGCTGATCTATGGCCCGAACGGCAAGATGTCGAACAGCTTTGTTGCCCGTATGGTCGGTGAATGGGACGGCAACTCCGGCACTCTGGCCGAGTGGTTCACCTATTCCAACGGCAAACAGATGACCCGAAAGTGGTATCTGACATTGGGCACCGGCAACACGTTCACGGCCACGGCAGACGATATCGTCGGTGAGGGCAAAGGCGTGATCTCTGGCTCGACCGTCAAGCTGTCCTACCGGATCATCCTGCCCGAAGACGCCGGAGGGCACACGCTGGACGTGACCGACTGGATGTACCTGACAGAAAACGGAGCGATCATGAACCGCTCAGAGATGCGCAAATTCGGCCTCAAGGTGGCGGAACTGGTGGCAACCATGCGCCCAGCGCCTGAGGTGCAGACCGCTCATGTACCCGGCGCAAACGGGTATGATGCGGACGCTGAAAACAGGCCGCTGCAATGAACCGGTTGCGTTTTCTGATCTCTCTGGTCGCAATCGCCAGCCTGACGCTGCTCGCGGCCTGCTCGGCTAAACCGCGGGTGCCCAAAAGCTTTCTATCCGACCGGCAACTGAACCTTGAAGAGTTCTTCGAAGGCAAAACCGTCGCCTATGGTCAGTTCCAGGACATTCTGGGAAACGTACCGCGCCGTTTCTCGGTTGAGATCGACGGCACCTGGGACGGCGAAACCCTGACGCTGGTCGAGGATTTCATCTACGACGACGGCGCAACCGAACAGCGCATCTGGACCCTGACCAAAACCGGCGAAGACACCTGGACCGGCACTGCTCCGGGTGTTCTTGGTGTGGCCGAAGGGATCGAGCGCGGCGATACCTTCAACTGGAAATACAAAATCGACCTGCCGATCAAAGAGGGCACCATGCGTGTCAACTTTGACGATTGGATGTGGCTTCTGGAAGATGACCGCCTTCTGAACCGCGCCTATGTTTCGCGTTTTGGCGTCCGTATAGGCGAGGTCATCCTGTTCTTCGAGAAACTGTGACGGCCCGACGGGGCCTCGGCGCGCTGATCCGGCTGCTCCGCCCTGTCGCGGTCATAGAAGATAAACTCATCAACCCAACCGAATATCTTGTTCGACTCGGGCTGACGCGGCTCAGAGGGCGGTGGCGCGGCCTTGGCCTTCACTTGAGCACGCTCGACCTCGGCCCACAAGAAAAACAACCCGCGCCGAGTGCCATTGAGATGCTCGGGTATTTTGACCCACACCACCTGTGAAGATTTGCCTGATTTCTGCTCGATTTTTGCCCCCGGGTTTTTTTGACACCCTTTGGCTAAAGGATAGCAAATCTATCTGAATCTGCCAATTTTTTCGAATCGCGCAGGCGGAAATCCACTAAGAAGTCGCCAATTAACACGTTTGAATATAAGTGAAATTCTCGCAAGCAACCAAAGGTGGTGCTACTGACGGGCACCGCCACCTCGGGCGCCTTCCGTTTTGCTTGAGTTAAAGCCGATCCTCAAAAACCTGGTATTGACGCACAAATGTTTCGCTTGGGTGCTAGCCTCCCGTCCTAGACTAAAAGCACTATCATCCATTCCTTCGATCGTTCTGAAAAAAGTGGTGAGCCGTGCAGGATTCGAACCTGCGACCCACTGATTAAAAGTCAGTTGCTCTACCAACTGAGCTAACGGCCCACTCTTTTGTCTGGATCTTTTCGATCCGTGGCGCTCTTTAAGGCATTTTCCCGACCGGGTTCAAGTCCTTATTTTGCACCTCGTTTCGCCAGAGTAATCAGTGTTTCCGGCGACCCGATAGGCGGCCTAATTAGGCAGGTGGCGCAGGGGGGTCAAGCCCTTTTTTCAGGAATCGTCACCGCAGGGTGGATTCATCGCAGGACCAACGTTATATGCCCGCCATGCAACAGAGACTCGATACCGGTTTGCCCTTCATGAAGATGCACGGGCTGGGCAATGACTTCGTTATTGTCGACGCGCGCGCGCAGGCGACGCCGATCAGGGCTGCATTGGCAAAAGGAATCGGACACCGGCAGTTTGGTGTGGGATTCGATCAGTTGGCCGTGATCGAAAACGGAGCGGCTGACGCGCATCTCGTGTTCTACAACGCGGACGGGTCGACCTCGGCCGCTTGCGGGAACGCCACACGGTGTATCGCCCGTTTCCTGATGAAAGAGAGCGGCAAAACAAACCTGACCCTGACGACCGAACGCGGCACGTTATACGCGCAGGATGCAGGCAACGGCCTGACCTCGGTCAATATGGGGCAGCCCCAGCTGGACTGGCAGGACATCCCGCTGGCCGAAGAGATGGAAACGCTGGAACTGCCGATTGAGGGCGCGCCCTCGGCAACAGGCATGGGCAACCCCCATTGCACGTTTTTCGTGGACGACGCCGAAGCGATTCCCCTGGCCGAGTTCGGCGCGCGGTACGAACACCATCCCCTCTACCCCGAACGCACCAATGTGCAGGTGGCGCAGGTGATCGGACCGGACCACATCCGTATGCGCGTCTGGGAGCGTGGTGTGGGCATCACGCTGGCCTCAGGGTCTTCGTCCTGTGCCACGGCCGTTGCTGCGGCCCGGCGCGGTCTGACGGGGCGCAAAGTGCAGATCGAGCTGGACGGCGGCACAATCTGGATCGACTGGCGCGATGATGGCGTCTGGATGATCGGGCCGACCTGCCATGTTTTCTCGGGCACTCTGACCCCGGAATTTCTGAGGTCACTGGGATGAGCGCCCCGAAATTCACCACTCTGGGCTGTCGCCTGAACGCCTATGAGACGGAGGCGATGAAAGAGCTGTCTCAGCAAGCGGGTCTGCAAGATGCGGTGATCGTGAACACCTGCGCCGTTACAGCCGAGGCGGTTCGCAAGGCCCGACAAGAGATTCGCAAGCTGCGCCGCGAAAACCCCAACGCGCGCCTGATCGTAACCGGATGCGCTGCGCAGACGGAACCGCAGACCTTCTCGGCCATGGACGAAGTTGATGCGGTGATCGGCAATACCGAGAAGATGCAGCCCGACACCTGGAAAGGCATGGCGGCTGATTTCATCGGCGAAACCGAAACCGTTCAAGTCGATGACATCATGTCGGTCACCGAAACGGCAGGGCACCTGATTGACGGGTTCGGCACCCGCTCACGCGCCTATGTGCAGGTCCAGAACGGCTGTGATCATCGCTGCACCTTCTGCATCATCCCCTATGGCCGCGGGAACTCACGCAGCGTGCCGGCTGGCGTGGTCGTGGATCAGATCAAACGGCTGGTCGACAAAGGCTATAACGAGGTCGTCCTGACCGGCGTTGATCTGACCTCATGGGGCGCTGACCTGCCTGCACAGCCCAAACTGGGCGATCTGGTCATGCGCATTCTGAAACTCGTGCCCGATCTGCCGCGCCTGCGCATCAGTTCGATCGACTCGATTGAGGTGGACGAAAACCTAATGCAGGCCATCGCGACCGAGCCTCGACTGATGCCGCATCTGCACCTGTCTCTGCAGCATGGCGACGACCTGATCCTGAAGCGGATGAAACGCCGCCACCTGCGCGATGACGCCATCCGTTTCTCCGAAGAGGCGCGCAGCCTGCGCCCCGACATGACCTTTGGCGCCGACATCATCGCTGGCTTCCCCACGGAAACCGAGGCGCATTTCGCAAACTCCCTAAAACTGGTCACGGAGTGCAACCTGACCTGGCTGCACGTTTTCCCCTACTCCAAACGCGAAGGCACGCCAGCGGCGCGCATCCCGCAGCAGGTCAACGGCAAGATCATCAAGGACCGCGCCGCCCGCCTGCGCAAAGCCGGAGAGGCGCAGGTCGCCAAACACCTCTCAGCCCAGATCGGCCAAACCCATCACATCCTGATGGAAAACCCGCATATGGGCCGCACTGAACAATTCACCGAGGTTAGTTTCGACACCCCCCATCCCGAAGGCCAGATCATCACCGCGACGATCACCGGACAAACAGCAACCCAGCTTCAAGCCTGATCCTTTCTTCATCTGGCCAAAAATACCTCGGGGTGAATTGGCCGCAGGCCAAGAGGGGCTGGCCCCTCTGCCACCTGAAAAAGAAAAACCCCCGCAACCGGATAGGCGCGAGGGTTTTCAGTTTCAAAAGCTCAAAAGCTTCACTGCTCGCGCAGCTTGCCTTTGTGCGGTGCCCACAGGCGCTTGTTGACCAGATATAGCAGCACCGACAGGACGGTCAGGAAGATCACGCCGACAAAACCAGCGTTCTTGCGGTCCGTCAGCTTGGGCTCCGCAGCCCACATCAGGAAGGCTGCGACGTCTTCGGACATGGCTTCGACAGTGGCCGCGTGGCCATCGGCGAATTCAACCTGATCTTCGGACAGCGGCGGGCCCATCGAAATCCAGCCTCCAGGGAAGGCCTTGTTTTCGTAAAGGATCGTGCCTGCCTCTTCCTTCTCCTCACCAGTGTAGCCGTCCAGCAGAGAGGCGATGTATTCCGCGCCGCCCATGCCTTTGACCAGCTGGTTGATGCCCAGACCATAGGGGCCGTGGAAGCCCGCGCGGGCTTTTGCCATCAGGCTCAGGTCCGGCGCGCCAACTCCGTTGTTCGCCGGGAAGTGGTCGGTCGGGATTGCCGGGCGGAAATCGTCCAACTCCGGATCGAAAACCTCGAAATTGTCCGCCGCGTAAGTGATCACCTGCTCTTCACTGTAACCCAGCGCTTCCAGATCGCGCAGAGGAACGTATTGCAGGCCGTGGCAGGCCGCGCAGACTTCGGTATAGACCTGAAGTCCGCGTTGCAGCTGGTTCTGATCCCAAGTTCCAAACGGACCCTCAAACGAGAAGTCGAAATCCTCGATATGAGTGTCATAGTCGCCTGCCGCAAAAGAGGCGGCAGGGGTTAGAGCCAGGGCAAACGCAGCGCCGATTGCAAGTTTCTTGAACATGTTTCCGGTCCCTCTTCTTACTCGGCCGGCGTGGCGTCGGCGTCAGCCTTGCCATAATGCGCGTTGAAGTCTTCTTCGATGGTCTCAGGCGGGGCCAGAGGTTTCTCGATCACGCCAAGCAGCGGCAGGATTACGAGGAAATAGGCAAACCAGTACGCGGACGCGATCAGCGAGAAGGTCGCGTAGGGCTCTTCCGCGGGCATCGCACCCAGCCACATCAGGGCAAAAAAGTCGATGATCAGCAGGTAGAACCACCATTTGAACATCGGACGATACCGACCCGAACGCACGGTCGAGGTGTCCAGCCAAGGCGCCAGCGCCATGGCCAGGATCGCACCGAACATCGCCAGAACACCGAAGAATTTCGCATCAATGATGCCGCCGGTGATGAAGCTGGCGAACTGAACAACCCAGACCTCACCGGTGAAGGCGCGCAGGATCGCGTAGAACGGCAGGAAGTACCATTCGGGCACGATATGTGCAGGCGTCACAAGCGGGTTGGCTTCGATATAGTTATCGGGGTGACCCAGATAGTTCGGCATGAAGCCCACGATGGCCCAGAACACGACCAGGATGACCGCCAGAGCGAACAGATCCTTGATCACGAAATACGGCCAGAAGGGCAGCGTGTCTTTTTCGGCCTCGGCTTTCGAACCGCGACGTACCTCAACACCCGTGGGGTTGTTGTTGCCGGTGGTGTGGAAGGCCCAGATATGCACGATAACCAGCGCCGCAATGATGAACGGCAACAGATAGTGCAGCGAGAAGAAGCGGTTCAGCGTGGCGTTATCCACTGCGGGTCCACCCAGCAGCCATGTCTGCAGCGCATCACCCACAAACGGGATCGCGCCAAACAGGCCGGTGATCACGGTCGCACCCCAGAAGGACATCTGACCCCAGGGCAGAACGTAGCCCATGAAGGCTGTGCCCATCATCATCAGGTAGATCAGCATACCGATGATCCACGTGATCTCACGCGGGGCTTTGTAGGAGCCGTAGTAAAGACCACGGAACATGTGAATATATACCGCAACAAAGAACAGCGACGCGCCGTTCATGTGCAGATAGCGGATGAAATAGCCACCATTCACGTTACGCATGATGTGTTCGACGCTGGCAAAGGCCAGATCGACATGCGGCGTGTAGTGCATAACCAGCATGATGCCGGTAACGATTTGCAGCACCAGGCAGAAGGCCAGAACGATGCCCCAGATCCACATCCAGTTCAGGTTCTTGGGTGTGGGAATCATCAGGGTGTCGTACATCAGGCCGACGATAGGCAGGCGGCTATGCAGCCACTTTTCGCCGTTTGACTTCGGCTCGTAGTGATCGTGGGGAATGCCGGACATAAGTTGGGTCTCCCTTAGCCGAGTTTAATGGTTGAAGCGTCGACCCACTCGACCGGTGGGATCGGCAGGTTCTCAGGCGCGGGGCCTTTGCGGATCCGGCCTGCCAGATCGTAGTGCGAGCCGTGGCAGGGGCAGAACCAGCCGCCAAAGTCGCCTGCATCACCCAGAGGCACGCAGCCCAGGTGGGTACAAACGCCCATCTGAACGATCCACGCGCCCTCTGCCTCGCCTTCGGGCGATGGCATGACGCGGTTAGCGTCGGTCGCAGGTGCATCTGCGTTGATGTTGAAGTTCCGGGCCAGCGGGTCTGGCAGGTTACCTACCGCTTCTTCGTCCTGCTGCTGCGCTTCGGCGATTTCAGCGCCGGTGCGGTGACGGATGAAGACCGGTTTACCCAGCCACTTGACCGTCAGCTGTGTACCCGGCTCAACCCCGCTTACATCCGTACGGATCGAGGACAGAGCCTGCACATCCGCCGACGGGTTCATCTGATTGATCATAGGCCATACCGCAGCACCGGTCGCTACGACCCCTGCGCCGCCCGCGACGTAGTACAGGAAATCTCTGCGGGTGCCTTCGTGGTCTTCTACGTGGGACACGAGGTTTTCTCCGATTGTCTAGCGCCCGTGCGAACGGGCCAATAGCTGGAACCCGGCACGGATGCCGGGTCTTAGCGGAATTCTCTACCGAGCAGAATAGTATTCGTCCAGCGGTGTTGAATGCGCAATACGCCGCATCTGCGTAATTTATCATCGCGCGGGGCAGTCTTTTTGATGTTTCTCGTCCTCATGTTTCAACGAAGCGTCGAATCAGCCCCGCTTGATTCGCGCCCTGTGACCCCAATCTGACCGGGACCAGCGAACCTGGGCCGACAGCACAAGCGGGTCGCATTGGTGCGAAAACCTGAAAAATCCGACATACGAAACCGGGTTTGTTCAGCAACAAATCATATGCCTGAAATAGACGATTTTTAGCACCGCGAACGGGCCTGTTTCCTGTTGCACTTATTGCGCGAATACCTGATGCCCGGTTTCGCGCGAACGCCGATCAGGAGACACCCCATGTCAAAGACCCACTTGGCCGCCGCTCTGTTAACGATTTCTATTTCGACCCAAGCCACCGCGGCCGGAGACCCCGCCAAAGGCGAAAAACTCTACAACCGCTGCTCGGCCTGCCACGCGATCATCAAGGATGGCGAGGTTCTGGTCAAAGGCGGCATCACAGGCCCCAACCTATACGGGGTTGTGGGCCGCACCGCCGGATCCGAGAACGACTATCGCTATGGCAGCGAACGCCTACCCATCGGCATGTTCACCGACGACATGATCCGCGCCGGTGACGCAGGTCTGGTCTGGACCGAGGAAAACATCGCCGCATACTCCGAAGACCCGATCGGGTTCATCAAAGAGTTCCTGCAGGACGATACCGCCCGCCCCAATATGAGCGTGAAGCTCAAGAAAGGCGCGGACGACATCGCCGCCTATCTGGCGACGTTCAGCCAGTAAGGTTTACGTCACAGGGCGCGTGGCGACCATGCTCGGACGCGCGTCAAACTCGGCAAACCAGGTTGCGAGGGCATCATTGCCCTTGCGCCAGCCTCGCGCATCATGACGCAGATCCAGATAGCCCAGCGCACAGCCAACGGCCACTTGCCCCATGTCCAGCGGACCCGACAGATGCGCCATCCAGCGCTGGTTCAGGACGGCACAGGCGCGCTCAACCTTGACCCATTGCGAGTCTACCCATTCATCCCATTGCTTGTCTTCGGGACGCAGCCGGCTTTCATAGGTCATCAGAAGCGCGGCATCCAGAACGCCATCTGCCAGTGCCTCAAGCGTCAGAACATCCCAGCGCCGCGCACCCTCGGGATAAAACCGCCCCCCGGCGCGGTCATCCAGAAAGGCGCAGATCACGCGACTGTCGAATAGGGTCGGGCCGTCGGGCCGCTCCAGCGCCGGAACCTTGGTCAAAGGAGCCTTTCCGATTAAGGGCCCTGCCGGGGTTAAAGGTGTACCTGCCACCGTTTCCAACTCAACATCCTCTAGCTGTTCTGTTTCATGCAACAAAACCATAACCTTACGGACATAGGGCGAAGTCAGACTGTGATAGAGTTTCATGCGCGCACTCCTTTGTTTGGGCCGACCTTACAACAGGGTACGGAAAACAAAAGCCGTCATTTCCCCGAGAGCTCTACAGCGCGCATCAACGCCTGTAGGGCCTGCACCTCCGAGCCGATTCCAAAACTCCCGACCTGCTCCGCCGCCCGCATCCGAACGTCATCGGGCTTGTTCTGGTTAAGCTTCCACGTGCCCTGAATGTCCTCGACCCGCATCCGGCAGGGCAGAATCATCCGCATCATCCGCTCCAGCGCGTCGCCCTCCATCTTGCTGCTGTGCCAGGGCAGCTTCGGGCGCAACCGGTCTTCGAAAAACGCCGACTGCCGGTCCAGCAGGTTTGGCATCTCCTCCGCCGGGCGCAATTCCAGAAAGCCGGTTAGGTGAACGGCGACATAGTTCCATGTCGGCACCTGATCGCTCACCTCATACCAATCGGGCGACACATAGCTATCCGGTCCAGAAACCGCGATCCGGGCTGCCTGCGGTGCCTTCAGCAGCCGAACAATCGGATTCGACCGGACAAGATGTAGCTCAGCCACCGAGCCATCCTCGGACAGCAGAAACGGCACGTGGCTGATCAATGGCGCGGCATCCGTCGACACGGCCAAGACGCCAAAGGCGCGTTCGCGAGCAAAGGCGATATGTTGGCTGATCTCCTCAGCGCGAAATGCGGGATTCGGGTGCATGAGATTCCTCCTGCCAAATCTCTTGCAGAGGAGGCCCAATCTATGCAAGGTCCGCCTCGTTCTCAGGGCGGGGTGAAATTCCCCACCGGCGGTATGCGGGCGTTGACCCGCAAGCCCGCGAGCGGCCTCACCGTGTTTACGGAGAGGTGTCAGCAGATCTGGTGAGAGGCCAGAGCCGACGGTTAAAGTCCGGATGAAAGAGAACGTGCCAGATGCGTCGGTGAAACGGCGTGTCTGCTCGTGATCGCCTTGGGTGAAGTGTCTGTTTTACTAAGGAGATCCTGATGACACACACCCGCTATGCTTTTGTCAAAGCCAACTGGCATTCCGATATCGTCGATCGCGCGCTTGAGGGGTTTCTGGAGCTCATCCCAGCCGATCAGGTTGACGTGCTCGACGTCCCCGGCGCGTTTGAAATGCCCCTGATCGCGCGTGATTTGGCCCAAACCGGTCAATACGCAGCCGTCGCCTGCGCTGCCTTCGTGGTTGATGGAGGCATCTACCGTCACGATTTCGTGGCCCAGGCCGTGGTTGATGGCCTGATGCGCGCAAGCCTCGACACAGGCGTCCCGGTCCTGTCGGTCTCGCTCACTCCACACCAATATCAGGAAACCGACCACCACAACGCCATCTACCGCGACCACTTCGTGCAAAAAGGGCGTGAGGCCGCCAACGCCGCCCTCAACATCACGAAAACCCGCCAGGCGATCAAGGCAGCCTGATCCTTCTTCTGTTTGAAAATACCTCGGGGGAGGCGCGCTTGCGCGGCGGGGGCAGAGCCCCCTCTCCCCATTTCAAACGCAAATCCACTTGAGGCCAAAGGCTCTCCCCGCTAATCACAACCCCGCAAAGGAGCCCGCCCCATGTCGATGAACAGCTTTGGACACCTCTTCCGCGTCACCACCTGGGGCGAAAGCCACGGGCCCGCTTTGGGCGCGACGGTCGACGGCTGCCCCCCCGGCGTGCAAATCGACGAGGCGATGATCCAGCACTGGCTGGACAAGCGCAAACCGGGGCAGAACAAGTTCACCACCCAGCGGCGCGAACCTGATCAGGTCAAAATCCTGTCCGGCGTGTTCGAAGGCCAGACCACCGGCACGCCCGTTCAGCTGATGATCGAAAACACCGACCAGCGCTCGAAAGACTACGGTGATATCATGGAAAAGTTCCGCCCGGGACATGCCGATATCACCTACTGGCAGAAATACGGCATCCGCGACTATCGCGGCGGAGGGCGCAGCTCGGCGCGCGAAACCGCATCGCGCGTCGCGGCGGGAGGGCTGGCGCGCGAAGCGATCAAACAGATCGCGCCCAATGTGCAGATCACCGGCTATATGACCCAAATCGGCCCGCATAGGATCGACCGCGGCAATTTTGACTGGTCGCAGATCGAACAGAATCCGTTCTGGACGCCAGACGCCAAGGCCGCCGAGAATTGGGCTGACTATCTGGACGGTCTGCGCAAGTCCGGCAATTCGGTCGGTGCGGTGGTCGAAGTGGTGGCGCGCGGCGTCCCCGCCGGGATCGGCGCGCCGATTTATGCCAAGTTAGACACTGATCTCGCCGCCGCGATGATGTCGATCAACGCTGTTAAAGGCGTCGAGATCGGCGAAGGCATGGCCGCCGCTGAACTGACCGGTGAGGCCAACGCGGATGAGATTTTCATGGGCCAGAACGGCCCGCAATACAGCTCGAACCACGCCGGTGGCATCCTTGGCGGGATCTCCACGGGGCAGGATGTCGTGGTGCGCTTTGCCGTCAAACCGACTTCGTCAATTCTGACCACGCGCAAGACGATCACCAAATCCGGTGAGGAAACCGAGATCATTACCAAAGGCCGCCACGACCCTTGCGTCGGTATCCGCGCTGTGCCTGTGGGGGAGGCAATGATGGCCTGCGTGATCCTTGACCATCTGCTGCTGCACCGAGGCCAGATTGGCGAGAACCGTGGACATATTGGCTGATCTGCGCACACGCCTGCGCGGCATCGTCGCGCAGCGTATGCAAACCGATCCCGCACATGATCTGGCCCATCTGGACCGTGTCTGGCGAAACGCGCAAGCGATTGCAGACGATAAGGCGGACATGGCCGTGCTGCTGGCCGCCAGCTATCTGCATGATCTGATCAACCTGCCAAAGAACGACCCGAACCGCCACCTGGCCTCTCGCCAATCCGCTCAGGAATCAGAGTCTATTCTAAAGGAATTGGGCTTTTCTGACGCGCAAATCCAAGCCACCCAACACGCGATCGAGACGCACAGCTTCTCGGCCAACATTCCACCCCGCACATCCGAAGCCCGCATCCTGCGAGATGCGGACCGGCTCGATGCGCTGGGGGCCATCGGTATCGCGCGCACTTTTGCGGTCGCGGGTGCGTTGGGCCGGGATCTCTACGACCCCGAGGATCCTTTTGCCAAGGCGCGCGCTCTGGACGATCTGAATTTCTCAATCGACCACTGGAAAGTGAAACTGCTGAGCCTGCCCGACGATATGCTGACCGAGGCGGGCCATGCTCTGGCGCAAGAACGCCGGGCGCAGATGCTTGAATTCCTCAGGGCCTTCGCGGATGAAATCGGCCACCCTGTCCCCGACGCCTGGAATTCCCCCTGATTGGTACAATCCCGTCGTTGATCTTTCCGCGCCAAAAGCGCAGGTTCCCGGCCAATGGCACAATCCTTGACATCGCACCGCCCCGCTCTTGCTGTGGGCCTGAAATTGACCGCCTTGATGCTGTTCACCTCGATGTCGGCCTTGGTCAAAGCGTTGTCCGAAGATTTTCCACCGGGTGAGCTGGTATTTTTCCGGTCTCTCCTGGCGATTCCCGTCATCATCGCCTGGCTGATTTGGCGAGGGGAGCTGTCGCAGGGTTTTGTCGTGAAGAAACCTATGGGTCATTTCTGGCGCGGCGTTCTGGGCACCAGCGCGATGGGCCTGACCTTTACCGGCCTCAGCCTGCTGCCTCTGCCCGAGGTCACCGCCATAGGCTACGCGACCCCGATTTTCACTCTCGTCCTGGCCGCATTGCTGTTGGGTGAGCGCATTCGCATGATCCGCATCGGTGCGGTGATGCTAGGGCTGGTGGGGGTTCTGATCATGCTCTGGCCCCGGCTTGGCAGCACCGAGATGGAGGTGGCGGCAACGATTGGCGCCCTTTGCGTTCTGGCCGCGACCATCGCGCGGGCCTTTGTGCAAATCCATATCCGGCAATTGGTCAAGGTCGACCACCCCGCCGCCATCGTGTTCTATTTCTCGATCACGGCAACGCTGCTTTCATCGCTGACCGTGTTTTGGGGTTGGACCATGCCGACACTGGATCAGGCTCTGTTATTGGTCGTTGTGGGTCTGATCGGTGGGGTTGCGCAGATCCTTGTGACCTCGTCCTATCGGTTTGGTCAGGCATCGATGCTGGCGCCTTATGACTACACCACCATGCTGTTCGCCATTGCGATCAGCTATTTCTGGTTCGATGAGCTGCCGACGCTGGCGATCTTGCTGGGTGCGGCACTGGTGATCGCGGGCAATGTGGTCGTGGTTTGGCGCGAACATCAGCTGGGGTTGGAGCGCGGCAAGGCGCGGTCTCTGACCGACCACAAACCGTGACTTTACCTTTTGCTAACTTCGCTTAGTTTGAGCGCAACAATCAATGAGGGCTCCGCATGAGTGACGCACAAGACCACAAGGAAAAGATGCAAGAGGTGCAGGCCAAGCACCGCAAGAAAGTGTCCGAAGCGGTCGACCCCGACCGCGGTCTGGTGCTGATCAATACCGGCAAGGGCAAGGGCAAATCCTCGGCCGCTTTTGGAGTGGTCATCCGTGCGCTTGGCTGGGGTCAGAAGGTGGCCGTCGTACAGTTCATCAAGGGCAAATGGAAAACCGGCGAGCGGCGTTTTTTCGAAGAACGCGATCTGGTGACGTGGCACACGATGGGCGAAGGCTTTACTTGGGACACTCAGGATCGGGAGCGCGACATCGCCGCCGCCACAGCCGCGTTCGACAAGGCTTGCGACCTGATGGCCAGCGGAGACTACGATTTGGTCGTACTGGATGAGATCAACATCGCGCTGCGCTATGAATACCTGTCGGTTGAACGTGTGATCGAGGGGCTGAACGGCCGCTCTGACAAGACCAGCGTATTCCTGACGGGCCGCGACGCACCGCAAGAGCTGCGGGACTATGCCGATCTGGTCACCGAGATGACCGAAGAAAAGCACCCGTTCCAAGCCGGGATCAAAGCCCAGCGTGGCGTGGACTACTGATCGCGCGCCCTTTTGGGTGTTTCTCTGACAACATCGTCCGAGGGCTGTTGGTTCAGCTCTCGGCATTTTTCTGCGTCGCAGGTTTTGCGATCCAGATAGGCCTCGACATCCGAGGCCAGCGCGTCGCAATCGCAGGACGCGCAACACGGGTCGGATAGTAGCTCTTCAAATCTGGTACGCATCGGTGCCCTCGGTCGTTCCCGGAACGGTGGCAGGCCATCACGACTGAACTTGCTGAGCCCACAGACCGCCCCGGAACCATGTGCTTGATCGGTTCATCTGGCGTTGATTTTTTCTGACTGTTTTTGTTGGTTTTTACAAGGGAAAACGACCGGGCAAGCCAGCGAGACTGTTTTTCCCAAAAAACAGAGCCTAAAAAAGGAAAAAGCCGCGCAGAACAGCGCGACTTTGAGCAGTGGGAGACAGGTTGGATTCAGGCCGCTGCGGTCTGTTCAGGCGCGCTGAGCGAGATCACAGCGACTACAGCGGCCCCGTTCAGCCAGTAGAACAGCGCGTCGATTCCCGAAAAGCCGAGCAAGCTGGGGACCAACAGGAAGGTCACTCCAACGGCCAGATCCACGGCCAGATGCAGCTTGTAAGGTAGCACCCGCCAAATCCCCAGGTGATGGTCAGTGAGCACCGTCAGGACGAAAGCGGCAATGCCGGTAACAACGGACAGCCACAGTGCCAGCGGGTTGGATTGGCCCAGACCAAGCACAAAAGGCAGCACCATCAGCGCAACGGCAACAGGATAGTCGAGATAGGCGTGAATATTGCGGGTAACAAAACGGAGGGACATTTGGATTTCCTTTCCTCAATCAGGGACAGATCAAGAATAGGAACGGCGCTTGGAGCGTAGCAGCCCAGATCGTTTTCAAAACATTGCAGATCGTTCAGAAGTATCGGTGGATCAGTGCATCTCGCGATAAGCGGCGGGGGACACTCCGACCTGTTTCTTGAACACCCGCGAAAACGCCGCCTCAGACGCATATCCGGCCTCGGCTGCGGCATCGGCCACGTTCCAACGCCCCTCGGTCAGACCGTGGCAGGCGATCTGCATCCTCCAGTCCGTCAGATATTGCATCGGGGTGGTTCCCATCTTCTCGGCAAAGAGCTGAGCAAAGGCCGTGCGCGACATCGCGGCCTCATTGGCAAGGCTGGCCACGCTCCACTCTTGCGCGGGGGCTTGGTGGAACGCGGTTAAAGCGCGCGAGATCCGCGGGTCGGCAAATCCGGCCAGGGCGTCATCGCCGGGGCTTTGATGTTCCAGATAGGCCCGGATCGCTTGTGCAAACAGCACTTCGGACAGTTTCAGGGCAATCAGGTCACCGCCAATCCGCGCGCCGGACACTTCTGAGCCGATCATGCGCAGGGTGGCCTCAATCCACGATCCCGCTTCTTGTCCGTAGTTCTGGATCAGGATGTAGGGCGGCAGCCGGTCGATCAGCATATGACCGGTGCCATTCCGGCCAGCCTGTCCCGTGAAGGAAAAATGCCCACAGATCAGTTGGGTGTCGCGTTCCTCATCCCCGCCGCCATAGACCAGAACGCCTTCACCGGTATAGCCCGCGATGTCGAGGACTTGCTCTAACGGCAGAGCGTCAAACGGCCTGACCTCATTGCACAGCAGCGCATGTTGCGCGCCATGCGGGATCACGATCAGGTCGCCCTGTTTCAGGCGCACGGTCTCGCCAGTTGCCGGGATGTGGACCTTCAGCTCTCCGCGTTGGACGAAATGAAACCGGGCCACGTTTTCAAAGCCGGGCACCTGAATCCCGAAAGGCGGGGTAAAGGAGGTTCGGAAATAGAACGTACCACGCAGGGACAGGCGGGTGAGGATATCGCTGAGTAGGTCCAACATAGGCCAAAGATACAGCGCAGCGCGCCAAGGTCCATGCTGTTGAACGATCTGCAAAACACTCTGCACGATCTGCAACAAAAACCCCCGCCGAAGCGGGGGTTTCAGGTCTTATCAGGAGCGGACGAGTTTCTCGTAATCTTCCGCGATTTCGCGGGTCAGATCGCCAACCTCAAAGGTGTAGTCGCCGATTTGCCCGACCGGAGTAACCTCGGCCGCCGTACCGGTCAGCCAGCATTGCTCGAAATCAGCCATTTCCTCGGGCTTGATGCGGCGCTCATGCACGGTGATGCCTTTGTCTTTCAGCATCTGGATCACGGTCTGGCGGGTGATGCCGTTCAGGAAGCAATCCGCCAGCGGTGTGTGGACCTCACCATCCTTGACGAAGAAGACGTTGGCCCCGGTGGCCTCGGCCACATAGCCGCGCCAGTCCATGAACAACGCATCCGAGCAGCCCTTGGCCTCGGCCTTGTGCTTGGAGATCGTGCAGATCATGTAGAGGCCCGCCGCTTTGGCGTGAACCGGAATGGTCTCGGGGCTAGGGCGCTTCCATTCCGCGATGTCCAGCTTGGCGCCCTGCATCTTGGCGTCGCCGTAGTAAGCTCCCCACGGCCAGACGGCGACAGCCATCCGCACGGGGTTCTTGGCCGAGGCCACGCCCATATCCTCGCCCGAACCACGCCAGACCAGCGCGCGGACATAAGCGTCCTGTAGGCCGCTGGCTTTCAGGGCCTCTTCCTTGGCGGCCTCGATCTGATCCACATCGTAGGGCATCGGCATATCCAACGCCTCGGCCGAGGCGATCAGACGTTCGGAATGTTCCCGGCTTTTGAAGATCTTGCCGTTATAAGCGCGCTCGCCCTCGAACACGGACGAGGCGTAGTGCATCGCATGTGTAAGGATGTGGACATTGGCCTCGCGCCATGGGACCAGCTTGCCATCCAACCAGATGGTGCCATCACGATCATCATACCCCGCCATGCGAAACCTCCTGAACCGGGTTGAATTTGCGAATGTTGCGCTAGTTAGGACCGGAGCGGACACAATCTTGCGCAAAAACTGCGATTCGATACCTGTCTGCCCTTGGAATGTCAATAAGGCTGACTTAAACTGTAGATCGAGTAACGCATGAGGCATGATATGTCCGAAATCCGCCCCGCCCCGATTTATGGGGGCGAAAGCCTGTTATTCCTAACCGATGAGCAGTTGCGGCAGGGGATTGAGGCGATGTTTTTCGCCTATCGGGGGTTCACGGCGGATCCGGATCGTATCCTGTCGGACATGTCTTATGGGCGGGCGCATCACCGGGCGATCCACTTCATCAACCGCGCCCCCGGCACGACGGTCAACAACCTGCTGGCCATTCTGGGCGTGACCAAACAATCCCTGAACCGGGTGCTGCGGACGCTGATCGAAGACGGTATGGTCGAAAGCCGCGTTGGGACCGTCGACAAGCGCGAACGGCATCTGTTTCTGACGGAAAAAGGCCGCGCGCTTGAGGCGACATTGTCAGACGCCCAGCGCGCGCGGATGCGGGCTGCTTACAAGGATGCGGGGCCCGAGGCCGTGGCCGGGTTCCGCAAAGTACTTGAAGCAATGATGGATGCTGATATGCGTCATGCTTACAAGAAGTTGCGGGATACGACCTCATGAGCGATATGGATGCCCACCTGCTGATCGTCGATGATGACGAGCGCATTCGCGACCTGCTGAAGAAGTTTCTGATGCGGAACGGGTTTCTGGTGACCGCGGCGCGGGACGCGGCGCATGCGCGGCGTGTACTGTCCGGGCTGGACTTCGACATGATCGTTCTGGATGTGATGATGCCCGGCGAGGATGGTGTGAGCCTGACCAAAGCGCTGCGCGAGACCCACAGCACGCCGATCCTTTTGCTAACGGCGCGCGGCGAAACCGAGCATCGGATTGCCGGGCTTGAGGCCGGGGCGGATGACTATCTGGCCAAACCGTTTGAGCCGAAAGAGCTGTTGTTGCGCATCAATGCTATTCTGCGGCGGATGCCCGAAGCTCCGGCCCAGGATGCAGCGGCGAAAATCCTGACCCTTGGCCCGATCCGCTATGATATCGAACGAGGAGAGATGTGGCAGGGTGAGGACCCGGTGCGTCTGACCGCAACTGAAAGCCAGTTGATGAAGATCTTCTCGGCCAAACCGGGGGAGCCGATCAGCCGGGCAAAACTGGTTGAGGATCTGGGACGCGATAAGGGGCAGGCGCAGGAGCGGGCCGTCGACGTGCAGATCACGCGGTTGCGCCGCAAGATCGAACAGGACCCCAAGCAGCCTCGATACCTGCAAACCGTTCGCGGAGCAGGGTATATGCTGGCACCGGATTGACCGGGCCGCTGCGCGGCGATTTTATGCCTTCGGCGAGGATACTTTTAGCCAGATGAAGAGAGGATCCCGATGAAGACGGCTTTGTTGACCCATGCAGATTGTCTGGACCATGTGACCCCGGATGGCCACCCCGAGCGGGTGGCGCGGCTGGAGCATATTCTGCACGCGCTGGAGGCTTTGGATCTGGACCGCAGGACCGCTCCGATGGCGGCGGATGATGATTTGCTGCGGGTTCATCCCGAAGACTATATCGGTGATATCCGGGCCGCGCGGCCTGCAGAAGGGTATACACAGATTGATGGGGATACCTTTATGTCTCCGGGCTCGGTCGACGCCGCGTATCGCGGCGCTGGGGCCGTTGTTCGGGCGGTGGATCTGGTGCTGTCTGGCGAGGTCCCGAATGCGTTTTGCGCCATTAGGCCTCCGGGGCATCACGCTGAGACCGAAAAGGCGATGGGGTTTTGCCTATTCGGCAATGCCGCTTTGGGTGCCAAACATGCGCTAGATCATCACGAGCTGGCCCGTGTCGCGGTTGTGGATTTCGATGTGCATCACGGCAATGGCACGCAGGACCTGTTATGGGACGAAAAACGCGCGCTCGTGATCACCAGCCAGCAGATGCCCCTGTGGCCTGGCTCCGGTCGCCCCGATGAAACCGGAGCCTATGACACGGTTTTGAACATCCCCCTGCCACCCGCAAGCGGTGGGGCCGAGATGCGCGCAGCCTATGAGGCGCAGGCCTTTCCGCGCCTGAAAGCCTTCAAGCCCGAGCTGATCATTATCTCGGCTGGGTTTGATGCCCATCAGGATGATCCATTGGCCAATCTGAACTGGTCCACGGGCGATTTCGCCTGGATCACTGAGGAACTGTGCAAGATCGCCGATGAGGTTTGTGAGGGCCGTATCGTCTCGACTTTGGAAGGCGGGTATGATCTGAACGCATTGGCCGAGGCGACACGCGCCCATGTGGAAGAACTGATGAAGGCAGCACGATGACCGATACCCCCGTTGAGCAGATGACGTTTGAACAAGCGATGAAAGAGCTTGAGGCTGTAGTGGGCCAGCTGGAACGCGGTGACGTGGCGCTGGATCAGTCGATTGCGCTCTATGAACGCGGCGCGGCTTTGAAAAAGCGCTGCGAAGATGAGTTGAAGCGTGCCGAAGAGAAGGTCGCCGCCATCACGCTGGACGCCAGCGGGCAGCCAACCGGGACGACTCCAGTCGAAGGTCAGTAAATGTTTCGCGACAGGCTGGCGCAGGATGCGGCGCGGATTCAGAGCCATTTTGATATGGTTCTGGGGGCGCTTGACGATCTGGATGTGACGCGGGCCATGGCCTACGCCACCGAAGGCGGAAAGCGTCTGCGTGGGTTTCTGGTTCTGGAAAGCGCGCGCCTGCATGGCGTTGAGGCCGCTCAGGCAATCTGGCCCGCGACAGCCATTGAGGCTTTGCACGCCTATTCCCTGGTCCATGATGACCTGCCCTGTATGGATGACGATGACCTGCGACGCGGGCGCCCAACGGTTCACGTGAAATGGGACGAAGGCACCGCCGTTCTGGCCGGGGATGCCTTGCAGACCCTTGCGTTTGAGCTTTGCACGCGGCCCGAAGTTGGCAAGCCCGAGATTCGCGCCGAACTGGCGATGACTCTGGCCAAGGCAAGTGGGGCGCAGGGCATGGTTCTGGGGCAGGCACTGGATATTGCGGCTGAAACGGCCTCTGCCCCGCTGTCGCTGGACGAAATCACACGGCTGCAAGCAGGCAAGACGGGGGCGTTGATCGAGTGGTCCGCCTGCGCGGGCGCTCGGTTGGCGCAGGCCGATCCGACCCCGTTGCGCCAATATGCCCAAGCCCTTGGGCTTGCTTTTCAAATCGCCGATGACATCTTGGATATCGAGGGCGATGCCGAAAAGGCAGGCAAACGGCTGCAGAAAGACGCGGATGCAGGCAAAGCAACCTTTGTTTCGGTTCTGGGATTGGATGCAGCCAAGACCCGTGCAGCCGAGCTGGTAGGCGAGGCCTGCGCCGCGCTGGATGGGTATGGGGCCAAGGCTGAAACCTTGAAGGACGCTGCTCGCTTCGTTATTGCCCGGGACAGCTAAGCCAGGAACGCGCCAAATGTCTGACCGTCCGAATACGCCACTGCTGGACCTTGTAAACCGCCCTGCGGATCTGAAGCAGTTCTCGGACGCTCAACTACATCAGGTGGCGCAGGAATTGCGGGCCGAGACGATCTCGGCCGTGTCGGTCACCGGCGGGCATCTGGGTGCAGGCCTTGGTGTGGTTGAGCTGACGACGGCGTTGCATGCAGTCTTCGACACACCGCGCGACAAGATTATCTGGGATGTCGGGCATCAGTGCTATCCGCACAAGATCCTAACCGAGCGCCGCGACCGTATTCGCACCTTGCGCATGAAGGATGGCCTCAGCGGCTTCACCAAACGCAGCGAAAGCCCCTATGACCCGTTTGGCGCGGCGCATTCCAGCACCTCGATCAGTGCCGCGTTGGGCTTTGCCGTGGCGCGCGATCTGGGCGGTGTGACGCCCGAAGGGCTGGGCGATGCGATTGCGGTGATCGGTGATGGCTCAATGTCTGCGGGCATGGCGTTTGAGGCGATGAACAACGCAGGACACCTGCGAAAGCGCCTGATCGTGATCCTGAACGACAATGAGATGAGCATCGCGCCGCCCGTCGGGGCGCTGTCGACCTACCTGTCGCGCATTTACGCCGAGGAACCGTTTCACGAGCTGAAGGCTGCCGCCAAGGGCGCGGTCTCTCTGCTGCCCGAGCCGTTCCGCGAAGGGGCCAAACGCGCGAAAGAGATGCTCAAAGGAATGGCCGTTGGCGGGACCTTGTTCGAAGAGCTCGGGTTCTCTTACCTAGGCCCGATTGATGGGCATGACATGGACCAGTTGCTGCCGGTTCTGCACACCGTCAAGGCACGGGCGACGGGGCCGATCCTGATTCATGTGCTGACCAAAAAGGGCAAAGGCTATGCCCCGGCCGAGCAGGCCCGCGACAAGGGCCACGCAACCGCCAAGTTCGATGTGGTCACGGGGGAACAGAAGAAAGCGCCCTCAAACGCGCCGTCCTATACCTCGGTCTTTGGCAAAACGTTGGTGGAAGAGGCTGCACGGGATGACAAGATCGTTGCCGTCACTGCCGCCATGCCCGATGGTACCGGGCTGAACCTGTTCGCGGAACGCTACCCCTCTCGCTGTTTTGATGTGGCGATTGCCGAGCAGCATGGCGTGACCTTCTGTGCCGCGCTGGCTGCAGGCGGGATGAAACCCTTCTGCGCGATGTATTCGACATTCCTGCAGCGCGGCTATGATCAGGTTGTGCATGACGTGGCGATCCAACGCCTGCCCGTGCGCTTTGCCATCGACCGGGCCGGGCTTGTTGGCGCGGATGGGGCCACCCATGCCGGGTCGTTCGACATTGCCTATTTGGCCAACCTGCCCGGCATGGTCGTCATGGCCGCCGCAGATGAGGCTGAGCTGATGAATATGGTGGCCACCGCCGCAGCCCATGATGACGGCCCGATTGCGTTCCGCTATCCCCGAGGTGAGGGCGTTGGCGTTGACCTCCCCGAACGCGGCGAGGTTCTTGAAATCGGCAAAGGCCGGTTGCTTCAGAAAGGCGCGCGCGTGGCTTTGTTATCCTTCGGCACCCGTTTGGCCGAGGTGCAGAAAGCAGCCGAGGCGCTATCGGCACGCGGCATCACTCCGACCATTGCGGACGCGCGCTTTGCCAAGCCGCTGGACCGCGATCTGATCCTCGATCTGGTCGAAAACCACGAGGCGCTGATCACCATCGAAGAAGGCGCCGTGGGCGGCTTCGGCAGCCACGTCGCGCAGCTGTTGGCCGACGAAGGCGTGTTTGATCGTGGCTTCAAATACCGCTCGATGGTCCTGCCCGACATCTTCATTGATCAGGCCAGCCCGGCGGATATGTATGCGGTGGCGGGCATGAATGCCGAACAGATCGAGGCCAAGGTGCTGGAAGTACTGGACGTGGCCTCCATCGGCGAAAAACGCGCCTGAGCGGGGGTTTCATCCCAGCTCTTTCAACCCCAGCCGCACCGCGCGGTTGGGGTTTTGTTTTAGGATATGCGCGCCAAGGCGGCGGGCGAGGTCTTTGTGGCCTTTGCTGACGGCGCGTTTGAACAACTCGCGTTGATAGCGCGGGCTTTGCTTGCGGGCGCGCAGAAGGGTGTAGTAGTCCGCCTCGCTTAAGCTGCCATTCAGGGCCCCAAGAATGATCGGATGCAAAATGCCCATTTGCAGCAGCGAGGACCCCAGCCGGTGCCCCAGCAGCGGCGCGCGCAGATGTGAGACATTGGCGTTGGTGAATCGCGCCGCGTGGCCCGCATCCAGCGGCTCGTAGGGATCATAGAGGATTGACACCCGCCGCGCCGCCTGACTGACCTGCGCGGCATCGCCGTAAGGCCCGGTAAAGTCCCGATCCCATACGGTTTTATAGCGCGTCTCCCACGGCACCACGGACTTGTCGACCGTGCTTTGCGGTGAGATCGCAACCACATCGCAGCCCGGTGCCGCCGGAGAAAAGGCGCAGGCCGCATAGCCGCCCATCGAGGCCCCGTAGAACACAACGCGCTGAAACTGCGCAAAGAAACCGCTTTGCTTCAGGTCATCGAATTGGTCATAGACCCAGGGTTCACGATACCAGGTCCAGCCGCCTGCGATGGCGGACAGCATCGACCAGTTCTGCTCTTTGATGAACGCATATCCCCAGGGGCGGCGATCCGTCCTGTTGTTCATCGCCACGTCCAGATTATCGAAGGTCACCACCAGAGTATCCTTCGAGCGCGGCATAAAAAGCAGCGAATGCCCATTGTCGCCAGGCCGATACCAGCCGTCTTTGCCGGCCAGCTCGGTCGCAATGCGCGTCCAGCTGCTTTCTGCATCGGTGGGTTCAGGCGGTTTGGGCAGAACCTTTACGCGGGTGACCTCGTGCCCATCGACCTTGGAGGTGGCGATCTTTTCATTGGTCCCGAACGCCTTGAGGAATGGAAACGCGCCCGAGCCTTTGCGGATATCCATGAACAGCCGCGTGTCGGAATGCAGCATCCGGGTCAGGAATTTCTCAAGGAACGGCACCCTATAGTGATCGCCGAACCCTTGGAGATTGCACAGCACGTCCACCGGCTTCAGCTGGTCCTCAGAGGTGATGATTTCGATCCGGTCCCGGTCGACCTCGTGATCAGTGAGAAAGGCGACATAGTCGGCAATCCACGGCTCCTCTTCGGATTTGAACTTACCGCGACGGTTGACGTCGACCAGCTTGACGTCGCAATCGAACTTGTGATGCAGCGCAAGAACAAAGCTGCGCGCCTTGCCGGTCAGATCCGCAACCGAGCGGACCTCGGTCAGGTCGACCTCATCAATCAGCGCGCCGTCAAACACGGTGTGCCCACGCCCTTTGATCGGCGCGAGGACGGGGTTGATGCCCGTCTCGGCCACGAGCTTGGCAAGATATGTGCCCTTAGGCGGCAGGCCGTTGTGATGATTGCCCAACTGGCGCTTGTTCGAAGCCCACAGATGAAGTGCCGTGGTGTCTTCGGTAATCAGCTGCTTGGCCAACGCCACACGACGCATGAACTTGTAGCGCTCGGGGAAGGTGACCGGGTAGAAGGCGCTGACCGGCAGGGCGTGGTGCTCCAAACCCAACGCGTGAACAAAATGGGTTACCATCATCGGCCCCCAGACACCCCATGGCTGCTGCGAAATGTGAACCCGGTTACCGCTTTCCGCCGCCTGCTGCATGGCGCGCTGTTTCGCCTTCGGCAGGAACGGCGCGATGGAATAGCGATCCTCGGTGAAGTCCAGCATCTGGCGCAGCAGCTCACTGTCCGAAGGCATCCCCAGCACCGCGTTGTTGATCCGAGGCGAGTCCGGCAGCTCATACCCAAAGACAAAGTCGCTGTCATAGGTTATGGGGCGGTGGCAAAAGACATCCGTGTCGATCCAGATCATGCCGGGGCATTTTTGGATCATGTGCAGCCGGAACCAATCGGCGAACAGCGCGAAGGAGTTCTTCTGTTCGTATTTGATGAAATCGTCGGTATCTATGATCTCGCGCCCGTCGCGGCGGATCACACCATCAGGGACGTTGGGGATATCCTCGTAGGAAAACAGGGTGATCTTCTGCCCCTTATCCACAAAGGATTTCAGGCACAGCTGTTCAAGCCAACTGAGCGGGCCACCGATCCATAACGTGCCGATCTCGCGCGTGCGTGCCATCCGCGTATCCTTGTGCCTGCGTGTATTTTGGCACACGCGTCGTTTTCTTGATCCTAAGGTCTTGCGCCGCGCTTGGGTACCGCCAGATTACGCAGCAGGCGCGAATAGTTGGCCGGGCGTGACCTTGGTGCATCCCGTTTTGCGCCGCATAGGCAAGACCCAGGCGCCACGGCAGGCAAGCGAGCAGACAGTCATGAGCAACGAGACTTATACAGTCGTCTCCACGATGAAAAACGAAGGCCCCTACATCATTGATTGGGTGGCGCATTACAAAACGCTGGGCTTCGACCACATTCTGGTCTGCACGAATGACTGCACCGACCCCACGGTCGAAATCCTTCTGCGCCTGCAAGAGATGGGGCTGGTCACCCAGCACAACACGATCATTCGCGGCGGCGGCATTCACCGCTCGGCCCTGCGGCAGGCCTCGCGCCGCTATGACATCGTGATGGAGGCCAAATGGGTGTTTGTCTGCGATGTGGATGAGTATCTGAATATCCATATGGATGACGGCTCGGCCCGCGCGCTGGTCGAAGGGTCCGGTGCGGATGCGGATGTGATCTCGGTGCCGTGGCGGATTTTTGGCCCGGACCATATCGAGCGCTTCGACGATGCGCCCGTCACCCAGCAATTCACCATGGGTGAGTTTGAATGGGACGCGAAGGAGCGGCCCAACACAGGCAAATTCGTCAAATCCATCTACACCAACCAGCATAAATTCAAGCGGATGGGTCTGCATGCCCCGGTGTCGCTGGATGAGCATGTCTCGGACACCAAACGTGTTTTGCCCGGCGGCGCGGACTACGTCGTAGATGGTGTCCGCACTGAGAACCCGCCTCTGTTCACCCACGCGCAGGTCAACCACTATGCGCTGCGCTCGATGGAGAGTTTCCTGATCAAACGCGCACGCGGGCGGGCGAACCACAGCCACCACGTGCTGGGCATGGAATACTGGGACAGGTTCAACCTCAACGACGAGAAAGACACCTCGATCGAGCGCTACGCCCCACAAAGCAACAAGCTAGCGGAGGAACTGAAGTCGGACCCGGTTTTGGGCGATCTGCACGCGCGGGCGGTCGAATGGCACCGGCGCAAAGCAGCCTCAATGAAGCTGGATCCGGAAATGGATGAGCTGGTCAACAGGCTGAAAGCCGCGCTTTAGGCTCTAATGCTGGGTTTCCCCGTCATGATCGACGGTAAAGAACCAATCCTTGTCGGGGTCGCGCTCCAGCACGTCATCCGGAATGGATGAGGGGCCTTTGAGGAAAATATTCGCTCCGAAATGCCGGTGCAGACGCGCAAGCTTTTCAAGGCGCGCGCCTGTCAGTTCGGCGTAGAAAGCGGCGTAGTTCGGTGTGGCCTTCAGTTCCGCGATCTTGGCGCGGTGGCGATCTACCGAATCGGCATGCGCGGCGGCGATCTCGGGATCGCTGAGCAGCCGATCCAGTTCAGCCCGCATCGCTGGCACCATACGCGCGATAGAGTGATCCTCGACGTAGTTGTTGTTCATGCGGAACCAGTAGGCGAGGCCCTGATCCCGCTCAACGTGGTTCACCCGGCCCCTGTCGCGCTTGACCAGAAAGCTTTCGGCCGAGCGGACGGCGTAGTGGTTCAGCTGCACAAGATCATAGCCATAGGTGTTGATTGTGGACCGCCAGCCATTGCGAAACATCGAACGCGGCATCGGCGCGCCGGATCCGTTGACCCAGTTGATCTCCTCCCACAATTGCGGATTGAGGCCCTTGGGGCGATGTACGCCCAGCTTTCGGAACAGACCGATATTGCGAAACAGCGTCTTGAAACCCCAGGCCTGATGCGGTTTGCGGGCATATTCGGGGGCGCAGCGCTGGAACTGTTCGATGATGGGCCTGTCTTCGAACCCGTGTAGGTCTCCGTTACCGAACAATCGCCAGGTCATCGCGATCATGTTGGCGTCAGGCACGGCGGCAAACAGCGCGTCCAGAGTGCCGTCGCCGCATTTGATGTTCACGTATTCATCCACATCAATGCAGGCGACCCACGTCGCGTCTTTGACGATCTGCTCATCATCCGCGGAATGCAGGGCCGCGTGCTGCGGGCGCATGTCCATCTGACGAAACGGGTTGTTGCGATGCTGAACCAGGCCCTTGCTTTGCAGCATCTCCAGCATCGTATCGGTGCCGTCGGTGCAGTCATTGGTGTAGATCAGGAAGTCATCGAACCCAATGGCCCGATGATAGGCGAGCCATTCCAGAATGAACGGGCCTTCATTCTTCATCGTAGTCACGATGGCACACCGCCCGCGCCCTGTTTCCTTTGAGGTGACCTCCAACTCGGGCATCCGCACTGGCTTGTACCCCCAGGTCGTGACGGATTGGTGCAACAGCGGCTCATGCTCGATCAGAGAGGTCTTGGGCACGATTTTCGAGATCGAGCGTGTCGGGTGTCGCAACAGCATGTGACGGTAGAACCCCATAGTTAGGGTCGAATCCGGGCGCGCATTTCCGACCCGGACCAACCGCCAGACCGCATCAGGGGCAGACTTGGCCGGCGCGATGCACCAGCGCTGCCGACCGCCCGTGGCATCGAACTGCACACAGATATGATCACCGAAATGCGCCTTTTGTCCCGCACGCACGCGCCACGGATAGCAATGCCGTCCGAACAACGCGATCAGTCCACCCTCGGATGCAACGGCTGCGTCGAAGACGAATGTATCTGTTTCGACCATCAGATCATGCACGTCGATATTTGCCACGGCGCGCGCCTGCGCCAGAAACCGTGTGCGCAAGATCTCATAGACCGAAAACGCGCCAAGCGGGCTGTCCCATGGGCTAGGGGGCGGGACCTCCATCCGGTCCTTGCCCGGAGACTCGCTAACGCAAAACGGGTGCGCCTCGGGTGGCAGGTCGGGTTTGCCCAGCGGCACCGGGCTTTGGACCAGAACCACCTGACAGGGCAAGGCATGGCTTTCCAGACCCTCGCGAAGCGCGGCGGCAAACCCGTCCTCGGCACCCGGAGGGGCTCGGTCGAGGATCACCGCGGCCTCAAGCCCCTGCGTTTCGATATGATAGGCCAGCCACTGCAACACGATGTCAGCGCTTTCGCCGTTGCGTTGGGCGATGAAGGCGTTCTGCCCGTCAAACAGCGCGCATTCCGAGGGCGCACAGTTCAGATCAAAGGCCTCCCCGCAGATCGTAAATCGAGGGTGGGCGTCCTGCGGCAAGCGATATCGCAGGATGCGCGCGTCGCCCACGGCGCCTGCCTCCTCAGCTACGCTGCCCTCAGGGGGGATGACTTCCTCAGCCGCAATCAAACGATCAAAGAACAACGTGACGACCTGCGCGCCGCCATCCTGATGCACGACCGCATCGAGCAGGATCGCAACACCCAAATCCTGACCTGCAAACTGCCGTTCGATCAGCCCCATCACTCAGCCGCCTTTGACAAAAGCGAGATCTGTCGGGCAACAAACGCAGCCCCCTCTTGAGCGGAGGGCGGGATGCTGTTGACCAACCCTAGGCGGAACTCCAACCGCACGGCCTCGATATCTTGCTGCAAAGCCGCATAGGCGGCACGGTGCCAGTTCAGGCAGGCCTCATGCGCGGCGGCTACGCCGGGCAAACCCATCAGATCGGCATAAACAGCGCGGGTCGTGTTCATCATCGCGGCAATGCTTGTCTCTTCGACCGTGTTCCAGTTGCGCTCGGCCCAATAGGTCATTCCGATCTCGCGATCCATGTGGTTCGGCAAACCGCGGGCGCGTTTAACCATGAACTCCTCACGCGAGCGCAGGGCATAGTGGTTCAACCAAACCTGACGCGCGCCCATTGGCAGACCATAGAGCGAAATCGCGCCATCATTCCCCGCGAAACCCGCAGGCAGGTCCGCCGCATCCGGGCCGATCCAGCGCGCGGGTTTTGACGGTTTGCTGCGGGGCCGATGCACCCCCAGCTTTTGAAACGCCTCCGGGCGGTGGAGCGTTTTGAACAGGTGGCCGAGCGGAAAATGCAAATCCTCGGGCGCGGCTTGTGTAAACCTTTCGGGCGTCAAACCGCTGCCACGCTGTACTTGACCACCCGCGCCAAAGAACCGCCATGGCAGGGCAAGAGCGTCGAAGGACCCTGATGCTGCCTCAAACCGGGTCAACAAATCCGGCAGAGTGACATCCCGCAGACACAAGAATTCATCACAATCGAAAAACAGCGCCCAATCGGCCGAAGCGTAAGCTGGGTGATCCGAGGCCAGTTTCAACGCCTGCCACTGCACCGCCTTGTTGCCTTTGGGGGTGAAGGGCAGATGATCAATCCGCACATCCTGGGCCAGCGCCCGCAACAACGTATCCGACCCATCCGAGCAATCGTGGCTCAGCACCAGAAACCGGTCGACGCCCGCCGCAAGGTGATGAGCCAGCCATTCCACCAGAAACGGCCCGTCATCCTTCTGACATGTGATGCCCAATAGGGTCATGCATGACCTCTGACTGCTCTTGGTCTTTTCATCCACTTATAGGCAGATCGGAACAGGAAAGCCACGCGGTTGATCAGGGAATGGTTCCCTTGAGCAGCGCAAAAAACAACGCCCCGCGTCTGGAGGAACGCGGGGCGGGTGTTGCGGCAGTCAGGGAGGAGGAGACCGCCGCAGGAACTTAAGGCGCGTTAGTTCACGGCCTTGGCATCAACCACATCTTTTTCGATGGCCTGACCCGAGGAAATCTGAATCCGGCGCGGTTTCAGCGCTTCGGGCATTTCGCGCTTGAGGTCGATGTTCAGCATGCCGTTCTCATGGCTGGCACCTGTCACGCGAACATGGTCGGCCAGAGCAAATCGGCGCTCAAACGCACGGGTGGCGATACCGCGGTGCAGATAGCTGCGGTCCTTGTCCTCGGCGGCTTTCTTGCCAGCCACGATAAGTGCGTTTTCCTTCACTTCGACGGACAGGTCTTCTTCGGAAAAACCGGCGACAGCGACGGAAATCCGATAGGTGTCGGCGTCGGTTTTTTCGATGTTATATGGGGGATAGCTGGGCTGTGCCACGTCGTTGGTCAGAACGCGGTCCATCATGTCGGCGATCTGGTCGAAACCAATGGTGGCGCGGTGCAGCGGTGCAAAATCAAATGTACGCATGTGTCGTTATCCTCATCCTCGAGCGATTTACGATGTTCAGCCCTCCGATCTGGACGGGCCTCGGGTGATACCGGACCCCGTTGTGGCGATCCGATACAAATCAAATGGGTAGCAATTTGGGTAAGTTCAACCCCCGCCCGAGCTGATGAATTTCGCGCCTGACGCGGACTTGCCCGAACCCACCTGCAATCTGCGGATCTTAGCTTCGGGCCGGGGTGCGTCGCGCCGCATGATCGCCTTGAGTTCGGAGACGACCGGAGACAGTTCCATCCCAAAGCCGATCTTGCGCCCCCCACTCTCGCCAATGGCGGAGACGACCGACAAAATCTGCCAGCGCGACCCATTTTTGGTCAGAACAGCCGAGCCGGATGAGCCAAAGGTGACATCGCAATCAAAGGTGATCAGCCCGTCTCGCCGATCCAGGATTCGACAGGATTTTTCGCGCGTTATGGCCTCGGACCGGCCTCGCCCGTAAGAGGCTACACTGAGTTCCGAGCCGATGACGGGCCCCTTATAAAGGACAAAAGGGTCGGCAATCGAATAGGGGATCGGTTCATCCAGCCGCATCAGCGCCACGTCTTCCCGGACACCCTGAGACGATAGAGGGTCATTGGTCCCATAGCTTGGAAGCGTGGCAATCTGCACCACCTTGCGCTCGGCTAGGGCGACGCCATTGCTCAGCCCGGCGCGGAATGTCACCTCGCCCGGCTCATAGGCCTGTCCTGTGCGTTTGTCCAAGGCACAATGGGCGGCTGTCAGCACCATGTCCTGCGCAATCAGCGTTCCCGTACAGAAAGACCGTTTGCCCACATCCAGGCGGCCGATCGCCTCCCACCCATAGAGGTCATCGCGATCCGTCAGCGTGCGTTTATTGCTCTGGGCCTGCGCCGCCGTGGCCACCAAAGAGACGCAAAGGAACAAACAGACAAAGGCGCGCATCATGGCCGGATAAACCTTGCCCCGACATTCTTGCCAGACCCGGTGTTGCCAGAAGACAGGCCAAACCCATTTCCATTGGACAGCTCCGCCTGCAACAACTGCAGCGATCCATCCAGTGCGGTGCCCAGCGATACGTTTTCCCCGTTAAGCTCGGCCTTGGCCGACACCACAGATACGATACGCGGACGTTTACCGCTCAGCGAAAAAATCGGCGCACCCGAGGCCCCGAAATCGACATCGCAGGACATTACCAAAACGCCCCGATGCCCGGCCATAACCGAACAAACCTGCTGCAGCGACGGGGCCTCGGCCCGGTCATGCGCGTAGGACACGACACCCACCTGCTCGCCTTGATCTGGGCGCGCGCCGGTCTCAAAAGGAATAACGGTGGTGTTTCGAACCGGCTGCCAAAGTTCGATCAATGCCAGATCATAGCGGACACGGTCGCTGGTGGCCCTGCCATTGTATACATATTTCGGATGAATCACGGCCTGACGCGCCGGACGATAGGCCGAAGCGCTCCCGCGTCGCCAACCCGCCAGAAACTCGATCCGCGACGGGTCGATTCGCTTCTTGGTGTGTTTTTCGAACAGGCAATGCGCGGCTGTCAGTACCAGCGTTGGCGAGATCAGCGCGCCGGTACAAAACCCGGTGCCATCAATATCCAGCCGCCCAACGGCCATCCATTGCCGTCCGGAATCCGACGTCTCAAGGCTTTTCAGCCCGGTGTCCTGCGCCGAGGCGGCCATTGGCAGCACACTCAGCACGATGGCGTTGATCCAGTTGCGCACGCGGTTCCCCGGCTATCCGTTCCGGTCAAATGTTCTACGGGTCGCGTTGGGCGAAAATAGGGCAGGTCGGGTTGACGGCAATTTCCTGTTCAACTGATGCCAAGGCGCATCATCGCTGCCTAGCGCAAAATAGGCACCTCGGAGGTCGCCCCACCCGCCTGCAAACCACGCGGCTCGGGACCTCCGGTAGCCCAATCCAGAAGCTCGACCGTATGGACGATCGGCAGCTCGGTTCCCGATCCGATCTGCATCATGCAGCCGATATTTCCGGCAGCGATCAGGTCGGGCTTCTTCGCCTCAAGCGTTCGCACCTTGCGCTGCTTCAGCTGGCCCGAGATTTCGGGCTGCATCAAGTTATACGTGCCCGCACTGCCGCAACACAGATGGCTGTCAGCGGGTTCAACAACTTTGAAACCAGCGCGTTTCAACAGGTCCTTCGGGTAGGTCTTGATCTGCTGCCCATGCTGCAGGGAACATGCCGCGTGATAGGCCACGGTCAGCCCCTGATCCGACTGCTCGGGCAGGTCCAACTGCATCAGCACCTCACTGACATCCATCGCAAGGGCCGACACCTGCGCCGCATCCTGCGCCAGAGGGTCATTTCGAAACATGTGCCCGTAGTCCTTGACCGTCGTTCCACAGCCCGAAGTGTTGATGACGATGGCGTCCAGCCCGTCACCATCCATCTCACGCACCCATGCACGGATATTGGCCGCCGCCGCCGCGTGGCTCTGCTTGCTTTTGCCCATGTGGTGGGTTAGCGCGCCACAGCATCCGGCCCCTTCGGCCACCACCACCTCGCATCCCAACCGGGTCAGCAGACGGATCGTCGCGTCGTTGATATCGGTGTTCAGCGCCTTTTGCGCACAGCCCGTCATCAAAGCCACTCGCTTTTTACGCGGCGTTTTGGGCGCAAAGCTCTGCGGGTCGTCGTTGCGACTGACCGGTGGGATATGTTTCGGCGCCATATCCAGCATCGCCCGCAGCCGAGCATCCGGCATCAGAAACCGGAACGGACGCCCCAGCTTGGCCCCGATCAGCGCCCAGCGAAACCGCATCGGATAGGGCAAGATCTGCGCCAGAACCCAGCGCAGCACACGATCGGACAATGGGCGCTTGTAGTTGTTCTCAATATACTCGCGCGCGTGATCGACCAGATGCATGTAATGCACGCCTGACGGGCAGGTCGTCATGCAAGCCAAACAGGACAGGCACCGGTCGATATGTTTGACCGTCTTCTCGTCCGGTACACGCTCATTCTCAAGCATATCCTTGATCAGGTAGATACGGCCGCGAGGGCTGTCCAACTCATCGCCCAGCACCTGATAAGTGGGGCATGTGGCGGTGCAAAACCCGCAATGGACGCAACTGCGCAGGATCTCGTTTGCGCGCTGGATGCCTGGGTCATGCAACTGTTCTTCGGTGAAAGTCGTCTGCATCGGCCTACCCCATCAATCCCGGATTAAACAGAGCCTGTGGATCGAACCGCTGCCGCAAACCTTGGCTCAGGGCTGCAACCGGTGTGGGCTCAGATTGGAACCGGCCTAGCGCCTCAACGGTCTCGGATTTCGCCCGCACGATCGAGGCATGGCCCTGAAAACCGCCAAGCCGCGCACGGACATCGGTGCCCTCATCCACCAACGCCCAGATCAAACCGCCGCCCCAATCGAGCAGGAGTTTGTTCGCCTCAAGCCGCGCAGTGATTTCCGGCGCATCGCTGGGTTTGACCGAGATCCGCCAGACATCGCCCTCTTTCCCCGCGAACGGGGTCACGTCCCGGATCGCGCACCAAGTGGCATCTGAATCCTCAACAACGGCGACCTCTCCAAACCCCGACAGCACGTCCTGCAATCGTTCGACACGATACGCAACCGAATCCGCAAACCCCTCAATCCGCAGCAAGGCCTGACCCGTTTCAGGGGCAAACGCAGCCCCGCTCACTTCATAAGGCGACCTCAATGCGGCAGACAGAACCTCAACCGCGCCCGAGGCATGGGCAACTGGCACGCCCAGGGTCACGACCGCCTCGGGTTTCGGCAACACTTTCAACGACACTTCGGTCAGCACCCCCAGCGTCCCCCAGGAGCCCGCCATCAGCTTGACCAGGTCATAGCCGGTGACATTCTTCATCACCCGCCCGCCATTCTTGACGACCTGCCCTAGCCCGTCGACATAGCGCACGCCCAGCAGAAAATCCCGACACGCGCCGGCCTGCACCCGCCGTGGCCCTGAGATATTGGCGGCAACAACCCCGCCAATCGTCGGCTCACCCGAGGTGCCCAGCAGCGCGCGGTAGTCCGCAGGCTCAAACGCCAATTGCTGGCCTTCGACCTCCAGCGCAGCGACAATCTCAGCGATCGGGGTTCCCGCCTGCGCAACCAAAGTCAGCGCGCCGGGTTCATAGAGCGATATCCCACGCAACCCATCCACATTCAAAACCGCCCCCGGGCCATCCACCCCGCGCGTCCCGCCACCTGCAATACGCACCGGCCCGTGCAACCCGGCCACGATCTCGGCCAGTTCCATCTCTGTCTCAGGTCTCATGACACTTCTTCTGTTCCAAAATACCTCGGGGGAGTCGCGCCTGCGCGACGGGGGCAGAGCCCCCTATTCCGCAGCCATCCGTCGCGCCTGTGACACGTCCAACGGGAACACCTTGGCCGGGTTCAACAGCCACTGCGGGTCGAACACATCCTTCACCGCCATCTGCGCCTCAAGATCGGCCGCGCTATATTGATGCGACATCAGATCCCGTTTCTCGATGCCCACCCCGTGCTCTCCGGTCAGGCAGCCGCCCACATCCACGCAGAGCTTCAGGATATCGGCACCAAATGCCTCACATTTCTCCAGATCACCGGGCTTATTGGCATCGAACAGGATCAACGGGTGCATATTGCCGTCGCCTGCGTGGAAAACATTGCCGACGGGCAGGCCGTAATCCTCGCTCAACTCCCCGATGCGACGCAGAACCTGTGGCAGCGCCGAGACGGGGATCGTGCCGTCCAGACACATATAGTCGTTCATCTGTCCCATCGCGCCAAAGGCCGATTTCCGACCCAGCCAAATCTTGGCGCTTTCTTCCGCCGACTGACTTTCGCGCAGTTCCACCGGGTTGTGGCGTTTGGCGATCTCGACGATCTTCGACAGCTGGTAGTCGATCTCGGCATCCGAGCCTTCGACCTCGACAATCAGCAGCGCGTGGCAGTCAGGATAGCCAGCATGGGCGAAGTTCTCACACGCCTTGATGCAGAGCGTATCCATGAACTCAATCGCGACCGGCAAGATACCCGACTTGATGATGTCCGATACGCACTGACCGGCGACCTCATTGTCATCGAACCCCATCAGAACAGGCCGCGCGCCTTCTGGTTTGCGCAGGATGCGCAGCGTCGCCTCGGTCACGACGCCAAGCTGCCCTTCCGAGCCGCAGACAACCCCCAACAGGTCCAACCCGCCGGAGTCCAGATGTGCGCCGCCGATCTCGACCACACTGCCATCCATCATCACCATGGTCACGCCCAACAGGTTGTTGGTGGTCACCCCATATTTCAGACAATGCGCCCCGCCTGAGTTCATCGCGATATTCCCCGCAATTGCGCAGGCCAACTGGGACGATGGGTCGGGGGCGTAGAAGAAATCCTCCTCTTCAACCGCGCCAGTCACGCTGAGATTGGTGCGCCCGGTCTGAACGCGGATGAAGCGGTTGTCATAGTCGGTCTCCAAAACGTCATTCATGCGTGCCACACCAAGGATCACACAATCCGCCGTCGGCAGCGCCCCGCCTGCAAGCGAAGTCCCCGAGCCGCGCGGGACCACCGGCACGCCCTCGTCATGGCAAATGCGCAGCACGTCCGAGACCTCCTGCGTGGTCGAAGGCAGCACTGCCAGCATGGGCGGGCAACGATACGCGGTCAGCGCGTCACACTCATAGGCCCGCGTTTCCGACGGGTCGTGAATCACCGCGTCCTCAGGCAAAACCTGCAGCAATCGCGCCAGAACGGCCTGCTTTCGCGCAAGCACATCAGGATTTGGCTGGGGCATTTCCATGGCTGATCCTCCAATTTGGTAAAATAATATTACCAATTTCTTCGTCTGGCAAGTTTTATGATCTGACCCTACTGTCGCGCCATGACCTGGATTGATCGCGCGCTCATGTTTTCGACGCTGGACTATGCGGCCGTTCTGCTTTTGCTGGCGGCATGGCAAGGGATCGGCTGGAAGATCGAACACCCCTCGCCGGGCAAACTGTCTGTTGCGATGATGATGGACGACTTCCGCCGCGGTTGGATGCACGAGATGGTCACCCGCCAGCCCCGCATGTTCGACGCGCAGGTTGTTGCGGCCATGCGGCAGGGCAGCACCTTCTTCGCCTCAACCACGATGATCGCAATTGGCGGTGGGCTGGCCTTGTTGGGTAATACCGAGCAACTGGCAGGCGTTGCCAGCGATCTGGCCATCGGCAGCGCCCCTGCGTTGGTGTGGGAGATCAAGATCCTCGTCGTCATCCTGTTTCTGGCAAACGCATTCCTTAAATATGTTTGGGCGCATCGCTTGTTTGGCTACTGCGCCGTTCTGATGGCCGCCGTACCGAATGATCCCGAAGACCCGGAAGCCTACCCGCGCGCCGCGCAAGCCGCCGAGATCTGTGTGACCGCCGCCCGTAGCTTTAACCGTGCACTCAGAGCCACCTACTTCGCGCTTGCCTCGCTCGCGTGGTTCCTTGGCCCCATCGCGTTGATCATCGGCACCGTGATCACCTTTGGCGTCCTCTACCGGCGTGAGTTCGCATCACATTCCCGAACGGTGCTTCTGACCTTGCCACCTGACACCAAGACGTGATCCCTATTTCGCAACCAATTCCTTAGGATCTGCCCATGCGCTATCTGATTCTGACCGCTTTCCTTGCCACACCCGTTCTTGCCGATCCGCCGACCATCGAGAGCGTCTCGGCCAGCCGCAGCGGGGATGCGTGGCGTTTTGATGTGACGATCCGACATCCGGATACCGGGTGGGATGACTACGCCGATGGTTGGCGCGTGCTGGACATGGAGGGGGCCGAGCTTGGCATGCGCGTGTTGCATCATCCGCATGTGGACGAACAACCCTTCACCCGCTCGCTGAGCGGCGTCTCGATTCCCGAAGGTACCACGCAGGTGCAGATTCAAGCCCGCGACAATGTCGGTGGTTGGAGCGAAGACACCACGATCATCGACCTGAACTAGGGATCATAGCGTTTCGGGTTAAACTTTAGACACAAATACCCTGCCACGCTTTCAGCGTTCTCGGGACATTCATGTCACTTGATGATTCAGGTAAAACCCGAAACGCTTTAGAACACCCCGAGGCTCAGCCCAGCTGCCATGGCCGCGCCGATCTCGCGGCACTGATCCAGCTTGTCTTCGGGGATCGTCTTCTCGGCCAGTATCGCCTCAGGCGATTGAGCATGAGTGCAAATGATCAAAGGCGACTGCACCTCTTTCAACCGCCAGCCGGTGGCAATGCGGGCGGTTTGGCGGGCGGCGTTCTCTCCGTCAGACCCGGCACACACCATCTGAGCGTAGGGGCGGCCCTCGATCCGGCCCAAAACGGGATAATAGCTGCGGTCAAAGAACTCTTTCATCAGGCCCGAAATCGCGGCGAGGTTTTCGGGGGCGCAGAAAATGTAGCCGTCAGCGGCCAGCAGATCGTCGGGCCCGGCCTGATCTGCGGTTTTCAGGACGATATCTGCCTCATCCCTACCGACCTCGGCCGCTGCTTCGGCCATTTGCCGAGCACCGCCGGTGCGCGAATGATAGACAATCAGAAGCTGCGCCATGTCAGACCCGTTTCAAACCCGGTGATAGGGGCCGCCCGACAGGATGGTCGCGGCCCGATATAGTTGCTCGGCCAGCATCACACGGACCAGCATATGGGGCCAGACCATGGACCCAAATGAGATGGAAAAATCTGCCTCGGCGCGCAATGAGGGGTCAATTCCGTCTGCTCCGCCGATGATCAGCGCCAGATCCTGCCGCCCGGCGTCGCGCCAAATCCCCAGCTTTTGGGCAAAATCCGGTGAGGACATCAGCCGTCCACGCTCATCCAGCGTACAGATCACCGCTCCTTTGGGCAGCGCCTTGCGCAGCAACCCAGCCTCGGCGCCCATCCCTGCGTTTTTCTTGTCTTCAACCTCGATCACCCGCGCAGGACCAAGGCCCAGGCCACGGCCGGTACGGTCGAAACGGGTCAGGTAATCGTCAAGCAGGGTTTTCTCGGGTCCGGCGCGCAATCGCCCGACCGCAACTATGCTGATACGCATATCTCTCTCGCCTCCGGCCTTTCAATAAAGGCCGGGATGGCGCCTCAGTTGGCTGAGGCGCTGCCGCCCGCAGGCTGCCACATCTTTTCCAGCTGGTAGAATTCACGCACTTCGGGGCGGAAGATATGGACGATTACGTCGCCCGTATCGATCAACACCCAGTCGCCGGCATCCTTGCCTTCGACCTTCGAGGTGAAACCGAATTCCTGCTTGATGCGATCCGTCAGCTTTTCCGCCATGGCTGCGACCTGACGGGTCGACCGACCCGAGGCAATCACCATGTGATCCGCAACAGAAGACTTACCTTGCAGGTTGATCTGCACGACGTCTTCGGCCTTGTCGTCGGAAAGTGAGGAAAGGATACGTTCAAGCAGCTTGTCACTGATTGACTGAGAGTGGGCCATTACACCGGCCCCGTCATCGGCGGGTAAACCCGCCTGGGTATGTAGAGACAGGACATAGTCCTCCTTTGCTGCGCGCCGTAAAACCCGGCGCAGGGTAAATTCAAGGTAGCAAGCGACCCATGACATTTCAATGAAGCACGCCTGATGCCTCGCATGAATGTGCCCTGATGGCATCTGGGGGCCTTACAAGACCTTGATAGACTCGGCCAGTGTCTATATCTGACCGGAATATGAGACTCAATGTAGCCCAACTTCAGAATCTGGAAGACCGCGCGCGGTTGCGCGAACGGTTCTATGGGGCTGCCCGCACGGTTCTGGCCCGCCTATCGGCGGCCTAAGCCACCTCGCCAGCTATTTCTCATTACATACGGGAGAGGACCGATGTCCCCCAAAACACTCTATGACAAGATCTGGGATGCCCATGTCGCGCATGAAGCCGATGATGGCACCTGCCTGCTTTATATCGACCGCCACCTGGTTCACGAAGTAACCAGCCCGCAGGCTTTCGAAGGCCTGCGCATGGCCGGCCGTAAGGTGCGCGCACCGGAAAAGACGATTGCCGTGCCGGACCACAATGTTCCGACCACACCGGACCGTGTGAACGGGATTGAAAACCCAGAATCGCGCATTCAGGTCGAGGCCCTGGACAAGAACGCCAAGGATTTCGGCATTCACTACTACCCGGTGCATGACGTCCGTCAGGGTATCGTCCACATTGTCGGCCCCGAGCAAGGCTGGACCCTGCCCGGCATGACCGTTGTTTGCGGCGACAGCCACACCGCCACCCACGGCGCGTTTGGCGCGCTGGCCCACGGCATTGGTACGTCTGAGGTCGAGCACGTTCTGGCCACCCAGACCCTGATCCAGAAGAAGTCCAAGAACATGAAGGTCGAGATCACCGGCAAATTGCAGCCGGGCGTGACCGCCAAGGACATCACTCTGGCCGTGATCGGTGAGACCGGCACTGCTGGCGGCACCGGCTATGTCATCGAATATTGCGGTGAAGCAATCCGCGATCTGTCTATGGAAGGTCGCATGACCGTCTGCAACATGGCGATCGAAGGTGGCGCGCGTGCTGGCTTAATCGCGCCGGACGAAACCACGTTTGAATATGTCAAAGGTCGCCCGCATGCCCCGAAAGGCGCTCAGTGGGAAGCGGCGCTGGACTGGTGGAAAACGCTCTACACCGACGAAGGTGCGCATTTCGACAAGGCCATCACCCTGCGCGGCGAAGATATCGCGCCGGTCGTCACATGGGGCACCAGCCCCGAAGACGTACTGCCGATCACCGCAACTGTTCCGCACCCTGAAGATTTCGAGGGCGGCAAAGTCGACGCGGCACGCCGTTCGATCGAATACATGGGTCTGGAAGCCGGTCAGAAGCTGAGCGATGTCGAAGTCGACACCGTCTTTATCGGGTCCTGCACCAACGGCCGCATCGAAGATCTGCGCGCCGCAGCGGAAATCCTGAAGGGCAAGAAGATCAAGGACGGTATGCGCGCCATGGTCGTGCCCGGTTCGGGTCTTGTCCGCGCTCAGGCCGAAGAAGAAGGCCTTGCCGAGATTTTCAAAGAGGCCGGTTTCGAATGGCGTCTGGCGGGATGCTCGATGTGTCTGGCGATGAACCCCGACCAGCTGCAACCGGGCGAGCGCTGCGCCGCGACTTCGAACCGCAATTTCGAAGGTCGTCAGGGGCGTGGTGGGCGGACTCACCTGCTGAGCCCGGCAATGGCTGCCGCTGCGGCAATCACAGGACGGCTGACAGACGTCCGTGAATTGATGTAAGGTCCCCTCATATCTAGATATTTGAGGGATTGAACAAATGAGTGACTGGATCAAATGGCTCCTGCTGGGGCTCCTATCCATAGCGTTCGGTATCTTTGTGCTGGGCGCACCTGTCGTGGCATCTGTCGCCGTGACGGTGGTAACCGGCGTGTTGCTGCTGATCTCGGGCGTGCTGCAGGTTATTGGCGGCTTCACGGTTGAAGGCGTTGGCAACAAAATCCTGTCACTCATCATGGGTGCGGTCATGCTGTTTCTGGGCTGGTCCTTTCTGGATCACCCACTGCAGGGCACGCTGACGCTGGCGACCGTTATGCTGATCCTGTTCATGGCAGGCGGCATCGCGCGGATCATTCTGTCGTTCCAGATGAAGGGAACGCAGTTTTTCTGGCCCACGATGATCTCAGGCATCTTGTCGATCGTCCTCGCAGGCATCATCTGGAGCTATGTCGGGCAGCAACCGCAGGCCCTGCTGAGCATTCTGGGGATCTTCCTGGGCATCGAGATGCTGTTTAACGGGTTCGGATTGGTCTTCATGGCGTTCTTCGTCAAGAACGCACCCAAAGACGAAACAACTGAAGCGAAAGAAGCTTAAACGCGAGGCACGGGCGCGGCCCTACCCCGCAGGAGTTTAGACATGGAAAAGTTTGACAAAGTCCACGGGGTGGCCGCCCCAATGCCGCTGATCAACATCGACACCGATATGATCATCCCCAAAGTTCACCTGAAGACCATCAAACGGTCCGGCCTTGGCGTCGTTCTGTTTGACGAGATGCGCTATCACGACGACGGGCAGGAAAACGAAGAGTTCGTTCTGAACAAACCCGCCTATCGCGAGGCCGAGATTCTGGTAGCAGGCGACAATTTCGGCTGCGGGTCGTCGCGGGAACACGCACCTTGGGCGATCAAGGATTTCGGCATCAAAGTCGTGATCTCGACCAGCTTCGCCGACATCTTCTTCAACAACTGCTTCAAGAACGGCATCCTGCCCATCGTGGTCGAAGAAGAGCATCACGCGGTTCTGATGGATGACGCGCATAAGGGCGAAAACGCCCGCATGACCGTGCATCTGGAGGACCAGAGGATTACCACTTCGGACGGTGTTGAGATCACCTTCGACATCGACCCGCACCGCAAGCACTGCCTGCTGAACGGTCTGGACGATATCGGCCTGACGATGGAAAAAGACCATCACATCGACAAGTTCGAGGATCACGCCGGTCAGGCCCGTCCCTGGGTGTGATTCTGGGGACGAATCTGTTGATACTCAACCTAACGGAGTCGCCAAGGTGGCTCCGTTCGCATTCTTGGGGTTGAAAATCTGAGAAACACAACATGTAGGTCTCAAATTGAGATACACGTCGGATTTGCGTCGAAATTGATGCAATCCCGCACCAGTTGCGCCATCATTTTGCCCGAAATCACGTGTTATCTGCACCCTGGCTTGAGCGAATTACCGCTTATCGTCCATGTTTGGTCGAAAGAGGTATCCGTCATAAAACGCAGGCGACGGGCACAAGTTGGAATGAAGCCGACACAGAATTGGCTGGTTCCGGTTTGAAAAAGGGTTCGGATAGTGATTGCACGCACGACAGGGGCGGCGATACGTGGGATTTTGGTCGCCGTTATGGTGTTGACCCCCGCGTTGTACCTGCCAGTTTCATCTACGAACGGGACCGAGGTCGTTGTCTTCCTCGCGATCCTCGCGTTCATCCTGACCTTTGCCGAATATAACTCGGCCTTCCCCAGCTTTATCGAATTCCGTGATGCGCCGCCGGTGAACCGTTTGCGCTTCGTTGGCCTGATGTCGATGGTCACGTTCCTGACGCTGATCTGCAAAAACGCCTATGCGCCGACTGAAATGACCCGCTTTTCCTACGCGATGGGCTTGTCCGTCGCGAATGTGGTGGATTTCCCCTACTCGCCGGTTCGGTTGATCGTTTTGATGCTGCCCGCAGATGCTGCCCAGCCGCTGGTTGAGCTTGTGCGCGTCGCTGCCAGCATCGCCTACATAGCCGCATTGGTGACCATCGCAAGCTTCGTCTATGCTGTGAAAATGCGCGGCTGGCCGACTGGAAACGGGGCGTTCAATGTGTGGACAAACCTGCCTCTGTTCGACCCGACCAAGGGCGGTGACGTGGTAACACGCCTGCAGCGCGATGGGCGCCTGAACATCTGCATTGGCATCCTTTTGCCCTTCCTGATCCCGGCAGTGATGAAACTGCTGACAAATATCTTGCTCCCGATCTCGCTGAGCAACCCTCAGACCCTGATCTGGACCATGTGCGCTTGGGCCTTCCTGCCCGCAAGCATGATCATGCGCGGCATGGCGACCCTGCGGATTGCCGGGCTGATCGTTGAGAAACGCCGCGCCTATTCCACGACCGAGTCCACTCAGACCGCATGATCCGTGCCCTGATCTTGCTGATGCTGCCTCTGGCAGCACAGGCAGAGGCCGTGCGCGTTGCCACCTATAACACCGAACTCAGCCGTAAAGGCCCCGGACTGCTGCTGCGTGATATTCAACGCGATGACGCACAGGTTCAGGCCGTCGTCGACGTCTTGGTGTCCGTCCAGCCTGACATTTTGGCGTTGCAGGGGATCGACTGGGATATGGATGGTTGGGCGCTGGCCGCTTTGATCGACGAGCTGCGCGCGGCCGGTCTGGATTATCCACATCATTTTACCGCGCAGCCCAATACCGGGATAGACAGCGGGCTGGACCTGGACGAAGACGGACGCACCCAAGGACCGGGCGACTCGCAGGGTTGGGGCTTGTTCACGGGTCATGGTGGGCTAGCCGTTCTGTCCCGATACGAGATCGTACAGGACGAGGCACAGGATTTCGCGTCCCTGTTGTGGTCAGAACTGCCGGGGGCTGAACTGCCGGTCGTGAATGGCGCGCCCTACCCCTCAGCACAGGCGCAGGCGGCGCAGAGGCTGTCCTCCACCGGGCATTGGGTGGTTCCCGTCAACACGCCATTTGGGCCCTTGAATCTGATGACCTTTCACGCCACACCGCCGGTCTTCGACGGACCAGAGGACCGCAACGGCCTGCGCAATCGCGATGAGATCCGGTTCTGGTCCCTGCTGCTGGACGGTCGGCTTGGCCCCGTTCCGGATGGCCCTTTTGTCATCGCCGGCGACGCCAATCTGGACGCAAGCAAGAGCGACGGGCGCACCGAGACCATCGCCGCGCTTCTCTCGGACCCCCGCCTGCAAGACCCCCAGCCCAAGACCGCAGAGGGCGACGCCGCAACGGTGAACTGGAAAGCCGTCGGAGAGCTGAGGGTGGACTATGTCCTGCCCTCAGCCGACCTGCAGGTCATCAAGTCGGGCGTGTTCTGGCCCAACCCTGAGGACCCGATGCGCGAGACCGCCCAGCGCGCCAGCCGTCACCGGCTGGTGTGGGTCGATGTCGCGCTGCCATAAGGCCTAGAGCGGGCCTGTATAGGTACCACGCGCAGGATAGTTGTTTCCGAGGGTGAATTTCAGACCGCCAACGATATCTGCCATGGCCGGTCGTCCAAATGGCGTTGTCTGCTGCCACGCGTAGTACAGCGTCCGATCCGTTGCGATGTAGAAATGCCCCGGCTCGGCAAAGAAGGCGGGCTCGGCGCTCCCGTCGCGCGCGGTTGAGATGTTCAGGCCCCAATCCTCACGCGCGGCGGCCAGCGGCAGGCTGTGCCCGACACGCAGACGGGACACACCGGCCTTTTCAGCGGCATCAGCCGCGCGGTCGGCGGTATCGGTGGTGATCATGATGACCTCGACGCCCAGCGTGGCAAAATCATCCAGCGCCGCTTCGACCTCGGTCATCTGCCTTATGCAGATCGGGCAATGCAATCCCCGATACTGGATCACCAGCGTTCCGTTTTCGCCTTTGTCGGCCTCAAGATCGAACACCCCGTGCCCGACTGTTTCAATTTTTAGGCCTGGGACGGGATTTCCCGGTATCAACATGTATTTTCCTCGTGATTCATCCGGATCGTCTCATTGACCCGGTGCGGCGCAGACGCTAGGCCCTTTGCGACAAAACGCAAGGAGACTGTCGATGTCCAACCCCTCGCTCCTCATCCTGCCCGGAGACGGAATTGGCCCGGAAGTTATGGCCGAAGTGCGCAGAATCATCTCTTGGTTCGACACCAATCGCGGCCTTCACTTTGACGTGAGCGAGGATCTGGTCGGCGGTGCGGCCTATGACGCCCATGGCAAACCCCTGTCGGATGAGACCATGGCCAAGGCCCAAGAGGTGGACGCGGTTCTGCTGGGCGCTGTTGGCGGCCCGAAATACGACGATCTGGACTTCAGCCTGAAGCCCGAACGCGGCTTGCTGCGCCTGCGCAAGGAAATGGACCTCTATTCCAACCTGCGCCCGGCGCAGTGCTTTGACGCGCTGGCGGATTTCTCGTCGCTGAAAACCGATGTCGTGGCCGGTCTGGATATCATGATCGTGCGCGAGCTGACCTCGGGCATCTATTTCGGCGAGCCGCGCGGCATCTTCGAGGAAGGCAATGAGCGTGTGGGCGTCAACACCCAGCGCTATACCGAATCTGAGATCGAACGCGCTGCGCGCTCGGCCTTTGAACTGGCAATGCGCCGGAACAAGAAGCTGTGCTCGATGGAAAAGGCCAATGTCATGGAATCGGGCATTCTGTGGCGCGAAGTCGTGAACGAGGTCGCCAAGGATTACCCCGAGGTCGAAGTCTCCCACATGTATGCCGACAATGGTGCGATGCAGCTGGTGCGCGCGCCCAAACAGTTCGACGTGATCGTGACTGACAACCTGTTCGGCGACATCCTGTCGGATTGCGCCGCAATGCTGACCGGATCGCTGGGCATGCTGCCGTCGGCCTCCTTGGGTGCCCCGATGGAGAATGGCCGCCCGAAGGCGATGTATGAGCCGGTACACGGCTCGGCCCCGGATATCGCGGGTGAAAGCAAAGCCAACCCGATCGCATGTATCCTCAGCTTTGCCATGGCGCTGCGCTACAGCTTTGATCAGGGGGCCGAGGCCGACCGTCTGGAAGCCGCGATCGAGAAAGTGCTGGCCGACGGCGTTCGCACCGCAGACCTGCTGGCCGATGAAGGCGTGACGCCGGTTTCGACCTCGGAAATGGGCAATGCAATCCTGGCCGCGCTGGACGCCAGCGTCTGATCCTCAATCCGTTTGAATTGAAAAAGGCGGCACCCAGTGTGCCGCCTTTTTTTAATGCTTGGACCGAGACACGCTAGTTCCCGCCGAAGATATCCCGGATCAGGTTGTTGATGGCGCGTTCAAACCCTCCGCCCTGTTTGCGGCGGGGCTGAGGTTGCGCGACCTGCACCGGCGGCTCTGGCGCGATCATCGGCAGAGGCGTGGGCGTCATCCCTTCGGTCACACGCAGCATCGTCTCTTTCCAGATTTCGGCCGGCAGCCCGCCTCCGGTGACACCGGACAGGGGCGTGTTGTCGTCATAGCCCATCCAGACACCGGCCACGTAGTCGGCCGTGAACCCGATGAACCACGCATCCCGCGCCGCCTGTGTTGTTCCGGTCTTGCCTGCCACCTGCCACCCCGGCAGCTGGGCGCGGCCACCTGTGCCCTCGGACACGACGCGCTCCATCATCCAGATCAGTTCCTTGGCGGCTTTGTCATTGATCACCCGCTCACCAATCCCTGTAGTCGTCACCATCACCGGGGTTTCATCGCCCAGCAGCTTCAACTCGGTCAGGCCGTAGGGTTCAACCGACGAGCCGCCGTTCAGAATACCCGCATAAGCGCCCGTCATCTCAATCAAGGTGCTTTCCGACGCGCCCAGCGCCAACGCGGGGCCTTGCGCCAGATCGCTGGCGATCCCGAAACCGGTGGCCACCGTACGCACATTATCGAGGCCCGAAATCTCGGCCACTTTCACCGCCGGAATGTTCAGAGAGTTCTTGAGCGCATCCGCCAGCGTGACCTGCCCGTAGTATTTGTTGGTGTAGTTCTTGGGGCACCATTGACCCGATCCGGGGATGTTCACGCAGTAGGGCTCATCCATCACTGTGTCATAGGGCGAATACCCAAGCTCCAGCGCGGTGGCATAGACAAAGGGCTTAAACGACGACCCGGTCTGCCGCAGCGCCTGTGTCGCGCGGTTGAACGCGCCCGAGACGCGGGTTTTGCGGCCACCGACCATGGCGCGCACCGCCCCATCCGCCGACATCACGACAATCGCGGCCTGCGCTTTGGATCCTTCCCGGACCTTCTCCTGAAAGATAAACTGCAGCGCCTCCTCCGCCGAGGTCTGGATGCGCGGATCCAATGTTGTACGGATCACCACATCCTCGGTGGTGTTGCGGGTGAAGAACTCTGGCCCGCTGGCCATGACCCAATCGGCGAAATAGCCGCCTGCACGGGCAGCAGCGGCCTCGGAGAGTTGCGCGGGACGGGCACGCGCCTCACTGGCCTGCGCGCCGGACAGGTATCCCTGCGCCTCCATCAGCCCGACCACAAGTCGCGCCCGATCCTGCGAGCGCTGCAGGTTGTTCGTCGGCGCATAGCGCGATGGGGCCACCAGGAGACCGGCCAACATCGCGGCTTCCGCCGGAGAGACCTCGGCCGCAGATTTTCCGAAATAGCGCTGGCTGGCCGCTTCGAACCCACGTGCGCCAGCCCCCAGAAACGCGCGGTTCAGGTAAATCGTCAGGATTTCGTTCTTGGAGTATTTCACCTCCATCGCCAGGGCATAGATCGCTTCCTTGCCTTTGCGCCAGAGCGAGCCCTGACGGCAATCCGCCTCATACGCAGCCTCCGACTCCCATTCGGCTGGGTCATAAGGCACACCCAGACACAGCAGCTTGGCCGTCTGCTGCGTGATGGTCGAGCCGCCATGGCCCGAGAGCGGGCCGCGCCCCTCGCTCAGGTTGATGCGAACCGCGCTGGCCACACCGCGCGGGCTGACGCCGAAATGACGGTAGAACCGTTTATCCTCGGTCGCGATCACCGCGTTCTTGAGGTGGGGCGAGACGGTATCGGCGGTGATCACCCCGCCGAATTGGTCCCCGCGCCAGGCAAAAACCTTGCCATCGCGGTCCAGCATCGTCACCGATCCACGCGCGCGACCATCCAGCAAGGCATCGACATCGGGCAGCGAGGTATAGACCACCCCGACCGCCAGCGCGATCAGCATGGCGACCACGGCCCCAACGCGCCATGTCACGCCCCAGATAAGCCGCCAGATCCAGCGGAACAGACGACGGAAAAACCCACCGCCATTGCCGCCCGACCGCTTGCGCGTTTTCTTCCGTGCCGTCTTGCGGGTCGTGGTTTTTCGGGCGGTCGACTTCTTGCCCGCAGGCTTGGCAGCCCGCTTGGTCGTCGAAGGTTTGCGCGCCTTCGAAGGGTATCTTTTATCCGCGACCAGTGTCGGGTTGCGGCGCTTGGACTCAGACATGCTCAAACTCTGCCCGTTTATGCTTTTGCCTCACCATACCCTGACGTCCCGCCTATGTTGAGGTCCGATTTTCCGGAACTACCCTTCCCATTTTCGCCTATTTTTTAATCACCAAGCACTGTTTGTGCAAAAATTGTGCAATATTGCGTCATTTTCAGTCGGTTTCACGTCGGGGAATCGTTCCTTAACGCCACGACACGCGCTCTTTTTCTGCACGTGCAAACAAGCCGGCCCGATCCGGAGTAGTAGAGGGGACAGACGTGAAACTGATCATTGCGACAATCAAGCCGTTCAAGCTCGAGGAGGTGCGCGTGGCACTGACCGAAGCGGGCGTACGCGGCATGATGGTGACCGAAATCAAGGGCTTCGGCTCGCAATCCGGTCACACCGAAATCTACCGTGGCGCGGAATACGCCGTGAACTTCGTACCCAAGATCAAACTTGAGATCGTGGTACCTGCAACGATGGCCGATCAGATCGTTGAGACCATCACCAACACCGCCAAGACCGGCAAGATCGGTGACGGCAAGATTTTCGTCCTCGATGTCGAGCAGGCCATGCGCGTGCGGACTGGGGAAACGAACGAAGAGGCGCTGTAAGGCGCCCACACTCACTATCATTCGAGGACTGACTATGAACCTGATGAAATCTCTCATCCCTGCTGCCGCGATTGTCGCGCTGCCGCAGATGGGTCTGGCGCAAGAGGCTGCCGCCGAAGGCGAAGCTGCGCTGCACACCCAGTATATCTTCACCACCCTGCTGTTCCTGATGGCGGGCTTCCTGGTCTTCTTCATGGCGGCAGGCTTTGCCATGCTGGAAGGCGGTCTGGTGCGTTCCAAGAACGTGGCCATGCAGATGATCAAGAACGTGGCGCTTTTTTCCATTGCCGCAATCATGTACTGGCTGGTTGGCTTCAACACGATGTACCCGGGCGACTTCAACGGCTTCTTTGCCATTGGCGGCCCAACCGTGCTGGATCCGGTTGGTGTTGACCCCGCTGAGGCTGCTTTGGACTATGCCTCGATCGGGTCGGACTTCTTCTTCCAGCTGGTCTTTGTGGCTGCAACCGCGTCCATCGTGTCGGGTGCCGTGGCCGAGCGGATCAAGCTGTTCCCCTTCCTGATCTTCGTGGTCGTGCTGACCGGTATCCTGTACCCGATCTCGGGCTCCTGGCAGTGGGGCGGCGGCTGGTTGTCTGAAGCCGGCTTCTCGGATTTCGCTGGTTCGACCGTCGTACACTCGGTCGGTGGCTGGGCAGCTCTGGCAGGCGTGATCGTTCTGGGCCCGCGTATCGGCAAGTACAAGGACGGCAAAGTCCATCCCATGCCCGGTTCGAACCTGGCGCTGGCAACTTTGGGTACGTTCATCCTTTGGCTGGGTTGGTTCGGCTTCAACGGCGGCTCGCAGCTGGCGATGGGCACCGTGGGCGATGTAACGGACGTGTCGCGTATCTTCGCCAACACCAACATGGCAGCTGCATCCGGTGCCGTAACCGCGCTGATCCTGACCCAACTACTGTACAAAAAGCCTGACCTGACCATGGTGCTGAACGGCGCGCTGGCCGGTCTGGTATCGATCACCGCTGAACCTCTGGCCCCGACCCTGTTCGGCGCACTGTGGATCGGTGCAGTTGGCGGTATCATCGTGGTCTTCACTGTCCCTATGCTGGACAAATTCAAGCTGGACGATGTTGTTGGCGCAATTCCGGTTCACCTGTTCGCAGGTATCTGGGGCACCATCGCCGTCATCTTCTACGGCGAGGCGTCCCTGGGCACCCAGTTGCTGGGTATCGCGGCCTACGGTGTGTTCACCTTTGTTGGCGCACTGATCCTGTGGACTATCCTGAAAGCCATCGTTGGCATCCGCGTCAGCGAAGAGGACGAGATCAACGGCCTCGACATGGCAGAGCTGGGTATGGAAGCTTACCCCGAGTTCTCGAAAGGGTAAGTGCCGCCTACAACACCTTTGAAATGGCTCGGCGCAATGCCGGGCCATTTTGCTCTTGGTTGATCCCTTGCACCCTCAACTCTGGTATATGGCTGAACACTGGACACAGCCGACCAATCAACGGTCGCAAAGACGTACATCAGATCGGGAGAAAGTTATGTACAAGGTGCTGGACCAAAGCGAGGGCAATATCCTTGGCCTAGAAATCTCCGGCAAAATCGACATCACGCAAGAACGTGAATTGATCGCAAAAGCCGAAGACATACTAAAAGATCACGCCAAGATCAGAGTGCTCGTGGTCATCGACAAAGGGGTCTCTGCCACATTTGAGGCCGCAATGACTGATCTGAAATGGATCATCAAGAATGTGAAGAAACTTGGTAAGCTGGCGATTGTCGCTGACAGCGTGTTTTTGGGTCATTTGGTCGAGATCGACGCGAAATTTGCCGCTATGCTCGACATCGGTGAAAAGCACTTTACCACCGACGAACTTGATAAGGCCTGGGCTTGGATCAAGTCCTGACCGTCAAAGCAAAAAAGCCGCGAATTTCGCGGCTTTCTTGATTTCCAAAGGGTGCCTTAGCAACCTACTTCAACGATCGCTTTGGCCAAAATAGGCACTGTGTTTGCGTTCAGACCGGCGATGTTCAGGCGGCTGTCGCCGACCATGTAGATCCCGTGGTCCGCACGCAGTTTCTCCACCAGCTCGGGTGCAGCACCCAGACGTGAGAACATACCGCGGTGTTGGGCGACAAAGCTGAACCGATCCGACCCGGTCAGGCGCTGCAATTCATCGGCCAGTTGCTGGCGCAATCCCAGCATGGACAGGCGAACCTCTTCCAGTTCGGCCTGCCAATCGGCACGCAGGGCGTCATCGGTCAGGATCGTGGTGACAACGCGCGCGCCGTGATCCGGCGGGAATGAATAGTTCTGGCGGTTCAGGAAGGCCAGCGTCGACTGGTTCAGCGAGGTTTGCGCCGCATCATCGCTGATCGCCATCAGAAGGCCGGTGCGTTCGCGGTACACGCCGAAGTTCTTGGAACACGACGCCGCGATCAGGCAGCGCTTGACCGACGAGGCCACCAGTCGGGTCGCCTGCGCGTCTTTCTCAAGACCGTCACCAAAACCCTGATAGGCGATGTCGATCATCGCCACGAGGCCCAGTTCGTTGATCAGGTTCACGACCTCTTGCCACTGCACCAGGTTCAGGTTCGCGCCGGTTGGGTTGTGGCAGCAGCCATGTAGCAGAACCACGTCGCCCGCCTTGGCGGTTTTCAGGTCCTCGATCATGCCATCAAAATCGACACCACGGGATTCGCCGTCGAAGTAGCGATACTGCACAGTCTCCATGCCCAGATAGTTCAGGATCGACAGGTGGTTCGGCCATGTCGGGTTCGACACGAATACGCGGGCCTCGGGGTTGGCCATGCGGATCATCTCGAACGCCTGACGGCAGGCTCCGGTGCCGCCGGGGGTCGCCACGGCGGCGATGTTGGCACGGGGCACGGCGTCACCAAGGATCAGGCCGATCATCGCATCCGCATAGGCCGGATCACCTGCCAGACCGGTATAGGCTTTGGTTTCCTGCTCTTCGAGAATGCGCTTTTCGGCGGCCTTGACGGCGCGCATCACCGGGGTCACGCCCTCGGCGTTCTTGTAGACGCCGACGCCCAGATCAATCTTCTGATCGCGCGGGTCTTCACGGTACATCTGCATCAGCGCCAGGATCTTGTCGGCTGGCTGCGGCTTGAGGTTCTCGAACATCAGTTCTCTCCGGTTGCGACAGGCAGGGTTGGGAAGGCGCCCCATTCGGCCCATGACCCGTCATAAAGCGAGTGGTCTTTCTTGCCCATGCGCTCCAGCGCAAGGCTGAGGATCGCTGCTGTCACGCCCGACCCACAGGAGGTGATCGCGGGTTTCGACAGGTCCACGCCTGCGGCCTCGAACACGGCGCGGCAATCCTCGGGCGATTTCATTGTACCGTTCTTGTTCAGCAATTGACCAAAGGGCACATTGCGCGATCCCGGGATGTGGCCCGAGCGCAGACCTTCGCGCGGCTCGGCCTCGGTACCCGCGAAACGCGGGGCCGAGCGGGCGTCGATAATTTCATGATCGGCCAGCTTGGCGGCTGCCGAGACCTGAGTCACGTCCCGAACCAGATGGTTCTGCACCCGCACCGTCATATGGCGATCCCGGATAACGGGTGGCAGGTCTTCGACTTCGCGCCCCTCGGCCTGCCATTTCGGTAGACCACCATCAAGAACGGCGACATTCTCTTGCCCCATCAGCCGGAACAGCCACCAGACACGCGCGGCCGACATCAGCCCGGCCCCGTCATAGACCACCACCTGATGACCATCGCCCACTCCCATAGCGCGCAGGCGCGACATGAATTTCTCGACCGGAGGGGCCATATGCGGCAGGTCCGAACGGTGGTCTGAAATGTCATCGATATCGAAGAACCGGGCGCCGGGGATATGTGCCGCGTCATATTCCGCCTTGGCATCACGGTTCTGCGCAGGCAAGTACCACGACCCATCCAGAATCCGCAGATCCGGGTCCTTCAGATGGGCGGCAAGCCAGTCGGTTGAAACGAGGGTTTTGGGATCGTCTTGCATCAAAGCCTCCCCTTAGCGCGGTTGGGTTTTCCCTATACGCGCAAAGGGCCGTATTCAAGCCGGGTTAGCGCTATTCCGCGCGCCGTTTCAGCCGGAAATACTGAATTATCCCGATCACGCTGATGATGATCCAGAACCCCTCGATCAGCATCGAGGCCAGATTGAAGTTATGCAGCAGAGAGTATGCGATCAGCACCGACCCCAGCAGATTGATCACCGGAAAGGCCAGATCGTCGGAATTCATCATCCGCATCTGCGTCGCAAAATAGGCCGCGACCACGACTAGCGCTCCGACTGATCCCACGGCATCGACGATAGTCAGGCTGTTCAGCACGTCCGTCATTGCAAATAATCCTGAAAGGCCGGGCTACCCGACCGAGGCCAACTCGGCCGGTTGAAAATAGTGATGCATGTTCAGAAAGGCTGCCCCATCTGGCCCAGCGCGATAGCCATGCGGCAGATCGGCGGCAAAGCGCAGTCCCTCACCGGCTTTGAGGGCGACCCATTTGCCATCCTGCAAAACTTCAAGCGCGCCGTTCAGCACAAAGACCTCCTCGGTCACCCCAGCGGCATGGGCCGGGGATTCGTGGCTTTGGTTGGCGGCCAGTTCGACATGGAAGGTCTCGGCCCCAAGGGCGGGATCGAAGGGAAAGACGATCTTGACCTGAATGCTACCCGGAAAGGTCACGGTCCGGAACACGCCCTGCGCACGCGCGTCCGAAGTCCCGATCAAGGCGCTGAGCGGGACTTGAAACCCCTTGGCGATTTTCCACAGGGTCGCGATGGTTGGGCTTGATTCGCCACGCTCGATCTGGCCCAACATGGCTTTGCTGACACCCGTCAACTCGGCTACTTTGGACAGGCTGAGGCCCGATGCTGCCCGCACTTCCTTTAGTTTCAGCGTAATTTCGTCCGATTCCATATCCGCGCCCAACGATTTGCCTTGTGCGTTATAACGCACATGTGGTACGTGCGCTATAACGTACGCACCCCGATATCGCAACCGGGGCAAAAGGGAAACAGCATCATGCCAATGTACCGATCCAGAACTTCTACCCATGGCCGCAACATGGCCGGTGCCCGCGGCCTGTGGCGCGCCACCGGTATGCAGGATGACGATTTCGGCAAACCGATCATCGCCATCGTCAACTCTTTCACCCAATTCGTGCCCGGTCACGTCCACCTGAAAGACCTGGGCCAGATGGTTGCGCGCGAGGTTGAGGCCGCCGGTGGTGTCGCCAAAGAGTTCAACACCATCGCCGTGGATGACGGCATCGCCATGGGCCATGACGGCATGCTCTATTCGCTGCCCTCGCGTGAGGTGATCGCGGATTCGGTGGAATATATGGTCAACGCGCACTGCGCCGACGCGATGGTCTGCATCTCGAACTGCGACAAGATCACCCCCGGCATGCTGATGGCCGCAATGCGCCTGAACATCCCGGCGATCTTCGTCTCAGGCGGACCGATGGAGGCCGGCAAGATCGACATCGCCGATCTGGACGTGAAGAAGATCGATCTGGTCGACGCGATGGTTGCCGCAGCGGACGACAAGTACACCGACGAACAGGTCAAACATATCGAGGAAAACGCCTGCCCCACCTGCGGCTCCTGCTCGGGCATGTTCACCGCGAACTCGATGAACTGTCTGGCCGAGGCGCTGGGTCTGGCCCTGCCGGGCAATGGCTCGACTCTGGCAACCCATTCAGACCGCAAGGAGCTGTTCCTGGAAGCCGGTCGCCGCATCGTCGAGATCACCAAACGGCACTACGATCTGGACGAGAAGGGCTTCCTGCCGCGCGAAATCGCCACCTTTGATGCGTTCGAGAACGCAATGTCGCTGGACATCGCCATGGGCGGATCGACCAACACTGTTCTGCACCTGCTAGCCATTGCTTATGAGGGTGGCGTTGATTTCGACATGTCCGACATGGACCGCCTTAGCCGCAATGTGCCCTGTCTGTGCAAGGTCGCGCCCAACACCGAGAACGTGCATATGGAGGACGTTCACCGCGCAGGCGGCATCTTCTCGATCCTCGGAGAGTTGAGCCGCGCCGGGCTGCTGCACGAAGACTGCAGCACCGTGCATTCAGCTACCATGGGCGAGGCGATTGCCAATTGGGACATCAAGGTTGCCAACAACCCGAAGGCGCAAGAGCTGTTCAAAGCGGCCCCCGGCGGGGTCCGCACCACGCAAGCCTTCAGCCAGTCGAACCGCTATAAAGAGCTGGACACCGATCGCGAAGGCGGCGTCATCCGCGCCAAGGAGCACGCGTTCAGTCAAGACGGTGGTCTTGCGGTTCTGTTCGGCAATATCGCCCGCGATGGTTGCATCGTGAAAACCGCAGGCGTCGACGCCAACATCCTGCAATTCACCGGTACGGCCTATGTCTGCGAAAGCCAGGATCAGGCGGTCAGCGACATCCTGACCGGCAAGGTGAAAGAGGGCGATGTGGTGGTCATCCGCTACGAAGGCCCACGCGGCGGGCCGGGCATGCAAGAGATGCTGTACCCGACCTCATACCTAAAATCCAAAGGTCTAGGCAAAGCCTGCGCCCTTTTGACTGACGGCCGTTTCTCGGGCGGTACATCGGGTCTGTCAATTGGACACGTCTCGCCTGAGGCGGCTGAAGGTGGCGTCATCGGCTTGGTGCAAACCGGCGACAAGATCGAAATCGACATTCCAGCCCGCTCGATCCATCTGGCGGTCTCGGATGAGGATCTGGCCGAACGGCGCAAGGTGCAGGACGAAAAAGGCTGGACCCCGGCAGCACCGCGCAAACGCAAAGTGTCCACTGCGCTTAAAGCCTATGCTAAGCTGACCACCAGCGCAGCAAAGGGAGCCGTGCGCGAGCTGTAACGCCTTCGGAAGCGAAATCCAAAGGCCCCACCCGCCCGGCGGATGGGGCCTTTTTTGAGGTGAATGGAGCAATCCCACGGTCGGACGTTCCTCTTCGGGATACACTCATACAACTGACGCGTCTTGGGACCCATCCAGACTACAGAAACTGGCCGTCAGCCCCTCGACCATGAACCGAGCGTCCGGTGAACCCGAACGCCCGGTACGATGGGGATCGATACCTTGCGATCAATACAACAATCCCGACGGCTCCCGCGTCCGACTCGCGCCATCGGCTACGCCGATACCCCGTTCGGACTTGGGCCCGGCGCCGCGCTTTGCGCGGC
>NZ_JBQFYU010000010.1:0-205826 GCF_056541705.1 Ruegeria sp. AG1 | reverse complement strand
CTTCAAGTTGACACGCGCCGCCGCTCTTAGCGAGTGGCGTCAGCTTTGTTCTGGATAGGTTCACGGTTTCCGCGGTAAACTGAGACTGGTTCGAATTCGTCTGACAGCACCGTTTTGAATGAAGGCTCAACTTGGAAACCAATGATAAACTGTTCAGCGAAAAAGTGTGCTTCCCGCCTACAACTTTCGAATGCCGTGGACCGTCAGTGTGCTGACCAGATCAGCATAGTCTTCACGCGCCTTGGTTCCGGCTCCCGTGTTCCACATGTAATACCAGTTCAGCATGCCGAAAACTGACATTGTGGCTCCGCGCAACTTGGCTTTGTCATCACCCAATGTCTCTGGCGACAGCTCCTGTAGGATATTGTTAATGAAGTTGACCATATCACGCTGGTACTCACGCAGTTTCTTTTGCTGGTCGTCGGCGAGGGCGTTCATACCGCTGATCTGAACCCGGTGCTCGTCATCAGCACCTTGATAGGCGAACAAGATTTCGCGGACAGCCTTTCGAAGTTTCTCTTCAGGCTCAAGCCCTTCGAAATCAACGTTGCAAATGCGGTCACGTAAATCCCGAAGATAGGTCTCAAGGATGTCGTACAAGATGGCATCCTTACTGTCGTAATAATGGTATATGTTCGCCTTGGAGATCCCGCACTCTTTTGCCAACAAGGTCATCGAGGCGCGGTCGAACCCCTGGTCTGCAAAGATTTTCGCAGCTCTTTTGAGAATCTGTTCCCGCTTCTGGTCGTGGTCTTTGGCAATTGTCCGGGCCACGGCTTATTCCTTATCGCGGTTGTCGATGACGCGCTTCGCCTTGCCCTGAGAGCGTTCGACGTCGCCTGGATCACCTACAACAATTTCCGTTGAAACGCCAACAACGTCCTTGATGCGCTTAGTCAGCATTCGGGCTGCGGCAGTCTTTGACATCTCGTCGGTTGAGTCTGCTGACGCTTCGACAAACACCCGCATCGCGTCCATGCGGCCGGATTTGTAAAGTTCAATCTGATAGTAGGGGGCCAGACCTCCCGTCGCCATGACCTGCTCTTCGATCTGGCTGGGGAAAACATTCACGCCCCTCAGGATCATCATGTCATCGCTGCGGCCAGTAATCTTTGCCATCCGGCGCATCGAACGCGCCGTTCCAGGCAACAGACAGGTCAGATCGCGCGTGCGGTAGCGGATCATTGGCAAACCTTCTTTTGTCAAAGTGGTGAAAACCAACTCGCCAGTTTCTCCGTCGGGCAGTACTTCGCCTGTGGCCGGGTCAATGATCTCTGGTAGAAAGTGATCCTCCCAGATCACGGGACCATCTTTTGTTTCGACGCACTCGCTCGCGACGCCGGGGCCCATGATTTCAGACAGGCCGTAGATATCGACCGCGTGCATGTCGAATGCGGATTCAACCTCCGTTCGCATTGCGTCTGTCCAGGGCTCTGCTCCGAAAATGCCAACCTTGAGAGAGCTTTTTCTGGGGTCGAGCCCGGACTTGTGGAACTGTTCAAGGATGTTGAGCATGTATGACGGCGTCACCATGATCCCGTCGGGCTGAAAATCATTTATCAAGCCGACCTGTTTCTCGGTCTGCCCGCCGCTCATGGGGACAACGGTCGCACCCAATCGTTCGATCCCGTAGTGGGCGCCCAGACCACCAGTAAACAGGCCATAGCCATAGGCGTTGTGTACCAAATCGCCCTTACGCAAACCTGCCGCCCGCAACGAACGCGCACCCAAATCTGCCCAGTTATCGATATCAGCTTTGGTATAGCCCACCACAGTTGGCTTGCCGGTTGTGCCGGAAGACGCGTGCAGTCGGATAATCTCACTGCGTGGGACAGCGAAAAGGCCAAAAGGGTAATTGTCACGCAGGTCGTTTTTATATGTGAATGGGAACTTCGAAATATCCGAAAGCTGTTGCAAATCATCCGGATGGACACCCGCCTCATCAAAGCGCTGCTTGTACATCGCCACGTTTTCGTAGGCATGTCGGACCGACCATTTGAGGCGTTCAAGCTGTGTCGCACGGATTTCGTCGATCGATGCGATTTCGATCGGGTCCAATTCAGCTTTGTTGGGGGACAGGGCGTCCATTGCGTTGCTCCTCCAGCGTATTTCTATTCGACAAAATTCTGACCACCAACCGCGCGGGACATGCCCCGGAATTCGGCGACAGTCATGCCATCTTGATTTGTGATGCGTACGTCATAGACGCCGCTACGACCTGCGACAGCGGTTTCTGTCGCGGTTGCGGTAAGGCGGTCTCCCAGGCGTCCAGGTGCGAGATAGCTCATCATTGTATGTTGGCCGACGGTCGCGACGTTGTGACTGTTGCAGGCAAAGGCAAAGGCGCTGTCTGCCAGGGCATGGGTGACGCCGCCATGGCATATGCCATGGCCGTTGCAGTGATGAGTTGCGACGGTCAGTGCCAGAACGGCGCGGCCTTCGTCGACGTCAACGAGTTCCATGCCGAACCATTTGCTGGCCTCATCATTGGCCCACATAGCAGCGGCAGATTTAGCGGCGCGTTCTTTCGGCGTCATCGTCATTTGCCCTGAAAACTTGGTGCGCGTTTTTCGAGGAAGCTGGACACGCCTTCGGCATAGTCCGCACTTTCCCCGCAGATTTTCATAGCGTCCGCTTCGATTTCAAGATGATCAGAAAGGGTGGTGGTCGCCGCGGTCTGAATGCACTGCTTTGTCTTACCCAGCCCAACGGTCGGACCGTTGGCAAATTGGCTTGCCAATGCGCGGGCTTCGGTCATCAACTGATCATCGGGCAGGGCTTTCCAGATCAGGCCCCAGTCTTCTGCTTGTTTTGCTGGCAAAGGTTGTGCCGTAAACGCCAATCCCTTGGCTCTGGCCTCTCCCAACAGGCGGGGCAGATGCCAACTGCCGCCAGTATCGGGGATCAGGCCGACCTTGGCAAAACTCTGAATGAACTTGGCGCTTTCGCCTGCCAAAACCATGTCGCAGGCTAGGGCCAGATTGGCCCCGGCTCCGGCAGCAACACCGTTCACAGCACAAATAACCGGGAAGTTCAGCGACCGGATCAATCGCACCAAAGGCGCATAGAAGGTCCGCACGGTTTTACTCAAATCAGGCGGGCCGTCCATTTTCGATGGATCGCGGTCACCAAGATCCTGTCCGGCGCAAAATCCGCGCCCGGCACCCGTCAAAAGGATGGCGCGCGCGCCGTTGTCCCGGGCGGATTTCAGCGCGTCTTGCAGCGCGTAATGCATCTCATCATTGAATGAGTTCAGTTTGTCAGGACGATTCAGTGTAATCTCAACCCAGGTCCCGTGATCTTCTGCAAGAATCGTATCGCTCATGACTGCTCTGCCAGATGTCGTTTCATTTTTATCATTGCATTAACCGAACGGTTGGTCAATATATAAACAAGACTCGAATCCAGAGCGCTTGAAGGGCACATCCATGTCTCAGACGTCACTTGTGAATGTTGAACTCAAAGGCGATGTCGCCTGGGTCACCATTGACAACCCGCCGGTCAATGCGACCTCGCAAGCGGTCCGGCAGGGGCTTGCAGATGCTGTGGATGCGGTCAAAGGCGCGCGGGTGGCCGTGTTGCGATGCGCTGGCCGGACCTTTGTCGCGGGCGGCGACATGTCCGAATTTGACAAGTCGCCGGTCGAGCCGCACCTGCCCGATGTCGTCCAAATGATCGAAGACAGCGAGGTTCCCTTTATAGCCTGTATGCACGGGAACGTTCTTGGTGGCGGATTCGAAATTGCGATGGCCTGCGCGTGGCGCATAGCAGCGGCGGGCACGGGATTTGGTCTGCCAGAAGTCAATGTTGGATTGATCCCCGGCGCGGGCGGCACGCAGCGTCTACCACGCCTTGTGGGGATGGAAGCGGCAATCGATCTGGCCTGCACAGGCAAAGTGCGGAGGGCCGAGGAGATGCTGCAGCTTGGGGCCGTCGATTTGGTGGCCGACGATCTTGAACAGGCGGTCGAGAGCTTTTTGGCCGATCTGCCGGATCGTCCTGTGCCGGTCAGCCAACGTATTGTCGCTGATTTTGCGCCTGATCTGATCGAGACCTATCGGGCATCGCTGAAAAAGCGCGCCAAGGGGCAGCAGTCGCCGTTGGAGAACCTGACCGCGCTAACCTGGTCCCAGAAGCCGTTTTCCGAAGCACAGCCGATGGAACGGGCGCGCCATCTGGCGCTTCGCCAAACTGCGGAAAGCCGCGCGCTGCGTCATGCGTTCTTTGCGGAACGCAGTGTCTCCAAGCCTGCGATGATCAAAGACGTCCAGCCGCGCAACTTCAGCCGTATTGCTGTGGTGGGCGGCGGCTTGATGGGGGCCGGAATTGCAACCGCCGCTCTGATGGCTGGCCTGTATGTCACGTTGATCGAACGCGACTCCGAGGCCGCATTGGCAGCCCATAATCGGGTTGAAGGCCTGTTGAAGGGCGCGGTCAAACGCGGAAAGATGACCGAAGCGCAATGCCAGACTTGCCTGTCCCGATTTCGCGCCGTTGACAGTTATGCCGAAGCAGCCGATGCGGAATTGGCCATTGAAGCCGTGTTCGAGGACCTATCGGTCAAACAGCAGGTCTTTGCCGAATTGGCGAAGAACATGGGCGCCAACGCAATTCTTGCCACAAATACATCTTATCTGGACCCGGCCGAAATTTTTTCGGGCATCGAAAACCAGACACGGTGCATCGGGCTGCATTTCTTCAGCCCGGCCCATGTCATGAAACTGCTTGAGATCGTGCACACCCCCCAAACCGCCCCCGAATTCGTGGCCACGGGATTTGCGCTGGGCAAGAAGCTGCGTAAGGTTTCGGTGCTGTCCGGAGTTTGCGACGGGTTCATTGGCAACCGCATGCTGGCCGCTTATCGGCGCGCGGCGGATTATCTGCTGGCAGACGGGGCGTTGCCCCATGAAATTGACCAGGCGATGCGGGATTTCGGGATGCCGATGGGGCCGTACGAGCTGCAGGATCTGACCGGGTTGCAAATCGCCTGGGCAAACCGAAGACGCAACGCTGCCACGCGCGACCCGAACGAACGCTATGTCACCATTGCCGACCAGCTATGTGAGATGGAGCGGTTTGGGCAGCGATCCGGCAAAGGCTGGTACAGGTACGAAGACGGAAATCGCAAACCGATCCGCGACCCCGAGGTTGAGGCTTTGATCGAAGGGTATTCCGCTGCGCAGGGCATTACCCGACGTTCGTTTACGGCCGAGGACATATCGTCTCGCCTTCTGGCGGTCATGGCGAATGAGGGAGCTTTGATCATCCAAGAAGGGATCGCCGAAAACGCAGAAGTCGTCGATATAGTTCAAATCCATGGCTATGGCTTTCCGCGTTGGCGCGGGGGGCCGATGAACTATCGCAAGGAAATAGGGAGTGAGGTGTCCCAGTCGGTTATGCTGGCTGTGGCTAAGGAAAGTCCGGCGTCTTGGGCCATCGCGGCCCAAACTATAGCGCTTTAAAAGTGTTGATGGTTACAAAAGCAACCATTAACGCATTCAGAATGCATGTTTCACAGGGAGGAGACAGAACATGAAACTCAGCAACTTGAGCACCTTGCTGGCTTCGGCGGCACTGGCCATTTCAGGCACCGTTGCGATGGCGGCAGAATATACGCTGACTATTTCCAGCTGGGCGCCGCCGACCCATGGCATCAACGCCAAGATGTGGCCGAAATTCGTCGAGATGGTTGAAGAAGCCACCGATGGCCAAGTCACCGCCGAACTGAAACTTGGCATCGCACCGCCGCCGGCTCAGATGGACCTGATCATGGATGGGGCGGCGGATGCCTCGATCATTTTCCACGGCTACCAGCCGGGCCGCTTTGTCACCACCAAGATGATCGAACTGCCCGGATATGAGGGCTCGGCCGAGGCTGCATCGGTGGCCTATTGGCGCGCCTATGACAAGCACCTGAAGGCGGCCGACGAACATCGCGGCGTCAAGGTGATCGCGCTGCATACGCATGGGCCGGCCCAACTGCATTCCAGCAGCCCTGTTACCACGCTGGACGAGGTATCAGGCCTCAAGGTTCGTATCCCCGGTGGCGTGGGTGGAGACGTCGGCACGGCACTTGGCGCGACCGGCATTCAGGTGCCTGCTCCGAAAGTGTACGAAACGCTGGCTTCGAAAGCAGCCGATGGTGTCGTGATGCCATTTGAATCCCGCAAGGGCTTCAAACTGACCGAAGTGGCGCAGAACGTTTACGAAGTTCCGGGCGGCCTGTATCGCGGCTCTTTCGCTTTCATCATGAACGAAGACACATTTGCCGATCTGCCTGCCGAGTTGCAGCAAGCGCTGGAAGAGCAGGTGTTTGGCGAGCCGCTGAGCCGTGAAATTGGTAAAATCTGGGACGAGATTGATGCCATTGGGCGCGAAGCCACCGAAGGCACAGACGGCAACGCGATCAACACCGCATCTGCCGAAGACCTGGAAAAGTTCAACGCAATTGCTGTCGATGTCCGCGCCAAGGTCATTGACGAAGTCAACGGCGCCGGGGTCGATGCTCAGGCCGCGTATGACATGATCGTCAGTGAAATGGCCGCGCAATAACGCGACTTGGTTGGCGGTCTCGCACCGCCAGCCGTTTCGACCGGGCGGGAATTCCTCATGCAATCTCTGGTATCCTTCGCGCGCCGCATCAGTGTTTTTCCGACAGTGATGGCCTGTGTGGCGCTTTTTATCCTCATGGTCATGACGTTTTGCGACGTCATTCTTCGGTCCATGTTCAACGCGCCGATTGAAGCAGCGACCGAGTTGACACGTATACTGATGGCGATCCTTGTATTCTCGGTTCTTCCGATGATTTCGGCGGGAAAAGGTCAGATTGCAGTCGACTTGACGGACGGGTTGTTTGCGCGACTGCGCCTAAGCCGTGCACGGGATGCGATTGTCTATCTGATATCGGGCATCATGCTGTTCTGGCCGATTCAGCGGGTCTGGATCTTGGCTGAACGGGCGCGGGACTATGGTGATGTGACCGAGTACCTGTCGATCCCCGTGTTCTATATCGGCTGGTTCATCGCCGCTTCCACCGCGATCACCGCCGTCGCGATGATCACGACCGGCCTTTTGCATATCTTTGCCCCCCATACTTTGTCGGAGCACCCTCAATGACTGCCGCACTGATCGGCTTTGGCCTTGTTCTTGTTCTAGTGCTTCTGCGCCTGCCGATTGTCTTTGCAATGGGCCTCGTCGGAACGTTGGGTTTTGCATATGAACGCGGCGGCAGCATTCTGTCCGAACGCGGCTTGAAAGCAGCGATGTCAATGGTCGGTCGCCAGATTACGGACACTGCACAGGACTACGGCCTTTCGGTTATTCCGCTGTTTATTCTGATGGGCTTGTTCGTGAACAAAGGTGGGCTGGCGCGCGAGCTCTACGCCGTATCAAACGCATTTCTGGGCCATTTCAAAGGCGGGATCGCAATGGCTACGGTTGCGGCCTGTGGCGGGTTTTCGGCCATCTGTGGCTCGTCCCTGGCAACGGCGGCGACGATGTCCAAGGTCGCCATGCCGGAAATGCGCCGCTATCGCTATTCGGATGAGCTGTCGACAGCCTCGATTGCGGCAGGCGGCACGCTCGGCATTCTAATCCCGCCCTCCGTGATCCTTGTTATCTATGGCCTGTTGACCGAGACATCCATCGGCAAGCTGTTTGTGGCCGGTATCATTCCCGGCGTGCTGGGCATCCTTCTGTACCTGTTTGCCGTTCGCTGGACCGTCTGGCGCAAACCCGACTCCGGACCCGCAGGAGAAAAACACGGCTGGGGCGAGAAGCTGACGGCGTTACGGTCGGTTTGGGCGGTGTTGCTGTTGTTCTTTCTGGTCATCGGCGGGCTTTACGGCGCGTTTGATTTCCATCCGCTGAACCTGACCTTCAGCCCGACCGAAGCCGCCGGCATGGGCGCCATGGGGGCGTTTCTGATCGCCTTGTCCCGCGGTGGGTTGACACTGAGTTCAACCTTCGAGGTGTTGAAAGAAACAACTTTTACCGCCGCGGCCTTGTTCTCGGTCCTGATCGGGGCTCAAATCTTTTCGAACTTCATCAACCTCGCTGGCCTGCCCGAGGCGCTGATTGGTTTGGTCACGGCTTATGACGTGGAACCGTTCGTGGTGATCCTGATGATCCTGGGCATCTACATCATCTTGGGCTGCGTGTTTGAATCCCTATCGATGCTCTTGCTAACTGTGCCGATCTTTTTCCCGCTGGTGACGTCGCTGGGCTATGATCCGATCTGGTTTGGAATCGTGGTTGTTGTCGTGACCGAGATCAGCCTGATCACCCCGCCGGTTGGTCTGAACGTATTCATCCTGAAAGGGGTGGTCGGGGACGTTTCGACCGCAACGATTTTCAGGGGTGTTACTCCATTTTGGGTCGCCGACATTTTCCGTCTGGCCCTGATCGTTCTGGTGCCCTGGCTGGTACTGGTGCTGCCCGAATATATGGGGGCGATGGGTCACTGATGTTTTCCCTGACGGCGCTTCCCGACGGGTTTCACGAGGACCCTTATCCAGCCTATGCCGCGCTGCGCGAGGATATGCCGGTTTGCCCCCAGTCCGACGGCTCGGTGATCCTGTCGCGATACGAGGATCTGGATCTAGTCTATCGGGATACGACGCGGTTTATCTCGGACAAAAAGGCGGTGTTTGGGCCCAAATACGGGGTCGACAGCCCCCTATACGAACACCACACCACAAGTCTGGTGTTCAACGATCCGCCCCTGCACACCCGCGTCCGCAAGGTGATGGTCGGAGCGATGAACCCGCGTGCCTTGGCGCAGATGGAGCCGGGATTGATCCAACTCGTCGACAGTTTGCTGGATCAGATGCAAGCCAAAGGCACAGTCGAGTTGATCGAGGATTTTGCCGGGGCGATCCCCATCGAAGTGATCGGCAACCTGTTGGGCATTCCCAGGTCCGAACGCGAACCACTTCGGGACTGGTCTCTGGCTATTCTTGGGGCTTTGGAACCACAATTGACGCCTGAGCAGGAAGAGTGGGGCAACCGCGCCGTCTCCGAATTCAAAGAATTTCTGCGCCATATCATTGAGGATCGAAAAGCCAACCTGGGCAATCCGGAAACGGATGTTCTGACACGGCTGATGCAAGACGATGCGGATGGAGGCCTGACCGACGTTGAACTGTATCAGAACTGTATCTTTATCCTGAATGCGGGGCACGAGACCACGACAAACCTGATCGGCAACGCACTGGATTTGCTAGATCGGCACCGTGACAAACGGGCTGAGTTGCTGAGCAACCCCGGCCTGATTACCACAGCAGTGGACGAATTCTTGCGCATGGAAAGCCCAAACCAGTTTGGCAATCGCCTGACCACCGAAGACGTGACACTCCACGGCCAAATTATTCCGGCAGGCACGGATATTCACCTGTGCATGGGCGCCGCCAACCGCGACCCGAGGCAGTTTGACCAGCCCGACGGCATGCTGCTGGACCGCCGCCCCAACAAGCACCACGCCTTTGCCGGTGGCCCGCACACCTGCGTCGGCCTGACCTTGGCCCGGATGGAGGGCAGGATAGCGGTCAGCCGGTTTTTGAACCGATTTCCCAACTATCAGGTCACGGAGGGCGCTAAGCGTGGGGGGCGAATTCGCTTTCGCGGGTTCGCTCAGCTTCCTGCACAGGTTTGACGTGACCGAACAAGAAAATGAATCGGTCTTTTCATTGACCGACCGTACGGTAAATATTATGACTATCATAACCGCGCGCTTAGGGCTGCGTAGATCATCTCAGGACTGAGGAGAGGCACATGACGATCCAACAGATTTCAAGTTTCGCGGCCGGTGAGTGGATCGCGCCGGGCGAGGGTGCCCGCAACATTGCCAGTGCTGTGACCGGTGAAGTGATCGCGACCGCTGGCAACAGTAGCTTGGATGTGCAGAGCATGCTGGATCATGCACGAAATGTTGGCGGGCCAGCACTGCGTCAGATGACCTTTCACGAGCGCGCCAAGATGCTCAAGGCGCTTTCGGTGCATTTGGGACAGCACAAGCAGGCCCTGTATGACCTGTCATTCAACACGGGCGCCACCCAGTCGGACCATCTGATCGATATCGATGGTGGGATCGGTACGATGTTCGTGTTTGCCTCGAAAGGCCGCCGCGAAATGCCCGATGGGCACGTTTACCTGGATGGTGACGTCGAACAGCTGTCGCGGAATGGGACCTTTGTCGGTCAGCACATCTGCACGCCGCTGCAGGGCGTGGCGGTTCATATCAACGCGTTCAACTTTCCGGTTTGGGGCATGTTGGAGAAGCTGGCTCCGACCTTGCTGGCCGGTGTTCCGGCCATCGTCAAACCGGCGACTAATTCCTGCTACGTGACCGAACTCTGCGTGCGGTTGATGCTGGAGTCTGGCATTCTGCCTGCAGGGGCGCTCCAGCTTGTGACGGGTGGTCTGGGTGACATGTTGGATCGCCTGACCATGCAGGACGTGGTCAGTTTTACCGGCTCGGCCGATACTGCGCTGAAACTGCGGTCTAACCCCGTCATTCTGGAAAACTCTGTCCGTTTTGTGGCGGAACAGGACAGTCTGAACTGTTCAGTGCTTGGCGCAGACGCCGAGCCGGGAACGCCGGAGTTTGACCTGTTTGTCAAGGAAGTCCAGCGTGAGATGACGACAAAAGCGGGTCAGAAATGTACCGCGATCCGCCGGATCATCGCACCCGAGCGGCATGTGCAGGCGGTGATCGAAGCGCTTTCCGCGCGGCTGGCAAAAACGGTTATCGGCGACCCTAGGCTTGAGACGACGCGCATGGGCGCGCTGGTTTCGAATGATCAAAAACTGGATGTACTGGAAAAGGCTGCGATCATTTGCCAAGAGGCCGAACGTGTGTTCGGCAACCCGGATGACTTTGCCGTTGACGGCGCAGATGCCCAAAAAGGGGCGTTCCTGCCGCCGATGCTGTTCCACTGCGCGAACCCGGATGCGGCACAGCGCGTTCATGACACCGAAGCCTTCGGTCCGGTCAGCACGATCATGGGATATCGCGACACCGATCACGCGATTGAGCTGGCGAACCGGGGGCAGGGGTCTCTGGTCGCGTCAGTCATTACTCATGACTTGGATGTGGCACGCAAATTCACCATGGGGGCCGGGGCGTATCACGGGCGGCTCTATTTCAACAACCGAGATTCGATGAAAGAGGCCACGGGCCACGGCTCACCCTTGCCGCATATGGTCCATGGCGGCCCTGGTCGCGCGGGTGGCGGCGAGGAGATGGGCGGTGTGCGGGGCGTGAAACACTACATGCAGCGCACAGCCATTCAGGGCTCGCCTGACCTGTTGACGGCGATTGGGACGAAATGGGTCTCGGGCGCAACCGAGATCGAAGGCTCGGCGCATCCTTTCACGCGGCGCTACCGCGATCTGGCAATCGGTGAGACAATTCACACGGCGCCGCGCACCGTCACGCTCGAAGATATCGAGCACTTTGCGGAATTCACCGGCGACACCTTCTATGCGCACATGGATGAGGCCGCCGCAGAACGAAATCCGTTCTTCCCGGGTCGTGTCGCGCACGGATACCTGCTGTTGTCGTTCGCCGCCGGTTTGTTTGTCGAACCTAACGAAGGTCCTGTTCTGGCCAATACAGGCTTGGATGGGTTGCGTTTCATGAAACCAGTTGTGGCCGGGGACAGCATCAAAGTGCGCCTGACCGTTAAGTCAAAGACCAAACGCAACGATCAGTATGGCGAGGTTCGCTGGCACGTTACGCTGACACAGCAAGATGATGACCTTGTTGCAGAATACGAGCTGCTGACAATGGTGGCTTACTGACGGTGATGGGCCGGATGGTAATTCGATCCGGCCCGCCTATACTGCGGCCATGAAAGACGCTTCCACAGATTGGTTCGATCTTTGTGTTGGTCATTTGACCTCCCAAGGGTCTCTGCGGGTTTGGTCTGTGCTTGTCACGATCTTTGGCGATCTGGCGCAAAACAAATCCGATCAGATAAGCGGATCATTGATCACTGCGTTGACGAGCCTTGTGGGTATCAAGGCCGAAGCGACCCGAGTGGCGTTGCATCGATTGCGCAAAGAAGGCTGGATCGAAAGTACCCGCGTTGGGCGCGCGAGTGTCCATCGGCTTACGGACTATGGTCGCACTCAAAGTGCAGCCGCTGCGCCACGCATTTACGCTCGCGAAACGGCCAAACCAGACACCTGGCATGTGCTGATGTCGAGCAGCTCGGAAACATCCCGAAAGGAACTGTCCGATCTGTTGCTGACTGGGGAATATATCTCATTAAACCCGTTCACAGCGATGGCAGCGGGACCTATGCCGCGCGATCTGGAAGACCTGCTGGGTTTTGAGATTACAGCGATTTCAGTACCAGATTGGTTAACAGAGCTATGCGGACCAGAGTCGCTGAAAACCGCGTATGACGAGTTTTGGACATCAATCCAGGAGATCGAAGATCTGCTGCCGACGACCGGTGTGGATGATCCGATGAAAACGGCAGCTCTGCGTGTCCTCCTTGTGCACAATTGGCGCCGCATCATCTTGCGACACCCGGCTTTGCCCTCGGATTTTCTGCCCAGTGACTGGAAGGAGCCCGCCTGCCGCGAGGCGGTCTCTAGGATTTTGGACAGGCTGCCCCGACAGCAACTCGCAACCTTGGAAGTAGGGTTGAGCACTTAGGTTTTGGGACAAAATTCCTCCTGATATCGCAAAGGATGGCGGTTTGCTTTAACAGCAAGTCGGGTTCTTTTTATGTTACGAGATTGCCCAGTATTCCCATGATTTGGTAACATAATGCTTGCCTCGAATCGCTGGCGGCAATATAAACCGACCATACGGTCTATAATTAGACGTGGACGTCTAGGAGAATTCACAGATGGATGCATTCATTTGCGACGCGACGCGCACGCCGATTGGGCGATACGGCGGGGCATTGTCGTCGATCCGCACGGATGATCTGGCGGCCATCCCGCTGGCTGCGCTGAAAGAGCGGAACCCGCAAGTCGACTGGTCCAGCGTTGATGATGTCATCTATGGTGATGCCAACCAGGCCGGTGAAAGCAACCGGAACGTCGCCCGTATGGCGGCCTTGTTGGCTGGATTACCGGTTGATGTTCCGGGGACCACCATAAACCGCCTTTGTGCCAGCGGCATGGATGCTGTTGGAATGGCCGCCCGAGGCATCAAGGCGGGTGACTATGATCTGGCGATCGCGGGCGGGGTCGAAAGCATGTCTCGTGCACCCTTTGTGATGCCCAAGGCGACATCAGCATTCACGCGCAGTAGCGCGGTTTACGACACGACTATTGGCTGGCGCTTTGTGAACCCTAAGATGCAGCAGGCCCACGGCATCGATTCAATGCCCCAAACCGCTGACAACGTTGCCGACGAATATGGCATCAGCCGTGCGGATCAGGACATTTTTGCTGCGCGCAGTCAGGCTCGATGGGCCGCCGCGCATGAGGCGGGGCTGTTCGCAGACGAAATCACTCCGGTCTCGGTCCCACAGCGCAAGGGTGACCCGATCGTGGTCGATACCGATGAGCATCCTCGCCCGGGAACAACGGCCGACAAGCTGTCGGGCCTCAAGGGAGTGAACGGGCCGGACAAAACTGTTACGGCGGGCAATGCTTCCGGTGTAAACGACGGAGCCGCAGCCATTTTGATGGCGAATGAGGCGGCGGCTGCAAAGAACGGCCTTACTCCGATTGCGCGGGTTGTGGGAATGTCGGTGGCTGGCGTCGCGCCGCGCGTCATGGGCATTGGCCCTGTCCCGGCCAGCCGCAAAGTTTTGGCCCGGGCCGGGCTAACCATTGAGCAGATGGATGTGATAGAGTTGAACGAAGCTTTTGCGTCGCAAGGGCTGGCAACACTTCGTGAACTGGGCCTTGCTGACGACGCACCGCACGTGAATCCGAATGGCGGTGCCATTGCCATGGGGCACCCTTTGGGCATGTCCGGAGCGCGGCTGGTGTTGACCGCTGCATATCAACTGCGGCGGACAGGTGGGCGGTATGCTCTTTGCACGATGTGTGTGGGCGTCGGGCAGGGCGCAGCCCTGATCCTGGAACGGGTTTGATAGGGAGAGCACTGTTTTGACTGAGGCGATCCAGATAATCGACCACAGCGAACGGGTTGAGCGGCTGTTTGAGCCGTATCAAGATGTTCTCGGCGACGACTACAAGGCTTATCGGGGCCATGTTTATCGTGTGATTACCTATGTCATGCACTTCCTTGGCGGCGATGACACGCATCGTGCATTGGTCGAGACGGCCTTCGTCTACCACGATATCGGACTGTGGACGAAACACGATCTGGCATATCTGGAGCCATCCGAAGAACTGGCTCTGAGGGACAACGCCGAAAAGGGTTGGGGACTGGATCCAGAGCTACTGCGTAATGCCATCCACTGGCACCACAAGGTTACACCCTACCACGGGCCGCATGCCGATGTGGTCAACGCCTGCCGAAAAGGTGACTGGATCGATGCGACGGGGGGCAAGGTGCGAAAAGGACTGTCGCGCGATCAAGTCGCCCAGGTCGAGGCCGCCATTCCCAGCTACGGATTTGCGGATGTTTTACAGCGCTTGGCAAAGGACCTTGGTGGCTCCGCACTAAAAGGAAACATGCGGGTTCTAAGCCACGTATTCAAAATCTGATCCCATCCGAGAGGAGGAAACACGATGTACGCACAAATGGTTAAGTCTGAGGCCACAAACGATGACCCTGAAAAGCTTGCCGAGTTTCAGGCAAAGATTGACGCGGACATCAAGATCGAGCCCAAAGATTGGATGCCGCAAGGCTACCGCAAAACGCTGATCCGCCAGATTGGTCAGCACGCCCATTCCGAAATCGTAGGACAACTGCCCGAAGGCAACTGGATCACCCGCGCGCCCACGCTGGAACGCAAGGCAATCCTACTGGCCAAGGTGCAGGATGAGGCCGGGCATGGGCTTTACCTGTATTGCGCCGCAGAAACGCTGGGCGTCAGCCGGGATGAGCTGACCGAGATGCTGTTGGACGGTCGGATGAAGTATTCGTCGATCTTCAACTATCCCACCCTGAACTGGGCCGATATCGGCGCGGTTGGCTGGCTGGTCGATGGTGCCGCGATCATGAACCAGGTGCCGCTGCAGCGGACGTCCTACGGGCCGTATTCGCGTGCCATGATCCGAATCTGCAAGGAAGAGAGCTTTCACCAACGTCAGGGATACGATGCCATTCGCAAGATGGCCGAAGGCACACCTGCGCAGAAGAAGATGGCGCAGGATGCCCTGAACCGCTTTTGGTACCCGTCGCTGATGATGTTCGGACCCTCGGACAAGGACTCGGTGCATTCGACCCAATCCATGGCTTGGAAGATCAAAATGAACACCAATGATGAGCTGCGTCAGAAGTTCGTCGACCAGACCGTACCGCAGGCCGAATTCCTTGGCCTGACCGTCCCCGACCCGGATCTGAAATGGAATGAAGAACGCGGCCATTACGATTTCTCGGAACCCGATTGGTCCGAGTTCTTTGACGTCATCAAAGGCAACGGGCCTTGCAACACCGACCGCCTGGCCGCGCGCAACAAGGCCTGGGACGACGGGCAATGGGTGCGCGACGGCCTGCTGGCCCACGCCAAGAAGAAACGCGCCGGTCAAGTGGCCGCTGAATAAGCCTGACCTGAGGAGGAAACCCGATGAAAAACGAATGGCCCCTATGGGAAGTCTTTATCCGCGGTCAGCACGGTATGAGCCACCGTCATGTCGGATCGCTGCACGCACCAGACGCGGAAATGGCGATCAAGAACGCACGCGATGTCTACACGCGCCGCAACGAAGGCGTGTCGATCTGGGTGGTCGAAGCTAACAATATCTCGGCCTCATCCCCTAGTGACAAAGGCCCGCTGTATGAGCCCAGCGAAAGCAAGGTTTACCGCCACCCGACATTCTTCGACATCCCCGATGAAGTGGGGGCGATGTGATGACCCGCGACGAAGCCTTCCTACAGTTTCTGCTGAGAATGGGTGACAACACGCTCATCCTTGGCCACCGCGTGAGCGAGTGGTGCGGCCATGCGCCCGTGCTTGAAGAAGATATCGCATTGGCCAATACCGCGCTGGACCTGATCGGCCAAACCCAAATGTGGCTTGGCCTTGCCGGCGAAATCGACGGTGGCAAAAGCGCCGATGATCTGGCGTTCCTGCGCGATGCCTGGGATTTTCGCAATGTTCTGATGGTCGAGGTTCCGAACGAGGATTTCGGCCGGACCCTGATGCGCCAGTTCTTGTTTGATGCGTGGCATTCGATCATGCTGGGGCGTCTGATCAAATCGTCAGACGACCGTGTCGCGGCCATTGCGGCCAAAGCCAGCAAAGAGGTCGCCTATCACCTGGAACGCTCTGGCGACACGGTAGTTGGGTTGGGCGACGGGACGGCGGAAAGCCACGACCGGATGCAAGCGGCGCTGGACTATCTGTGGCCCTATGTGGGTGAGATGTTCGCCAGCGACGATGTGGATACCCAGATGGCAGCCGCTGGTATCGCCCCCAATCCCGCCGATCTGCGCGATGAATATGACGCTTTGGTTCAGCGGGTCTTGGCGGATGCGACGCTAACGATTCCAGACAGCAATTTCGCGCACAAGGGCGGGCGCACCGGGCAGATGCATACCGAACATCTGGGACACTTGCTGACTCAGATGCAGTGGCTGCAACGCGCCTATCCCGGCGCAAGCTGGTAAGCCGATATGGAACGGGTGACCACAGATCAAATTTGGGACTGGCTGGATGCCGTTCCTGACCCCGAAATACCCGTCATTTCCGTGGTTGATCTGGGGATTGTGCGGGATGTGCGCTGGGATGCCGAAACCTTGAAGGTGACGGTGACACCGACCTACTCAGGTTGTCCGGCAACGTCGGTCATCAGTATGGACATTGAAACTGCGCTGCGGGATCACGGGATCGAAGATATCCGGATCGAGACCACCATTTCACCCGCCTGGACCACCGATTGGCTCAGCGACAAGGGCCGTGCGCGGCTGGAAGAATACGGCATCGCGCCGCCGCAACCGGCAGGCGGCCCGGAACGGTGCCCGCATTGTGGCAGCAAGGCGGTTGAGAAGGTTAGCCAGTTCGGCTCGACCCCGTGCAAGGCGCACTGGCGCTGCACCGACTGCCTTGAACCTTTTGACTATTTCAAGTGCATCTGAGGAGGAGCACCGGATGGCACGTTTCCACGACCTGAAGGTCACCGATATCCAAAAAACGATCCGTGACGCGGTGGTTTTGACTCTGGAGCCCATGAATGGTGCCGCGCAAGAGTTTGACTTTACTGCCGGTCAATACCTGACGTTCCGCCGCGAGTTCGACGGCGAAGAACTGCGCCGGTCCTATTCGATCTGCGCAGGCAAGGACGACGGTGTCCTGCAGGTTGGCATCAAGCGCGTAGACGGCGGGGCGTTCTCGGGCTGGGCGAACTCGGAACTGAATGTCGGGGACATCGTGCAAGCCATGCCGCCGATGGGCAGCTTCCACGCTCCGATCCATGCAGATGCCGAAAAGCAATATCTCGGTTTTGCCGGTGGGTCCGGGGTGACGCCTGTTCTGTCGATCCTCAAAACGACTCTCGCCCGTGAACCCCAGTCGCGCTTTACGCTGATCTATGCCAACAAGGGCATCAACACGATCATGTTCCGCGAAGAACTGGAGGACCTCAAGAACCTGTATATGGGTCGCCTCAACGTGATCCATATTCTTGAGACGGATTCCCAGGAAATCGACCTGTTCACCGGGCTGGTCACGCGGGAAAAATGCGCCGAGTTGTTCAAGCACTGGGTCGACATCGAAAACGTCGATACGGCGTTCATTTGTGGTCCTGAACCCATGATGCTGGGTATTGCGGCTTCCCTGCGCGAACACGGGCTAGACGACAGCCAGATTAAATTCGAACTTTTTGCAAGCGCGCAGCCTGGTCGGGCCAAACGTAAGGCCATTGCGGCAGATGCCGGTCGGACAGACAATCAAACCAACGCGTCCATTACGCTGGATGGGTCAACCCAAACCCTGACCATCCCCAAGGACCTGTCCATTCTGGATGCTGCTTTGGAAAACGCGTTGGACGCCCCCTATGCCTGCAAAGCCGGGGTATGTTCGACCTGCCGCTGCAAGGTGCTGGAAGGTGAGGTCGAGATGGTCGCAAACCACGCGCTTGAGGATTACGAGGTCGAGAAGGGCTATGTGCTCAGCTGTCAGGCCTATCCGATAACGGACCGTGTGGTCGTGGATTACGATCAGTAGAGGAGAGGTAGACATGACCGATACGATGACTCTCGACATCTATTTGGCAGCGGGCGGCGTGCTGACCAACCCGTCTAATGTCCCTCCTCGCTATCGTGCGGAACTGCTGAAACTGATGGCAACTTTTGTTGACAGTGAATTAGCAGGCGCTGCCGGTTTTGCTGACGTAATTAACCTCGGGCCGGGAATAAAAGAACGCATCGCTGCCGCGAAGATCGTGCTTGAGAAAACGGATCATGCAAATCGTGTTCTGAACATTATGGGAGAGTTTGGAGCCGACACGGAACGCTATGCAAATCATCATCCTTGGACGGCCCGGCTAAGCCGGGAAGCGGACATTGGAGCAACGCGTTCTGAACATGATATGCGCTTGGCTGTGTTCAACTATCCATTCTCAGGTTGGACGGATGCCGTGATCATGAATCTGCTCATGAGCCGCGCCGTCGCCGAACAACTGGCTGAGTATTCGACGATTTCCTACCAACCCCTGGCCGAGGCGTTCCGCTCAACTGCTCCGATCGAAGCACACCATGGTGAATTGGCTATGGAAGGCGCAATTAAGTTGATCGAACGAGGCGAAACTGAGCAAATGCAGGTTTCGATCGACTATTGGTGGCCTCGCGTCGCGGTGTCTTTCGGGGGCGACGATCCGAAACGGTTCGAGTTATTGAAATCTCTTGGTCTGCGGCGGAATAATAACAGTTCTCTGAGAGAGCGCTGGAGCCAGACGATGGATGACACGCTGAAGGCTTTGGGACTGAAAACGCCTTTGTGAATCGCTTGAATAGACCGAATTTGGGTCCGTCCTCTAGTCTAGGGCGAGGCCCAAGTTTTTGCATGACAGGAAAATAGCGATATAGGGCCGGGCTTTGTCGGACGTGAGCCGGTGACTGATCACAATGGGCCATTCGGTAGCATTTCAGATTCTCGACTATCCGGGGGCTCAGAAATCCGCGCAATGGGGAATGAAAGACCAGTTGGATTATTCGAATTCACAGGCTGAAAATTTGGCTCCTCGCTATTCACAACTGAGAACGCGCCGCAACCAATTTGCCAGCCCGTGGTTATCGTCCCACCGTCATCAGTTTGGGCCAATTCCTAAAACGAAACACTTTTGAGTGAGTTACACATAGCTCGACGAGTACACGCCAAATCCACCAGTCATAGACATTACAAAACGTTTTGCTGAAAACTCACATCGCGGGTACTCTTTACGCTGATCCAGTCATAGCAAGCCCGTCACCCATGAAGCCACAGCTAGACAGCGCATATTTTAAACCGCTTGTGCGGACGAATTTGCGTTCACGATCTGTAGAGGGGTTTTCTCAGGATCTGAAAAAGATTTGCGGGCAGTTTGCTGTCGAGTCCAGTGTTGCCACGCGCGGACGCATTGACGGGGATATCTCCACCTTACCGGTCTCACGCTTTGAGACGGCAATCGTATCGCTCGACGCACAAAGGGTTTTTCGGGACGAGCGTATGATCCGAAAAGACCCGGGAGAGCACTTGTTTCTTCTCATCCAAGACAAGGGAAATTGTCGTATCCACCAGAATGATACATCGGTTTTGCTGGGACCGGGCGACATGTATCTGGTCGACAGCGCGAAACGCTCCGAGTTTGTTTATGACGGGATGAACTCGCGTCAGGTCTCGATCCATTTGCCACGCGACGAGATGGTCCACAGATTCGGTGAGATCTGCACGGGTGGTATCTCAGTAGATCGTAACGACCCCCTGTTTTTCGCCATGCGTGCCGTGCTGGCCAAGATATTTACCGAAGAAGCCGCTGTAGCCCCACATTTGGGCGAAGCCTTTTTGAGCTTGTTAGGTGCGTATTTCCGCTGTGTCAGCCATCAGGAAGACCAACGCGGGCGAGAAGCAAACGCGGTCCTCTCGCGCGCTCTTCAACTGATTGAACAGAACGCGATGGATCCTGCATTCGGACCGCAGGCATTGGCCGAAGCATTGCAGGTTTCGCCTCGGACACTTCAGCGTCATTTTGGAACCCTTGGGGAAACCGCCAGCAAACGCCTTATGACCGTGCGGCTTGAAACAGCGAAAGCCCGGCTAAAAGAGGTGAACTCTGACGTAGGGCGCGACACGATCGCTGCGGTTGCGTATGATTCCGGTTTCAACGACCTGTCGCATTTCTACAAGGTCTTTCGGGAACGATTTGGTGTCTCACCGGGGGCGGTGCGGAAGAATATGTCGTCCTAAGCCATAATATTTGGCGCAAAACCCCAAGACTCGACCGACCGGTCGGATAATAGTACTCCCCAGCCTTGCTGCGTTCGCGCACAGGCATCGCGATTTAGGGAGGACAAGCCGTGATCGAATACGATCTGACTATCGGGGGTCAACCGGTATCTACCGCCACCAGCTTTGACGTATTGAACCCGTCAACCGGTGAAGTCGCAGGGCATGCGCCCAATGCGACACGCGCTGATCTGGATACTGCCGTTAAAGCTGCGAAAGCTGCTTTCGAAAGCTGGTCGGCCAAATCGGACGAAGAACTGCAGGCCGCATGCGAGGCCGTAGCGCAGAAGATCGGAGAGCATTCCGAGGAGCTTGCACAGATTATCACAGCCGAACAGGGTAAGCCGCTTAACGGGCTTGGATCGCGCTGGGAAATGGGCGGGGCAGGGGCTTGGGCAGGATACACTGCCGGGCTGTCCTTACCAATGAAAGTGCTGCAAGATAACAACGAAGGCCGCGTTGAACTGCACCGCAAACCGCTGGGCGTTGTGGGTTCTATCACGCCTTGGAATTTCCCGGTGATGATTGCGATCTGGCATATCATGCCGGCGTTGCGTACCGGCAATACCGTTGTCGTCAAACCCTCGCCGCTGACCCCACTGTCAACATTGCGCCTTGTTCAGATCATGAACGAAGTACTGCCTGCGGGCGTCGTGAACGTGATCACAAGCGACGACAAGGGCGACAATATCGGAGGGGCCATGTCTGCCCATCCCGACATCCGTAAGATCGTATTTACCGGGTCCTGTGCGACAGGGCAGAAGGTCATGGCCTCGGCCGCGGAAACCATGAAACGCCTGACCCTGGAACTGGGGGGCAATGATGCCGGTATCGTTCTGCCCGACGCAGACCCGCAAGCGATTGCCGAAGGTTTGTTCTGGGGCGGTTTCATTAATAACGGCCAAACCTGCGCTGCGATGAAACGTCTTTATGTCCACGAAAGCATCCATGATGAGGTTTGCGACGCGCTGGTGGCCTTCGCCCGCAATATCCCGGTGGGGGATGGCATGGACGACAACGCGATCCTAGGTCCGGTCCAGAACAAGATGCAGTTTGACAAGGTCAGCCGCCTGGTGGCCGATGCGAAAGAACGTGGGCAGGTCTTGCTGGGCGGTGCGCCGGGCGACGGGCTGTTCTTCCCTCCCACGATTATTGCGGGTCTGAATAACGGCGATCCGCTGGTCGATGAAGAACAGTTCGGCCCGGCGCTGCCAATCATCAAGTATTCAGAAGTGGAAGACGCAATTGCGGCCGCCAACGACAGCCCGAACGGGTTGGGTGGCTCGGTTTGGTCGTCCGATATCGACGCCGCCAAGGCCGTTGCCAGCCGCATGGAGTGTGGTTCGGTCTGGATCAACAAACATGGCGCAATTCAACCCAACGCCCCGTTCGGCGGGATCAAATCATCTGGCGTTGGTGTCGAATTCGCGGACGAAGGTTTGGCCGAATACACCGATATCCAAGTCGTATTCAGCTAAGAACAAGACAGGAGAGAAAAAGATGAAGGTCAGAAGTATCCTTGCCACAACTGCACTGGGCGCCGTTTTCGCCGGCAGCGCTTTGGCACATCCCCTAGACGGGTTAACGCCGGACGAACTCCAACAAATCAACACGATCCTGAAAGAAAGCGGCACCGTCACCGACGAGACGCTGTACCCTTTGATTGATCTGCACGAGCCGTCGAAAGCCGAAGTTCTGACTTGGAAAGAAGGCGATGCACTGGATCGCAAGGCGATGGTGCAATACACCACCAACGAAGGATTCAGCGAAGCAATCGTGAACATCACACAAGGCACCGTTGAAGAAAACTTTGCCATCGAAGGCTCGGGTCAACCGATGGTATTGTTTGCGGAATTCATCGGCGCTCTGGAAGGCGCGCTGGGTCACCCGGATATGATCGCGGGGCTCGAAGCGCGTGGCCTGACAAATGAAGACGCGTTCTGTCTGCCGTTGACAGCGGGGAACTTCTTTACTCCTGAATTCGATGGCACCCGCCTGATGAAGGTGCCCTGTTATCAGAACCCGACGGGCTCGAACTTCTACGCAAAACCGATCGAAGGATTGTTCGCAATCTACGACATCGGCAAGCAAGAGGTTGTTGAGGTCATCGACACCGGTGCGATCCCCCTGCCGAAAGACGCCTGGGGTTACACGGCCGAAGAGGTGGCCGCACGGGTCGAGTTGCGCCCGGAAACCAACAAGGTTCTGCTGACGCAGGAAGGTGGCCCGAATTACATTCTGGATGGCAACCATCTGGAATGGGACATCTGGCGCATGAATCTACGCGCGGAAAAGCGTGCCGGCCTCGTTGTCTCCAACATTGATGTCAACGATCAGGGCAACTGGCGTTCAGTCATCTATCAGACGCATCTGTCCGAAGTCTTTGTCCCCTATATGGACCCGACCGAGGGGTGGTACTGGCGGACCTATATGGACAGTGGCGAATACGGGTTTGGGCTGTTCCTGACGCCGTTGCGTGCGGGTGTGGATTGCCCTGAATATGCAACTTTCCTGCCTGCCGTAATCGCGGATGACGCAGGTATGCCGTTGGAAATCCCGGATGCGATCTGCATCTTCGAGCGCAACATCGGTGACCCTGCCTGGCGCCACTTTGAGATCTTTGCTCAGACGCCAGACAACTTTGTGCCTGCTGAGGGCCGCTCGGAAACCGAATTGGTTGTGCGCACTGCGTCAGAGGTCGGTAACTATGACTATCTTATCGACTACCGCTTCAAGCAGGATGGTCAGATGTTCATCAAGATCGGCGCAACCGGTCTGGACGCGGTCAAAGGCGTGGTATCGACCTCGATGAATGATGCGACCGCTGCGGAAGACACCAAGTATGGCACATTGATTGCGCCGCATCTGGTTGCGGCCAACCACGACCACTACTTCAACTTCCGGATCGACTTCGACATCGACCAGCCGGTCAACCACATGGGTCTGATGGAAATCGTTCCGGCCGAAGTGCCTGCGGACAGCCCGCGCAAGTCGATGTGGACGTGGCAGCATGTGATGCCGGACAGTGAGCTGGACGCGCGCTATCGCTTCAGCGCCTCCAAACCGCGTCACGTCCATATCTCGAACCCGCAATCGGAAGGGTATCTGGGCCACACTCCGGGCTGGATGATCCACCACGGCTCGATCGCATACGGTCCGTTCGACTTTGAAAGCGACCCGCCGTTCAAGCGCAACGCCTACATCGAGTACTCCTCGTGGACGACTGTCTATGACCAAGAGCAGCGCTATGCAGGTGGCAAATATGCGATGCAAAGCGACGGTTCTGACACGCTGGCGGAATGGGTCAAAGAGGACAAGACGCTGATGGGTCAGGATATTGTGTCCTGGTTCACCGCAGGGTTCCACCACATCCCGCGGATGGAAGACTGGCCTGTGATGTCGACCGAGTGGAAGACGGTTCACATCATGCCGTTCAATTTTTTCGCGCATAACCCGGCGTTGACGATCCGCGAGTGATTGATGGCAAATGAAATTAAAAAGGGCGGCCTGCAATAGGCCGCCCATTCATTTCTTGTTTTCATTAGTTTTGCTGCATCGAATGCAGACCATCCAGGATCTGATCAGCCTGCTCGATCGATGTACGTTTAGGGGCGGGGGAAGGATGATGTCGTTGGCGTCGATCCGTACCAAAACGCCATCATCGTATGGCTCCTGATAGATCCGACGCATTTCTGGCACGAGTTCAGGGTCTTACGGGGCGAATTGGTTTCTTTGGCCCCAGTACAGCCGAGAAGTTGTCGTGCCAGCAACCAGAAGGTCAGCTATCCTTCGCGGCCTCCAGTGCCTGTTTTAGTGTTTCTCGATCCCCGATGTGGTTGGAGAGGATGAGAATGAGGCGCGCGTTCAGGGCTTCGCTTTCCTCATCCGACAGCCCTTCATGCACTGCGATAAGGTCTGCGTAAAAATCATCCGGGGAATACAGATTTGGTTCGGTAATCAGGGGCATCAGCTTATTCCTTTCCGCAGGCTTTAAGGACTGCTGAACGCAGAGCAGCTTCGTCGTAATCGCGCCAGCGCGCCGCGACATGCTGATCGGGGCGGACGAGGTAGACCGCCTGGCTTTCCGATCCAAGGTAACGTTCCGCTACTGTGTCCGAAGCCGTAAGGGACACGCTTCTGACCGTGATACCGTCGATATCGAGGCTGTTCGGAACTTCGGTGTTGAGTGCCAAAATCACGAAGTCGTTTCCAAGCTGATCCAGAAGGAAGCCGTCGCCAACCGGGGCATCCTTGCATGGAGATCCCACTCTGGACGTGTCAGGACCTCCTGCGAGGTCATCCGCTCCGTTCAGGGACGAGTGATCATAGGTACAGGGCACTGACAGTCGCCCCGAATTCACCAGAGGCCGCGCAAATGTATGGCGTTCGGCCAGACTAAGCACAGCGTCCCGGAAATTCTTGCTCACCTTCGATTTTGGTGTGATGAAATCGGTTGAACGGGTCGAATTCAGGATATTTTCATCCGCTCCGTAGATCCGTTCGTCATCATAGGTGTCCAGAAGGCTTTCCGGTGCCTTGCCCGAGATAACGAGGCCAAGCTTCCAACCAAGGTTGTCGACGTCCTGAAAGCCGGAATTCGCGCCGCGTGCCCCGAAGGGCGACACTTGATGCGCCGCGTCGCCAGCAAAAACAACGCGCCCGTGGCGGAATTTGTTCATACGCCGGCACTGGAAGGTGTAGATGGATGACCAGACCATTTCATATTCGACGTCATCGCCCAACATCGCATCCAGCCGCTTGCGGATGTTTTCCTCTTTCAACTCCTCCTTGCGATCGACATCCCAGCCGATCTGGAAGTCCACGCGCCACACGTCATCAGGCTGTTTGTGCAGCAAAGTCGAGGCGCCGGACTTAAAGTAGGGCTCGAACCAGAACCAGCGTTCTGTCGGGAATGTGTTGTTCTTCATCCGGATATCAGCGATCAGAAAGCTGTCCTGAAAAACCCGGCCTTCGAATCCCAGATCCAACATGTCGCGTGTTGGCGAACTTGCGCCATCGCAGGCGATCATCCAATCCGCCTCAAGCTGGTAAGGCCCGTCCGGAGTTGTGACGGACAGAACAACATGGTCGTCCTTGACGTCTACAGCTTCGACCCGGTTCTTGCCTCGGATTTCAATAGGCGCGCCGCGTTCCTGTTCCGCACAAATCACTTCGAAAATGAACTTTTCGAAATAAGGCTGCTGCAAGTTGATGAAGGCCGGGTTGCGATGGCCGGATTCAGGCAGAAGGTTGAACTCAAAGACCTTTCGGTCGTCCTGAAACACCTTCCCAACATTCCAGACGACCCCTTTGTCGAGCATTGGCGCGCCACAGCCATAACGGTCGGCGATTTCCAGTGTTCGCTTGGCAAAGCAGATGGCACGGCTGCCCATGCCGATCCCTTCGTGATCGTCCAGAACCAACGCCGGAATGCCCTGTCGACCAAGGTCCAGCGCGGCGGCCATTCCGATAGGACCGCCTCCGACGATGACAACCGGGTGGCGCACCGCAACGGGCGCGTCTTGATCTTTTGATTTCTCATAAGGGTAAAGCTTGAAGGCGAGGGAATATCGGTCCTGAAGCATCGAAATACCTAGCTTGTTGAGTTCGGAGGAGATGAGTGAGTTCAGCCTTGCAACTGTTCCCACATTTCCAGATCACGTTTGTCAGTCCAGATGCGAGGGTGGGCGATCCCCCGAGCTTCGTCATAGGCACGGCTGACGTTGAATGGCAGGCAGTGCTCGTAAATCGCGTAGTCCTTGAACTTGTGATCGCAGGCGTCGCGTACGGCATCCCAGGCGTCTTTCAGGCTGCCGCCCTTCATCGCCACTTTCTTGGCGGGCTCGTAGGTTGAGTTGACGAAGTCGCGCGTGCTTTCAATGGCCCGTTCGACCGCTTCTTTACCGATCAGCGCGCCGCCGCGCCCCGGTGCGATGGCGTCGACGTCATAGGCTTTGATATTGTCCAGCGTCTGGCCCCAATCGGCAAAGTGACCATCTCCGCAATAGCAGGCCGAGTGGTCCTCGACGATGTCGCCGGTGAACATGACGTTCTGATCAGGCACATGGATCACCGCATCGCCTGCCGTATGGGCGCGGCCGATCTGTTTGATATCTACGCGGCGGTCGCCCAGATAGACCGTCATGCTGTCGCTGAATGTGGTGGTAGGCCAGGTCAGGCCGGGGATGCTTTCATGACCTTCGAACAGGCGCGGGAAACGCTGGAACTCGCTGTCCCAGTCCTCTTGCCCGCGTTCCACGACCATCGAGCGTGCCACATCCGACATGATCACTTGCGGCGCGTTGAAGGCCGAGGCGCCCAGAACGCGCACCGCGTGATAGTGCGTGAGCACAACATGGCTGATCGGCTTGTCGGTGACTTCACGCACCTTCTCGATCACTTTGTTCGCCAGACGCGGGGTGGCCTGCGCCTCGACAATCATGACGCTGTCGTCACCGATGATGACGCCCGAATTCGGGTCACCTTCGGCAGTAAAGGCCCAAAGGCCCTCGCCGATCTCATCGAAGGTTATTTTCTTTTCTGTCATGTCGCCTTGCGATGCGAATGCTTTAGCCATGGATTTCCTCCGGTGCCCGTAAGGGCGATTTTCGTGTCAGTTGCGTTTGTAGGGATCGTCGAGTGCTGCGAGGACTTGCCCCGTGCATTCGCCGAAACCGATCCGATAGCCGTCGCCTATAGCCGCGCCCGTCAGGGTTAGGGTGTCGCCGTCTTCAACGAAGCTGCGGGTCTCACCGGTGTCGAGCGTAAATGGCTCTTTGGCACCCCAGCTGAGTTCCAAAAGGGATCCGCGATTGTGCTTTTCCGGGCCGGAAATTGTGCCCGAGCCCAGCAGATCGCCGGTATTCATCGGGCACCCGGACGTGGTGTGATGGGCCAATTGCTGAGCTGCCGAATAATACATCTCATTGTAATTGGTGCGGGCAATGGTTGTAGCCGCCTTGCCCTTGGGAGCCAACGTGACCGACAGGTAGATGTCGTACAGCATCGGGCTACAATCCTTCAGGTGGTCCAGCAATTCGCATTCTCGCGCTGGGGTGTTGCAGCGGAATGGCTCAAGCGCAGCTTTGGTCACGATCCAGGGACTGATCGAGGTTGCCGTGGCCTTTGCCTGAAATGGCCCCAGCGGCTGGTATTCCCAAGCCTGAATGTCGCGGGCAGACCAGTCGTTCAGCAGTACATAGCCAAAAATGTTGTTATCCGCCTCTTGCACCGAGATCGGACCATCCGAAGGGGTTCCAACGATGGCGCCCATCTCAAGCTCGATATCGAACCGTTGCGACGGGGCAAACCGGGGCAGGGTGTCGCTTGGACCTTTCAGCTGACCCCAGGGGCGTCGAATGTCCGTGCCCGAAACGACCACTGATGAGGCACGACCGTTGTAACCGATTGGGATGTGCAGCCAGTTAGGGGGCAGCGCGTTTTCCGGCCCGCGGAACATGGTACCAACATTGAAAGCATGGTGTCGACCCGCGTAAAAATCTGTGTATTCGCTAACGGCGAAAGGCATATGCATCTCGGCATCGTCTTGCGCGACGAGCAGCGGTTCGATTTTATCTCGTTCTTTGGCGCCTTCGGCCAACAGGGTTATCAGCCGGTCCCTCAATGCCACCCAAACAGCCGGGCCCTCTTCCATCAATGGATTCCATAAGGGCAAATCGAAAAGGGGTTCGTCGCTCAGCGCAAGCAGGCCTTCGGCCTCGGCGGCAGAGACGTCGAGGATCATATCACCGATGGCCACACCACAACGGGGTTCGCCGCCTTCGGTCGAAAAAACCCCATAGGGCAGGTTGTTCAAGGGAAAGGGATGGGCTTCATTATTGGCCGATGTCACCCAGGAGTTCATCAAAGGCATTTAATATCCAGACTTTTGTCACGAGCGGATTTGTTGTTTCATTTTTTGCCGGGCGTTCCATCGAACTTTTTCTCAAGCGAGGCCCAGCAGTCAATATAGTCGTCCTGCAGCGGCGCCTCTTTTGCAGCAAAGGCGGTCAGATGCTGCGGAAAGCGTGTTTCGAACATGAAGGACATCGTGTGATCCAGCTTGTCCGGCCCCAGATTGGCGTTTGAGGCTTTTTCGAACGCTTCGCGATCCGGACCATGCGGGATCATCATGTTGTGCAGGCTCATGCCGCCCGGAACGAAGCCCTGAGGTTTGGCGTCATACTGGCCGTAGATATTACCCATCAGCTCGGACATGATGTTCTTGTGATACCACGGCGGGCGGAACGTGTCCTCGGCCACCATCCAACGCTCGCGGAACAGGACGAAGTCGATATTGGCCGTGCCGGGCTGGCCCGAAGGCGCTGTCAGGACGGTGAAAATCGACGGATCCGGGTGGTCGAACAAGATTGCGCCGACAGGGCAGTAGGTGCGTAGGTCATATTTGTAGGGCGCATAGTTGCCGTGCCAGGCGACCACGTCCAGCGGGCTATGACCGATCTGAGTGACGTGGAACTGCCCGCACCATTTGATCGTCACGGTCGAGGGCACCTCTCGGTCCTCGAACGCAGCAACCGGCGCTTTGAAGTCGCGCGGATTGGCCATGCAATTGGCACCAATCGGGCCGCGACCCGGCAGTTCGAACTTCTGGCCGTAATTCTCGCAGACAAATCCGCGTGCCGGACCTTCCAGCACTTCAACACGGTAGAGCAACCCGCGCGGCAGGATCGCGATTTCCTGCGGCTCCAGATCAATGATCCCCAGCTCTGTCACAAAGCGCAGGCGGCCGTCTTGCGGCACCACCAGCAGCTCGGAATCGGCCGAGAAGAAATAGTCGTCCACCATCGAGTCGGTGACCAGATAGACATGGCTGGCCATACCGACCTGTGTGTTCACATCCCCCGCCGTCGTCATGGTGCGCATCCCGGTCAGCCACGTTAAAGGGGCGTCAGAATGCGGAACCGGGTCCCAGCGATACTGGCCCAGGCTGATCACGTCCGGATCAACGCATGGTGCCGATTTCCAATAGGGCAGGTCGATTTTCTCGTAACGATGCGAATGCTTGACCGAAGGACGAATGCGGTAGCACCACGTGCGCTCGGGCGGGTTGGCAGTGAACGCCGTGCCGCTGAGCTGTTCGCCATAGAGGCCATAGTTACAGCGCTGCGGGCTGTTCATGCCCTGCGGTAGCGCGCCAGGCAAAGCCTCGGTCTCAAAATCATTGGCCCAACCGGGCATGTAACCCTTAGAAATGGCGTTCCCATCTTCTGCAACGGTCAATCCGCTATGTTTAACGAGTGCATTCATCTGGATCTCCTTATCACTCGATTCGAGAAGATTTTGGGTTCGCAGTAAATATTTGTTGCATTTGCAACGTTGTCAATATTTTTGTTGCAGATGCAATGAAAATCTGAATTCAATAACGCCGAAGGGAAATCGCTGCATGAGCACCAAAAACTTGCCCGAGTTCGATTTGGAAGGGTTCTTGCCATACCGGCTTACGGTGCTGGCGGCTCGACTGAGCGCCGAAATGGCGCAGCAGTATAAACACGAGTTTGGCGTTTCGAACCCCGAATGGCGCGTCCTTGTGAACGTTGGATACGCCGAAAACCCGTCAGTTCGGGACATCGAAAAGCGGGTCAGTCTAGAAAAGTCAAAGGTCAGCCGGGCGGCCGCACGGCTTGAATCCCGCGGACTGATCACCAAGGTTGAAGATCCTGCCGACAGACGACTTGTCAAACTCGACCTTACGGAAAAAGGCGCGGATCTTCTCAGCCAATTGGTCCCAATTGCGCTGTCGTTTCAATCCAGCCTGGAAACCAAACTTGGTGCGTCTGAGGAAGCGCTGAATGCCGCCCTCGATCTGCTGTCGGAAGAATGAATGATAAAACTTTATGACTATTGGCGATCTTCAGCCAGCTATCGTGTGCGGATCGCGTTAGGCCTTGCCCGGGAAAGCTGGGAAACCGTCATCGTAAACCTGCTGGAAGCTGAGCAGCATTCCGACACGCATCTGTCCAGAAACCCTCAGGGCCTGGTGCCGGTGTTGGAAATAGACGGCAATAGGTTCACCCAGTCGCTAGCGCAGATCGAGTATATTGACGAAACCAGAGGCCTTGGCCTTTTGCCCTCGGACCCTGTGGGCCGCGCCGAGGTGCGTGCGTTGTCTTATGCTGTGGCAATGGATATCCATCCGGTTTGCAACCTTCGAGTGGTGAAATGGGCCGTAGAACACTCAGGGAACCAGATTTCGAACGAAGGCTGGATGCAGCATTTTATCGGCGAAGGTCTGGCGGCTTACGAGGAGATGGCGCAGGGCGGTCCGTTTTCCTACGGTGACCGTGTAACGCTTGCCGATGTTTGCCTGATGCCTCAGCTATACAACGCGCAAAGATGGGGTGTTGAATTGGCTGACCTGCCCAAGATTTCTCGGATCAAGGACAGCTTGGATCAGATCCCGGCCTTTCAGAACGCCCATCCGGACAACAGCCCTCATTAACTGTTTTCGTTCTCGCGACTCTGCCTATAGTCAGCCACAGCCTTTTCAAGAGCGCGAAGTCCATCCTTAAGCTTGTCTATGTCCTCATCGCTCATGCGTTCCAAAATCGAGTCAGCACAGTTCTGCACGGCTGGAAAAACTTCGTTGAATAGGGACTTGCCAGCCTCGGTACAGGAGTATTGGCGCAGCCTCCGGTCACTGTCCGCGACGGCGCGGCCAATCAGGCCCTTTTTCTCTAACCTGGTCGCAGCACGGCTTACCTGAACTTTGTCCAACGTGGTGCGCTGCGCTAGTTGGAGCGAGTTCGACTGACCCGCGCTGGCCAATAGAAAAAGCAGACGCCATTCCTCTCGCGAGAGGCCGTAGGTTCGACCATAGACCTGAACAAGCTGGCGAGAAAACGCCTCGGCGGTCGATGCAAGCTGATAAGGGAAATAAGTCTCAAGGTTCATAGGATCGCCTCTTCTGCCAACAATATAAATCGTTGCAAGTGCAACGATTTGATTTAGATCAAATTGCTTCAAGGCGGGCTTGTATAATCATTGCAAATGCAATGAATCTGGAGGAGGTTTCAATGAACGCTCAGAATCTCAAGCTCGACCAAATTCATCACGTCGCATATCGCTGCAAAGACGCGAAGGAAACCGTCGAGTTCTACACCAAGATGCTGAATATGGAGTTTGTTCTGGCTATCGCCGAAGATCATGTTCCTTCGACGCATGAACCTGATCCCTACATGCACCTGTTTCTGGATGCGGGAAACGGAAACGTGCTGGCGTTCTTTGAACTGCCGACCAAGCCTGAAATGGGGCGTGACCCGAATACCCCGAAATGGGTCCAACACATTGCGTTCAAGGTCAAAGACCGTGATACGCTGATCGGATTTAAGGACCACCTTGAAGCCAACGGTATCGACGTGCTCGGCGTCACCGATCACTCGATATTCCATTCAATCTATTTCTTTGATCCCAATGGCCATCGCGTGGAATTGGCCTGTCCTGACCCAGAGGAAGCGGAAATGATCAAACGGCTGGATACGGTGAAATGGGACATGCTCGAAGAGTGGTCGCGTACCAAGAAGGCACCTCAGCATGCGGACTGGCTTCATGCCAAAGAGTTGGGGAAAAAGTGATGCTGAACACCTACGATTTTCCCGAATTTCCTTATGTGCAGTCAGAGGAAAGAAATCCGGCCAGACGGTTCGCCATCCCGTCGTGATCGTCAGGGGCGGGCCGGTTGGATTGACCGCCGCGCTAGATCTTGCCGCGCAAGGGATGAAAGTTGTTGTGCTGGACGACAACAACACGGTTTCAGTCGGTTCTCGGGCTGTCTGCTACGCCCGCTTGTCCGGGCGTGATATCTTAGCCGCCTTCTGCGAAAAAGAGTGGTTTAAGGGGCGGTGGAAACTCCCTTGTGGTGCAACTTGTTTACCCTCGAAGACATGTGCGATTAACTTCTTGAACACTCTGGCGCGCAATAGGATGCCAGCTAACCAAGAGTGACAACACCGTTTTCGACCCATTCGTCAAATTTGGCCAGAACGGCATTGCAAAATGCGGCGTCGTTGATATGGGCGTCCAGCTCAGTCATCGGCACCTGGTCCGGCATGACCTTGCGGGCCTCATCGACCATGTCAGCAAGGGCTGCGGGGTCATGTGCCTCTTCGCCTTCCTTGTCCCATGCTTCAACGCCTTGCAACGGCAGGAAGAAATGAACCGGCCCGGTTGCTGCTTCCAGCCGGTTTGCAAGTTCCCTGATCCAGGCGCGGCGTTCCTCGCCATTGAAGACCGAGCTTTTGATCAGGCGGTTATGTTCGTGAAACGGGCGATCTGCATATTGATCCGGGATCTCTTGCCAGCCCGCGAAATCCAGCAGGTCCAGAGCGCCCGGTGCAACCATCTGCGGCGTGCCAACGCGTCCGGCATTGGTAACGCGATCCTCTCCGCTTGAAACAACGGAACCGGCCAGCAGATTACCAAATTCCTGCATGCAGAAATCCATCACGCAGACAAACGCGTTTTCGGCGGCCAGTTTTTCAAAGGCCATGCCACCCATGCCTGTCGAGTGGAATACCGCAACCTCAAAGCCGCGCTCTTCCAGCGCTGGTTTAAGGGTTTTCATGTAACGCAGGCAGGACGATCCAAGGCTGGTCATGCCAATCAGGGGTTTGCTACGATCCGGCGCGATGGCGGCTTTGGTTGCGCCGACCACGGCCCCCGCAGCCTGTGCCAGAGAAGACCTGCAGATCGAATTCATACCGTACAATCCGCCAGCCCACAGGATCATCTGTATGTCGGGGGCCATCCGATGTGGTGGGATTAACGGTGAGAAACTGACTGTCGAAACGATGTATTTCGGGACCCCCATGGGCAGGGCCTGTGCACAATCCAGCGCAAGGTCGGTACCCATGGTTCCACCAGTGGCCAGCATCCCATCAAACCGGCCATCGGCATAGGCTTTCGCCACGACCTTGGCAGCCCCGGCGGACATGACGCGAAAGGCCTTGTTCTCATCCCCAAGCGCAATCACCTCGTCGATGGTTCTGCCTTCGGCCGCCGCGACGTCATGTTTCGAGATATCGGTCGGTGTTTCAGGATCGCCAAGAACGGAGACGTCCATCGTCAGCACATCTGCTCCTTGCGCCCTTACGGCGTCTTCGATGAACCGCATCTCGGGGTCTTTGGTGTCGTATGTCCCGATCAGCAGGATCGTTTTATTGGTCATGGTTTCCTCCCGTGCGTGCGGTTTATCCGAGGTAGCGCGTTAGCAACTCTTGGGCGGTATCTTTGAACCGCATGTTTCGTGCCTCTGATCCATCTTCGCCCATGCGGGACGAAATCCAGCCGACATAAGTCACCGCGCGCAGGGCAATGAACAGATCAAGATGCTCGGTGTCTAGCGCACGTTCCAACCGGTATCCCTCAAGCAGGGCCGCTTGCAGGGCGTCGTAGTCCGGCTCGCATAGGTTTTTCAGCAGTGTCGTGGCGATATCGAACAGACGGAACCCGAACCCGGCATCGTCGAAATCAATCAGCCAGAGCTTGTCGCCTCGGACCATCACGTTTTCACGTACCAGATCGGCGTGGATCAGGCCGTAGTCCAGTTGGTTTTCGATCTGCAGTAAGTCATTGTAAGCTTTCTCGCGGAACGCAGTGAACAGGGCACGATCCTCGCCAGAAAGCGTGGGGTTTTCCCAGAACCGGTCCCACAATGGGGCATCGCCCAGCAGTCCAGCACGATCCCAGGACCAGCGCTCAAAGTCATCGGGACGCGTCCAGGCATCGCTGACTTCGTGCAGCTTTGCCATCTCATGCCCGAGGGCCCGAAACAGCCCGGTACGATCACAATGGTCGATCCCGGTTTCGGTCGATCCCAGCGGGCGGCCGGGCAACCAGTCAAGCATATCGACCTGGATCCCGTCCAGCAGTTGCAAATAGCGGCCATCCGTGGCCGGCAATGGTGTGGGTACACCGACGCTTTTTAAATCCAGCTCGACGATCCACTGCAGCTCGGACCTCAAGGCGGTATCCGAATGCAAGCCTTTGCGGTGCAGGCGCAGGGCATAGCTTTTCGTGCCGATCTGAACCCGGTAGACGTGATTTTCGCGGGCCGCGATCAGCGACCATTCGGCACCGTCCATGCCCCAAAGGGTCAGGGCTTGCTCGACAATCGGTGTCATAGGGTCAGCGGGGTTTCGGCCAAAACCTCGTCCAATGAGTCAAACAGCAGATCGGCATTCTCTTTTGAGAACGGCATCGGTGGACGGATCTTGAGCGTGTTCTTATGGCGGCCTAGTTTTGAATGGATGACCCCCCGGTGCCGCATCGCGTTGATGACCCGATCGGTGAATTCGCTGGCCGGTTCCTTGGTTTGACGATCCAGCACCATCTCGGCCCCGAAGATCAGGCCCGAGCCGCGCACATCGCCGATGAACTCGTATTTCTGCTGCAAAGATGTCATGCGCGCTCGGGCGTGATCGCCCACGGTCTTGGCATTGGCGACAAGGCTTTTGTCCTCAATCTCTTCCAGTACCGCCATCGCCGCTGCGCAGGACACCGGGTTGCCACCGAACGTGTTGAAGTACCGATACCCCTTGCGGAAGGTGGCAAGGATTTCGTTGCGCGTTACGACACCGCCCACCGGATGACCGTTGGCCATGGGTTTGCCCATGGTCATGATGTCCGGCACCACGCCCATCTTCTGATGCGCCCACATATGGGTGCCGGTTCGGCCAAAACCCGATTGAACCTCGTCGCAGATCAGCAGGCCACCGGCCTCGCGCACCACTTCGGCCACGGATTTCAGCCAGCCGTCGGGATGGTCGGGGAAGCCTTCATTCAGGAAATAGGGACAGAGGACCAAAGCGCTAAAGCCGATGCCGGTCTTTTCATGCTCAGCAATCTGTTCGGCCACAGCATCGGCAAACTTGCTGCCGTCTGGGTCTGGGTTTCGATAGCTGTCTGGTGCGCCCACAAACCGGAAATACCGATCCAGACCAAAGCCAACGGTCGGCACGTTTGATTTGCTCAACTGGCTGACCAGAGAAGTGTTGCCGTGATAGGTTGCATCCGTAGCAATGATACCGCGTTTACCGGTCATGCCTTCGGCCATGCGCAGGGCGATGTCATTGGCCTCGGACCCGGTGCAGGTCAGGATGGCGGTGTCCAGCGAGGCATCCATCGTGCCCGTCAGCTTCTCAACATAGTCAAGAATGCCGTCATGCAAATAACGCGTGTGGGTGTTGAGCGTTGACGCCTGGCGGCAGATCGCCTCGACCACGCGGGGGTTGCAATGGCCGACATGCGGGACGTTGTTGTAGCAATCCAGGTATTTGCGCCCGTCCGCATCCCACAACCAGACCCCTTCGCCCTTCACGATATGAAGCGGTTCGTCATAAAAGGTCGAGACATTCGGGCCCAGCAGCTTGGTCCGGCGTTCAACAAGCTCGGCGGATTTCGCAGGAAGTGTCATTCAGCAGACCTTTGGTCAGAGTTTTATCCAGGCGGTTTTCAGGTCGAGATATTTCTCGAACGCATGCAGGGATTTGTCGTGCCCGTTGCCCGACTGGCGCACACCACCCAGTGGCACGGTCAAGTCAGAGCCGCCATAGGTGTTCACATGCACGACGCCAGCGCGGATGCCAGCGATCATGCGATGCGCGCGACCCAGGTTGGATGTCCACACACCCGAGGAGAGGCCATAAACCGAGTCATTGGCCAACCTGATCGCTTCGTCCTCGTCCTTGAATGGGGTCACGGCCAGAACCGGGCCAAACACTTCGTTCTGGAACAGATTGTCCGTGGATTTGACCCCGGTCATTACGGTCGGGGCCATATAGTAGCCACCGGTTTCCTCAAGGAGGCGCTTGCCACCAGTGCGACGCTCGGCGCCTTCGGCCTCAGCCTTGGTGACGAAGTCCAGATTGGATTCCAACTCAGGCAACGAATGGACCGCGCCGATTTGCGTGTCCAGATCAAGCGGATTGCCAACGCGCATCGCTTCAGCATGTTTGACCAGTTCGGCGACAAAATCGTCGTGGATGCCCTCTTGAACCAACAACCGTGATCCCGCGATGCAGATCTGGCCTGCGTTGCGGAAGATGCCACCTGCGGACACTTTGGCGGCCTCGCTCAGGTCCGGGGCGTCGTTGAATACGATGTTGGGGGACTTGCCGCCCAGTTCCAGATAGCAGCGTTTCATGTTCGAACGCGCCGAATACTCCAGCAGTCGACGGCCTGTAGCCCCCGAGCCTGTGAACACCATGATGTCCACATCCATCGACAGCGCCAGCGTTTCGCCCACAACCCGGCCTGACCCGGTGACGACGTTCAGCACGCCGTCGGGCACTCCGGCCTCGGCGGCCAGTTCGGCCAGTTTCAGCAGCGACAAGGATGCGCTTTCAGCCGGTTTCAACACGACCGAGTTGCCGGTAGCCAGCGCAGGGGCCAGTTTCCAGCTGCCGATCATCAGCGGCATGTTCCACGGCACAATCGCTCCGACGACGCCAACTGGTGCGTGATGGATCAAGCCCAGTACGTTTTCTGCCGTTGGCGCGATCTGCCCGTAGACCTTGTCAATCGCCTCGGCGTAGTAGCGGAATGTGCCAGCTGCCGACATCGGCTCGGCCTTCATGGCCATTGTGATTTCGGTGCCATTGTCGCGCACCCCCAGAACCGCCAGTTCAAGCGCATGTTTTTCAATCAGGTCGGCCAGCTTCAGCAGGACCTTTTTGCGCTCGGCAGGGGACCTGCGTGACCAGCGCCCATCTTCGAAAGCCGCCCGCGCAGCGCTAATCGCGGCCTCCATGTCTGCCGGAGTGCCTTCGGCAATTTGGGTCAGTACTGCGCCATCGACAGGCGATAGCACCTCCCGGTGTCCACCTTCCGAAGCGGCGACCCAACGCCCGCCGATGAAGTGAGATCGAGGGGACAGAATCTGAGAGCGAAGGGCATCAATATCGGATTGGTTCATGGCAGAGTTACCCTTGCTGATTGGGGTGATCAGAGTCGACCGGTTGCGCGGTCGGCTCGGGTTTCAGCTTGTTGCGGAACTCGTAGTATAGCGTGCGGAAATGCAGCAGCAGGATCAGCACGATCAGCGCCGTCAGGATCGCCGCAATCGGGCGGTCGACGAAATCGAGCGGTGATTTGACCCGCGCCATGGCACTGCGCAGTTTGACCTCCATGATCCCGCCCAGAACCATGCCCAGAATGATCGGCACAATCGGCAGGTCCAGCCGTTTGAGGATCAGGCCGAACACACCAAACCCGGCCGCAATGGCGCAATCGGTTATCGAGTTACGCAAACTGTAGACGCCGACGAAGGCGAGGATCAGGATCATAATGCCCAGAAACCGTGTGGGGATCTGGATGATCTTCAGCAGCAGGTTGGTCGAGAAGAGCAGGAAAACCAGAACGATCACGTTCAGCAGTATCAGCGCCATATAGAGCGCCATCACAAAATCCATCTGGTTCTCAAACAGCTGTGGGCCGGGGATGACATTGTGCACGTAGAACACCGACAGCATCATTGCGGTCAGCGCTTCGCCCGGGATACCCAGCGCCAGAAGTGGGATCATGGCTGCGCCGGGCACTGCATTGTTGGCAGCTTCAGACGCCACCAACCCTTCTGGCGAGCCATCCCCGAATTTTTCGGGGTCTTTCGAGGTTTTCTGCGCATAGGTATAGGACAGGAATTGCGAGGTGAATTCACCGGTGCCCGGCACCATACCCATGAACACGCCGATGCTAGAGGACACTGTTGCTACGCGCTTGATGCCCAGCAGTTCCTTGAGGCCGGCGAAGATGTTGCCGCTGACATGCGTTTCGCCGGGTGCGTGGTTCTTTTCAAGCAGCAAAAGCAGGGCCTGACTGATGGCAAACAGGCCTAGAACGACCACGATCAGATCGACGCCCGAAGCCAACCAGCTTTGGTCAAACGTAAAGCGGCGGGTGTACTTCACTGGCTCAAGTCCAACGGTGTTAAGGAAAATCCCGAAAGAGGCCAGCATCCCGGCGGCAAAAATCTGGCCGCGGTGGGCGAGGATCACAAGAATGATGCCCAGAAGGGCGGCCAAAAATATCTCTCGGCTGCCGAAATGCGGTGCGATCAACGCCAGAACAGGCGACAGGATCATTAGGCAGATGATGGCAAAGACACCACCGAAGAACGAAGCGGAATAGGCCAGCGACAGAGCGCGATGCCCCTGACCGCGTTTGGTCATGGGATAGCCGTCATAGGTGGTCAACGCGTTCACCGCCGTACCGGGCGTGTTGATCAGAATGGCGGGGATGGCACCTCCATACATGGACGAGCCATAGATACCCAGCAACAGCGTTAGGCCCACAATGGGTTCAAAAGCGAAGGTGGCAGGCAGAAGGATGGCGATGGCAACCGCAGCGCCAACACCGGGCAGCGCGCCAATAATGACCCCACCGATGGATCCAATCAGAAGAGCAACGATCACCTGCCATTGTGTCAGGATCGCAAGACCGGACAGAAGCGTTTCCATTGGCGAACCTCAGAGATAAGTCAGCGCAAAGGCGCGCACGGAATCGGGTAGGTATTCATAGGCGGCACCGGCCGGGATTTTCACTTGCAGGAAGGCTCGGAAAATAATGGTAACCGCCACACCGAAAGCCGCCGCAAGGCCAATTGCCCCAGCGCTTCGGAACCCGGTTCGGACTGCAAGGAATACCGCGAACAGAACGGTCGAAGGCAGGTATCCAAGAAGCGGGACAACGGCGACGTAGATCAGAAAATAGGCGACGTATTCAAGGGACCGCAGCCAGAACGCGACTTCGGGCCAGCGACCCGGAATGCGGTCTGACATGGCGGAGCTGAGCCAGTGCAGAAAAGCAAAGGCGGCCATTGCCCAGAGCGAGACCATTGGCCAGAAGCTTGGTTGCGCAAACCACTTGGTGCGTTTGACAACTTCGGTCTGCGTTCCCAGTTGGCTCAGCAGAAAAACCGAAAATATCAGGAAGGCCAAAGCAAAAACAACATCGCCGGGGCGGCGGTATCGTTTGAACATGTCTTGCAATGTCTTTGCGATCATTTTGGCCTCCTGCTGGATAGAAAAAGGCCCGACAGTATTGCAATACGCCGGGCCAGTTTCGCGTTATTCGCCTAGAATCTCTTCGATTTTAGAGAACGAGGCTTTGTCCTGTTCGATCTGTGCATTCGAGGCATCCGGATCCTGCCAGTAGATCAATGCTCCGGTTTCTTCGGCAAGTTGCTTGGCCTTGTCAGATTCCAGCGCTTTCTGTGCAGCTGCAGTGATCTTTTCGCGTGCTTCGGCCGGGGTGTCCTTGTGGACGAACAGACCATTCCACAGGGCCAATGGCAGTTCGGGGTGCAGCTCGGTAACCGTGGGTGTTTCCGGGACCAAAGAGATTCGTTCGCCACCGATGCTGGCTAGAACATTCACTTGGTCCAGACAGGGAAGAACAAGTTGAAGCGTCGTGTTGATCACGTCCACGTCGCCCGAAGCCAGTGTGTTGCAGTCCAGCGCGTCGAAGGCGGCTTCGCTGGCGAAGTCAAACCCACTGCTGACTGCGGCCGCAAAGGTGACTTGTGTGGGCGGCAGAACCGAGCCGAAGTGACCAAGCGCGACATCGTTTTCTTTGCCGTGTTCCACCAGTTCTTCCCATGTCGCGAACGGGGCATCCTTGCTGGAGGCAATGACGAAGGGATAGGTCAGAAAAATGCCAATCGGTTCGAACGGGTTGGGGTTGAGCTCGGGAATGCCAATGTCCGGGCCGATGACCGGTACGCCTATGACGAACGAGCCAACGGTGTAGCCATCTGCAGGAGCGGTCGCAACTTCCACCGCTCCGGGGAACGGACCACCGCCGCCACCGGGCTTGTTCACGACGGCGGCAGGTACACCATACATGGCCTGAAATTCGTCGGCGATCATCCGTGTGAGAACGTCTTCCAAGTCACCCGGAGGCCATGGAACGACAAAGGAAACCGGTTTCTCTGGATACTCGGCCAGTGCGGCGGTTGCAGAAGCAACAAAAGCGGCGGCTGTTAGAACTTTCTTCATTGACACCTCCTGTCGGTGGTTCATTATTTGATCCGCGTTAACAATAATAATGTTGCTTTGTTAAGCTTGTTCTGTCAAGTATTACCTTAACAGGAGGATGTGAATCGCATGGGTACTGCCCTGAACGCCCTGAAAATGCTCAACTACTTTTCAAACGCTCGGCCAGAAATTGGGTTGAGTCAGTTTGCGCGCCTGTCTGGATTGAACAAAGCCACGGCGCTGCGCCACCTGCGGGCGCTTGAGGAATACGGGTTGATCGAGCAGAACCCCATGACCAAATCCTATGCGGTCGGACCTGCTGCTTTGCGCCTGGCCGCGTTGCGCCAGATTGCCCGTCCCGGTATCGAGAGCGCCCGCCAGAGAATGCAGGTCGCGATGCAGGACGTTGGTGAAAGCCTGCATCTTTCCTTGCTTGAAAAAGAGTGGCTTCAAACCGCGCTGGTGGTCGAAACGAACCGCCACAGCGTGCGCGTCAGCCTCGACCCCAGCGAGATTCTTCCGATCAATGCGACAGCATCAGGTCTTTGTATGCTCAGCTTCGGGCCATCTTTCTTGCTGGACCGTATCAATCAGAAAGAACAAGTACGGTACACGGACGCCACGCTGACCGACCCGGCCAAGATCAAAGAGCGGGTCGCGGCAATAAGCCAGGCCGGTTGGGCAAATAGCAGTGGAAGCTATGAAGATGGCGTCTATGGCTATGCGGCACCCATCTTCGGCATTGATCAAGTGGCGCTGGGAACCATTGCGATTGCCGTTCCCGAAGGCCGCGCCGGAGACGACCGGCTGCCGGAAATCCTGACCGCCCTGCGCGCCCTCTCAACTGACCTGACCGCAAGTTTTGGCGGTCAACTTCCCGACACTTTCCCAACCGAATTCCACCCGTGAGCGGGTGGGCGAAAAACCCGGAGACCCGAGAAATGAAAGACTCGAACTTTCTCAAAGAAAACAACGCGCGTTACTTCTGGCACCCGATGGCGCATCCCGCCGACAGTCAGAAGAATCCGCCCACGATTCTGAACGGCGGCGAGGGTGTCAGTATTGTCGATGTCGATGGTCACAAGGCGCTGGACGCGGTCGGGGGGCTTTGGAACGTCAATCTGGGCTATTCCTGCGAGCCGGTTAAGCAGGCCATCGCCGATCAGCTGAATGCGCTGCCCTACTATTCGACCTTCCGTGGCACCAGCAACGACAAGGCAATCGAGCTGTCTTATGAACTGGCGCAGTTTTTTGAGCCCGACGGCCTGACCCGCGCATTCTTTACCTCGGGCGGCTCGGATTCGGTTGAGATCGCGCTGAAAATGGCGCGGCAGTATCACAAGGTGCGGGGCGAGGCCGGGCGCACCAAATTCATCAGCCTGAAACAGGGTTATCACGGCACCCATTTCGCCGCCGCTTCGGTTAACGGCAATCAGAAGTTCCGCGCGGCCTATGAGCCGATGATGCCGGGCTGTTTCCATGTGCCCGCGCCGTGGACCTATCGCAACCCGTTCGACGAGACCGAACCTGGGCGTTTGGCGCAGCTTTGCGTCAAAGCGCTTGAGGCCGAGATTTCATTCCAGGGCGCGAACACTGTTGCGGCTTTCATCATGGAGCCGGTTCTTGGGGCAGGGGGCGTAATCCCGCCGCATAAGAGTTTCATGCCGATGGTGCGTGAGGTCTGCTCGAAACACGGCATTCTGCTGATCTCGGACGAGATCATCACCGCTTTTGGGCGTACCGGCAGTGAAAGCGGTGCACGGCATTGGGGGGTGCAGCCCGACATCATGACGACGGCCAAAGCCATTACCAATGGTTACTTCCCGTTTGGGGCGGCGATGATTTCGGGTGCTGTTGCCGAGGTGTTTGAAAATGACACCACCGGCAAGGCGTCGGTAGATCAGGGCTATACCTATTCCGGTCACCCGGTTGGGGCAGCAGCAGCGTTGGCCGCGCTGTCAGAGATCAAGCGCCTGCGCGTCTGGGAAAACGCCGCCTCGCGCGGGGATGAGCTGTTTGCTGGGTTGCAAAAACTGGCCGAGAAATACGACGTGATCGGAGATGTGCGCGGCGGCGAGGGGCTGATGTGTGCGCTGGAACTGGTCTCGGATCGCTCGACCAAGGCACCCATCGCGAAACACTTGCCGCTGCAGGTTCAGAAAGCGGCTTATGAAGACGGTGTGATGGTGCGTGTGTCCGGCAACAACATCATTCTGTCTCCGCCGCTGATCATTACATCTGAGGACGTGGCCAAGATCCTATCCGCGCTGGATACCGGTCTGGCGACGCTTTAAACGTCACCTACCTGACTTCGCCCGTCCCGGGCGGGGTCAGACTTTAACCGCCTGCAACTCTTCAAGAAGGTCCAGGAGTTGGTTCAGCTTATCGCGGCCCATCTGCGCTTCTATATTGTTTGAGATCGCCAGCGACGTGGCAAGGTTGTCTTCCAGAACCGCGCGGCCGGCATCGGTGATCTGAACCATGGTGCGGCGCTTGTCTTGTTTGTCCTGGCGACGGGTGATTTGGCCATCGGTCTCCATCGTGCGCAGAATGCGGGTGAGGCTGGGCAACAGAAGGCAGGCCTCGTGGGCAATTGCGCTTTGCTCAACCTCGCCCAACTCGTCCAAAACCCTCAGGATGCGCCATTTCTGTTCGGTGAGTTGAATGTCATGAAGCATATCTCGGATCGGTGCCATGACGGCTTCCCGTGCGCGCAATAGCGCAATCGGAAGGGATCGGGCGGTACTTTTTGTATGGCTTTGCGTGGTCATGCGGCCTTCTAAATCGGCAATCCCGAAATTGCAAAGATTAACAAGGCAAGTTCTTGACAGCGAGATCGCAAAAAAGTAAACATGTTAACCAATGAGGGAGGGCACATGCCACATTTTCAAGTCGAGTATTCCGGAAACCTAGAGGATAAGGTCGACATGGATGGCTTGTGTGAGTGCATCCGAGCAACGGCTGCTGAAATCGACGCCTTTCCGATGCCGGGAGTTCGTGTCCGCGCTGTGCGTGTCGATCATTTTGCAATTGCAGACGGTAATCCGGCGCATGGCTTTATCGATATCTCGATCCGCCTGCGCGCCGGTCGGTCCGACGAGGTAAAGCAGGATGCCACGCAGCGCATTTTCGAGGCGGTCAAAGCGTATTTGGCACCAGCCTTCAAACATCATTCAATCGCGCTCTCGCTTGAGATGCGCGACATCGACCCGAAGCTTTCGCCCAAGACTGGTACGATCCGCGATCACCTTGGCGCCATCACGCAGGAGACCTGACCCATGAGCGTACTGGACACCAACATCGAAAAACTGGCGGGCTTTCTGGCGCGGTTCAAAGAGGCAGGCATCAAGAACCGTATCGCGGGCGAGGATGTTGCTGGTTCCGCCGGTGTATTTCAGTCTACCTCGCCGGTCGACAAGTCTGTGATCTGCGATGTTGCCCACGGTACCGCTGAAGACATTGACATCGCTGCGAAAGCGGCTCATGCGGCCTTTGCAGACTGGCGCGACATGCCTGCCACCGAACGCCGCCGCATTCTGCTTAACGTGGCCGATGCCATCGAAGCGCGCGCCGAGGAAATCGCGCTGTGCGAATGCTGGGATACCGGTCAGACCCTGCGATTTATGTCCAAGGCGGCTCTGCGCGGAGCCGAGAACTTTCGCTATTTTGCAGATCAGGTTGTGCAGGCGCGCGACGGTCAGCATCTGAAATCGCCGACCCTGATGAATGTCACCACCCGCGTGCCGATTGGTCCGGTTGGCGTGATCACCCCGTGGAACACGCCGTTCATGCTGTCGACCTGGAAGATCGCGCCCGCTCTGGCTGCAGGCTGTACCGTGGTTCACAAACCCGCCGAGGATTCGCCCCTGTCAGCCCGCTTGCTAGTCGAAATCGCCGAAGAGGCCGGATTGCCCAAAGGTGTACTGAACACTGTGAACGGCTTTGGCCCCGATGCGGGTAAGGCGTTGACTGAGCACCCTATGATCAAGGCCATCGCCTTTGTTGGCGAAAGCCGCACAGGTAGCATCATCACCAAACAGGGCGCGGACACGCTGAAGCGGATGCATCTGGAGCTCGGCGGCAAGAACCCGGTCATCGTGTTCGACGATGCCGATCTGGACCGCGCTTTGGATGCCGTGATCTTCATGATCTATTCAATCAACGGCGAGCGCTGTACCTCGTCCTCGCGCTTGCTGGTGCAGGACAGCATCAAGGAAGAGTTCGAGGCCAAGCTGATCGAACGTGTGAACAACATCAAGGTTGGCCACCCTCTGGATCCGGCAGCCGAAATCGGTCCGCTGGTGACGGAAGAGCACTACAACAAGGTGACCAGTTATTTCGACATCGCCAAAGAGGACGGCGCGACCGTCGCAGCCGGAGGTGTGAAGCTGGGTGACGAGGGGTACTTCATTCGTCCGACCCTATTCACTAATGCCACCAACCAGATGCGCATTGCGCGTGAAGAAATTTTTGGCCCTGTCCTGACCTCAATCCCGTTCTCAACTGAGGAAGAAGCGCTGCAGATGGCCAATGACACGCCTTATGGTCTGACCGGGTATGTCTGGACCAACGACCTGACGCGGGCGCTGCGCTTTACCGACAAGCTTGAGGCTGGAATGATCTGGGTGAACTCGGAAAATGTGCGCCACCTGCCGACGCCCTTTGGTGGCGTCAAAGCGTCCGGTATCGGGCGCGACGGTGGCGACTGGTCGTTCGAGTTTTATATGGAGCAAAAGCACATTGGCTTTGCAACCGGTCAACACAAGATCATGCAATTGGGGAAGTAAATTAGCGGCACTGTCCCCATTGGGCGGGGACAAAGCTAGGATAGAAGTAAACGCGCACAAACTGGTCCGGCACTTTACGCTTACTGCAGGACCGAAGGATGTCAGGTAGCTTCAACTTTGGTTGCCAGGCATTACAAATGCGAGGAGGAACTGCCATGGGAAAGATTGTACAGGCCGCGAAGATAACGCATGTGCCAAGCATCTGGATGTCCCACACGATGCCGAAATACAAAGGCATCCGCCAACCTGCCATCGATGGCTATGCGCGCCTTCGTCAGGATGCGATCGACCGCAAGGTCGATACGTTTGTCATTTTTGACACCCACTGGATCACCAATCAGGGGTTCCACCTGAACACGAAAGAGCACCACAAGGGCCGGTTCATTAGTCATGAACTGCCGCACATGCTGGCGGATATGGAGTTCGACTATCGCGGCGATCACGAGCTTGGGGAAACCATCCTTGATGTTCTGCGCGAACGTGGCGAACGGGCCCTTGGGCATTCGCACCCCGATATGGGTATGGAGTACGGCACCCTGCTTCCGATGCACTTCATCAACGAAGGCGTGAATGCGCGGGTTTTGCCCGTGGCAGTCAACCAATTCTCGTCCATCGCTGAAAATCGGGTCTGGGGTGAAGCCATCGCCGAAGGCATCCGACGCTCGGACCGTAACGTGTCGATCCTGGCCTCGGGGTCGTTGAGCCACGACTTCACCCCCAATGAACGCTCGGTCGATGGACTGAACTCGGTAAACGGCGAGTTCAATCGCCAGATGGATATGCGCGTGTTGGATCTTTGGGAACAGGGCCGCTTCGAAGAGTTCCTCGAGCTTCTGCCCGACTACGCCAAGAAATGCGTGGGTGAGTGCGCGATGAACGATACCGCTTTGTTGTTCGGTGCCCTTGGATGGGGCAGCTACAAGGGCAAGATCGACATCTACACCCCGTATTTCGGAAGCTCCGGGACTGGGCAGGCCAATGTCAGCTTCTCGGTTTGAATCCGGAAATACAGGGAAATTCTAATGACTGAACTGCGTCTCAACGATCCCACTTTGCTTGCCGAAAAGGCGCGGGTCGGGTCCAGATGGGTTGATGCTTCAGACAGTGAGCGCGCGATTGACGTGATAAACCCGGCGACGGGTGAGTTGATCGGTCGTGTGCCAAATCTGGGTGCTGCTGAGACGGTCGAGGCGATTGCCGATGCGCAGCGCGCGCAGAAAGACTGGGCCAAACGTACCGCGAAAGAGCGCAGCCAAATCTTACGTCGCTGGTATGATCTGATGATGGAAAACCAGGATGATCTGGGTGCCATTCTAACCGCCGAACAGGGTAAGCCTTTGGCCGAAGCGAAGGGCGAGATCGCCTATGGCGCCAGCTTCATCGAGTGGTTCGCCGAAGAGGCCCGCCGGACCTACGGCGATGTCACACCCGGCCATGCGCCGGACAAGCGGATCATTACTGTCAAGCAACCCATCGGCGTTGTGGCCGCGATAACGCCGTGGAACTTTCCCAACGCCATGATCACCCGGAAGACTGGACCGGCCTTTGCGGCGGGCTGTTCGATGGTGTTGAAACCCGCCAGCCAGACGCCGTTCTCGGCCATCGCACTAGCCGTTCTCGCCGAACGAGCGGGACTGCCCGCAGGTTTGTTCTCGGTCTTAACCGGTTCGGCGCGGGAGATTGGTGGTGAGATGACCTCGAGCCCGATCGTGCAAAAGCTGACCTTCACCGGTTCGACTGAGATTGGAGCGATGCTTTATGCGCAATGCGCCCCGACTATCAAGAAGCTGGGGTTGGAATTGGGCGGCAATGCGCCGTTCATTGTGTTCGACGATGCCGATCTGGACGCCGCAGTCGAAGGCGCCGTGATCGCGAAATTTCGCAACAATGGGCAGACCTGCGTATGTGCAAACCGCATCTATGTGCAGGCCAGGGTTTACGACGCCTTCGCTGAAATGCTAGCTGCAAAAGTTGCGGCCCTGCCAACCGGCAATGGGTTTGATGAAGGTATCGTTTTCGGCCCTCTGATCGACAAAGCTGCCGTGGAAAAGGTCGTCGAACATATCGGTGACGCGACTTCGAAGGGGGCTAAGATCGCGCTTGGTGGTAAACCCCACGCACTTGGCGGCACCTTCTTTGAACCCACCATTCTGACCGATGTGACCTCGGATATGGCGGTGGCGACCGAAGAAACCTTTGGCCCCGTCGCTCCCTTGTTCAAATTCGAAAGCGAAAGCGACGTTGTCGCCGCTTCCAATGATACCGAATTCGGCTTGGCCTCGTATTTCTACTCTCGCGACATGGCGCGTGTCTGGCGCGTATCCGAGGCGTTGGAATACGGTATGGTCGGTGTGAATACCGGTCTGATTTCAACGGCAGAGGCTCCATTCGGCGGTGTCAAAATGTCGGGTCTTGGACGCGAGGGATCTCGATATGGCCTCGATGATTTTATGGAGTTGAAGTACATCTGCATGGGCGGAATTTCCCCTTCTGAGGAGGCTTAGTGTATGAATTGGGACGAATTTTCTCACTGGGGGCAGCAAATCTCCAACTGGGCTGCTGACTACCACAAGACTTTGGCAGTTCGGCCTGTTCGGGCGCAGACAGCGCCGGGTGATATCGCCGCGCAGCTTGAAATTTCTCCCCCGGAATCTGGTGAGCCGATGGCGGCCATCATGGCCGATTTTGAGCGTATCGTGATGCCCGGGATCACTCACTGGCAGCACCCTCGGTTCTTTGCGTATTTCCCGGCGAATGCCGCCCCGCCTTCGATGCTGGCTGAGATGCTGGTGACCACTATCGCTGCGCAATGCATGCTCTGGCAAACCGCACCCGCAGCGACTGAGGTCGAAGGCGTTATGGTGGACTGGTTGCGACAAGCCCTCGGTCTGCCAAATGGTATGACCGGTGTCATTCAGGACAGCGCGTCTTCGGCGACTTTGTCTGCGGTACTGACGATGCGCGAACGCGCTACTGGGTACACAGGTAATCGCCAGGGGCTGAACAGCAAAGGGGCGCTGCGGATTTATTGCTCAGACCAGGTGCATTCCTCGATTGACCGAGCTTGTTGGGTTGCTGGCATCGGCCAGGATAACTTGGTCAAGCTGCCGACGCAGGGACCGACCTACGCGATAGATGCGTCCGCGCTTGAGGCCGCTATCCGCGATGATATCGAAGCCGGTCATGTGCCAGCCGGGATCATTGCGATCACAGGCGGCACGGGCGTTGGGGCCTGTGATGATCTGGAAATTGTGGCTGACATCGCGCGGGAATACTCCCTTTATACCCATCTCGACGCGGCTTGGGCCGGATCGGCCATGATTTGCCCGGAGTTCCGCGAAGAGCTTTGGCCTGGGGCGGGGCGGTATGACAGCATCGTTTTCAACCCGCACAAATGGATGGGCGCTCAGTTCGATTGCGCCATCCAGTTTCTGCGTGACGCCACACCGCAGCTCAACACGCTGAAGATCGAACCCGAATACCTCAAGACAACCGGTGCAGAGGTGACGAATTATTCGGAATGGACGATCCCGTTGGGACGTCGGTTCCGCGCGCTGAAGATTTGGTTCCTGTTGCGCTCTTACGGGTTAGACGGTCTGCGTGCACGAATCCGAAATCACGTCGTTTGGGCCAATGAGGTGGCCGAGAAGATTGGCGCGATGGAGGGGTTCGAGATCACGACTGGGCCGATACTCAGCCTGTTCTCTTTCCGTTGCCCGGGTGACGATGCGAGGCAGCAGCGTCTGGTTGATGCGCTGAATGATGACGGCCGGATTTATCTGACCCAAGGCATGTTTGATGGTCGCAAGATTATTCGTTTTCAGGTCGGACAATTCGATACAACACGCGACGATGTACTGATGGCAGCAGACGTTATTCGTGAGGTTTGGGAGACACTTAAATGAAATTCGCAACCTTCTCTGCCGATGGGCAGACTTACTTTGGTGCGATCACGGATGTCGGCGCAATTGCGTTGAATGATGCTTTCCCAGATCACGCGAGCCTTTATGAGGTAATCGCTGCTGGAACATTTGATCAACTGGCAGCAGTCGCCAATAGTAAGGACGTGACCCACACGAATTTCACCTACGAGATGGTGATGCCCGATGTCCGCCGCATCCTGTGCGTCGGCGTTAACTTCCCGGACCGCAACGCCGAATACAAGGACGGCAGCGCACAGCCCAAATACATGTCGCTGTTCCCGCGGTTCGCCAGCGGCTTCACCGGCCACAACCGCCCTCTGATCCGTCCGCCGGAAAACCACACGCTGGACTACGAAGGCGAAGTGGCGATTATCATCGGCAAGACTGGGCGTCGGATTTCGCAGGAGGACGCCTACGACCACATCGCAGCCCTGACGCTGTGCAACGAAGGTACGATCCGCGATTGGGTGCGCCACGCCAAGTTCAACGTCACGCAAGGCAAGAATTGGGATAATACGGGTGCTATCGGCCCGTGGTTGGTGCCGTTCACCGACGCCGCGCAACTGGACGATGCCCGTCTCCAGACCCACGTGAATGGCGAGTTGCGTCAGGACGACACCCTGAACCGCATGATGTTCCCGATCCGGCGCGAGATCGAATACATCTCGACCTTCATGACCCTGCAGCCGGGCGACATCATCGTCACCGGAACGCCGACCGGGGCAGGGGCGCGGTTTGATCCTCCGAAATATCTGGCCCCGGGTGATGTAGTTGAGGTGTCTGTCGAGGGCATCGGTACGCTACGCAACACAGTTGAGGATGAACAGCAATGACGCCCGAAGATCATGCCCGCGCAGCTGCTGATCTGCTGAGCGCGGAACGGACCGGAGAGCAGATTGGCCTGCTAACACTGCGCCACCCCGAGATGGGAATGGACGATGCCTATAAAGTGCAGAACGCCATCTATCGCCAGAAGCTGGGCGAGGGGCGCAAGGTGATTGGCTGGAAGATCGGTTTGACCTCGAAAGCGATGCAATATGCGCTGAACATCGACATCCCTGACAGTGGCATCCTGTTTGACGACATGGCCTTTGAACACGGTGGAACGGTTCCGGAGGGTCGTTTCATCCAGCCGCGCATCGAAGCCGAGATCGCCTTTGTGATGAAGTCTGCCGTTGGAGGCGAGAACATCACCCACGAGGACATCATCGCTGCCACGGACTATGTAGCGCCTTCCATTGAAATTCTCGACACGCGTATTCTACGCGTGGATCCCGAGTCCGGCAAAGCTCGCACAGTATTCGACACGATCAGCGACAATGCCGCCAATGCAGGTATCGTGCTGGGCGCAGACCGGCACGCCGTGGATGCTTTTGATCTCCGCTGGGTCGGTGCGCTGACCTTCCGCAATGGTGAAATCGAGGAAACCGGCCTAGGCGCGGGCGTTCTGAACGATCCGGTCGAAAGCGTTGTCTGGCTGGCCCGTCGCATGGCGCAATACGGACAATACATCGAACCCGGTCAAATCATCCTGTCCGGCAGCTTTATCCGCCCGGTCGAGTGCCCGTCGGGTACTGAAATCCATGCCGATTTCGGGCCATTTGGCTCGGTCGATATCAATTTCGCCTGAAAGGAAAGCCGCATATGCCTGCGCCAAAGAATACGTTCAAAGCCGCTCTCAAGGCGGGGCAGCCGCAGATCGGCTGCTGGATCGGGATGGCCAACGCCTACACGGCCGAGATCGCAGCAACCGCGCAATTCGACTGGCTGCTGGTTGACGGTGAACACGCGCCGAATGATCTGCGCTCGATCCTCGAACAGGTGCAGGTGATCGAAGGATCAGGTAGCACTCCGGTCGCGCGCCTGCCGATAGGCGAAACCTGGATGATCAAGCAATATCTGGACGCAGGCGTGCAGAACCTTCTGGTGCCCATGGTCGAAAGCGGGGATCACGCGCGTGAGCTGGTTCGGGCAGTGCAATACCCACCGCATGGCGTGCGGGGCGTTGGATCAGCACTGGCGCGGGCATCGCGGTTTTCAGCCATCCCGGACTACCTGAAAACGGCGGACGAACAGATTTGCCTGCTGGTTCAGGTCGAAAACCAAAAAGGTATGGCTGCGTTGGACGATATTCTGTCCTCCGATGTGGATGGGGTGTTCATCGGCCCCTCCGATCTGGCCGCCGATATGGGCCATATCGGCAATGCCGGTCACCCTGACGTGGTTGCAGCCGTGCTGGACGCGCTGGCCCGCATCGTGGCGGCGGGTAAGGCGGCGGGTATCCTGACCCTAGATCCGGCGATGCAGCGCAAATGCCTGGATCTGGGAGCTACATTCGTGGCTACCAATATCGACGTGACCCTATTTGCAACTGCGATGCGCAACGCCGCCGAAGTCGGGCTGGGCCTTCTGCCGGATCAGACCGCCTCGGGCGTTGCGGAAACCGCTGCAGCCAGCAAATATCTGCAGCAGCTGTGTAAACACTGGTCGCACAAGGCCGAGGTGTTTTTTGACGAAAAGAAGGGAAGCGTGGCCTTCGCAGATGGCGACAGCGTGACCCTTGAAGCGAATGACGACAGGCTGACGATTAAAGCTGAGACCGGGCCGCGCGGGGACATGGAGCAGTGGAAAGGCGTGATCGAAGCCCATCTGGTGCGGTTTGCCTTTCGGGAAGAGTTCCGCATCGAATGGTTTAAGTAAGAGCACCAAAAAATGCCAGAACCTATCTATGCCATTGGTGACATCCACGGTCAGTTGCACATGCTAGAGGACGCGCTGGCCCGCATCGAAAAGGACGGTGGGCCTGATGCGCAAATCGTCTTTATCGGTGATTGCACGGATCGCGGCGCCCACAGTCGACAGGTTCTCGATCTATTGGTGAAAGGGCAGTCCGAAGGCAGAAACTGGACATTCCTGCGCGGCAACCACGATCAGATGTGCGCAATGTTCCTTGAGGACTACCCGCGAAACGACGCGCGTCTACTGGTCGGGTATCATTGGCTGCATCCTCGAATAGGCGGCGTTGAAACGCTAAACTCCTATGGCGTTGAGGTTAGCGAAGGGGATCGAATATATCAGGTCCATGCCCGGGCCAAAGCCGCCGTGCCGCAGACCCATATCGATTTTCTGGCAGGTCTGTTGCCCTACTACCTGCACAACGACGTTTTGTTCGTCCATGCAGGCATACGGCCCGGTATTCCCTTGCTTCGTCAGGACCCCGATGACCTGATCTGGATCCGAGAAGAGTTTCTGGACTATCCGGAACCTCACCCATGGCTGGTCGTTCACGGCCATACCCACGTCGCCCGCCCTGAACACCGTGGAAACCGTGTGAACATCGATACCGGGGCGGGATATGGCAAACCGCTGACGGCTGCGGTTTTCGAAGGATCGAAGTGTTGGCTGTTGCACGACGAGGGGCGCAAGCCCCTGACTTACATTGGCTCCCTATAGGTTTTGATAAACCAGAAAACCCTCGTTGCTGAAACCAATTAACGGTCTTGTCAAATTAGCTTTGCTTGAGCGGGGCAGGGCAGTTGCATAGCTTTTGCCCATGTTCAAAACCGAGTACTTCAAGTACTTAAAACTAGTCTTGAGTTCATCCGCCTTGTGACGATACTGTAAATCCGTTTCCCGCTCTCGCTTCGAAATGTCGAAGATCTGCTGCACGAGCGAGGCATTGACGTGAGCCACGAAACTGTCCGGTATTGGTGGAACAGGTTTGGCCTGATGTTTGCTGCTGAGATAAGGCGGAAGCGAGTTCGGTAGTTGCGGGCTTTCTCCAAATGAAAGTGGCACTTGGACGAGGTTTTCTTGAAGATGATTGGCAAGCGGCGTTTTCTCTGGCGGGCCGTAGATCACGCAGGTGATGTGCTGGAAACCTTGGTCACCAAACGTCGATAAAAGCAGGCTGCATTGAAATTCCTCGAGAAATAGAAGCAGCTAAACGGTGAAGCGGAAAACTTCGTCATGGATCATTTCGAATCTGGCAGATGTAAAATAGCTTGCTTCTCTCAAAAAGCAGCAGACGGGTGGGCGAGGACGTGTTTCCGCACATCAGCCTGCCAGAAACCTTTCTATCTGACGGAAAACACTGGTGGCACTGATTTGCGCTACAATTTCGGCGAAGAAGCTGATTTAGCTGGAAACCATTCAGAAATCTCTGAACAAGAGGCGGCGGCATTTCTGGCGAAATTCTGGGCTGCGTCTTTTATGGAACTGAATAATCAATTCGGCCGATCTAATTGACGCCACTCGGCTCACAGACCAAACTAACGTCGCATCTCGGATAGAAGCCAGATCTGTCTTTTCCGAGGGCTGGGCGAAAGCGTCAGATACCCAGCGACCAAACTCCTCTTAGTAACGGTCGCGTTACCGCACCACGTTGTTCGCTTTCAATAAGAACTACCTGGCAAAGCAAAGCAGTTAGATCGACCCTTAGGTTGTTTCGTACACTCTAGGCGTCATTCGTCGAAGTTCCAGATGTCGCGCTGAACCTTCCAGCCGTCTTTGCCTTTTCGGAAGTAAGGAACGTACTTACCAGTATGTACTTGACCTCCCATTGAACCTGTGAGCGTCCCCATCGTAGTTGCTAAGTCTCCACTGACATGAGCTGCTGTCGGATTGGCCAAAACGTTCTCCAAGCCTCCATCAATTGCGGCCTGCCAATATTCTCGAATGGCAGCGTGGCCAGACATTGTAGGAGCACAAGGTGGCATTAGGGGTCCATCCTCGGCGTAAGCCGCTGTCGCCATACCCGCGTCTTTAGCATTTATTCCTTCAATGATGGACGCGTCGAGCGCCTTTACACTTTCAACATCCGACATTTTCTCCTCCTAAGTTTACCCGGTGGTGTTGTCAGACTATCACAATAGCCTGTCTCGATGTTCACCTTCGTATGTGCGTGAAAAATACTTAAGTTTGGGAAAGCCAATTGTCGCTGCTTGGGCCGTCTTGACGCTTTAGGTAAGGCGTTTGATGGATGGCAATTAAGCCGGCAAAGCAGGCATCCATCGCAGATACAGCGAAGGTCCACTTTGAGCCTAAGTTGTCTATTCGGTTTTCTCGCTGCGTGCGCTCGCAGCAGGAGAAACTCTGCATTTGCGAATTTTGTTGAACGCTGCAGCGCTGACACGAAACCAGCCGTTCGCCGTTCGCACGGGATAGATCCAAGCTGCATGGATCAAGTCGCGGGTCATCCTTTTTCTATAGCGCAAGTCAACTATCAATTTGTGCTCGCCTTAAATAACTTCGTATGAGAGGTGGTTTCATGCTCTGTCCCTCCCTGATGCAACCCCGTTCTGGCATCAGCCTTAACTGTTGACGAACGAACCAAGTCAACAAGACCAAGGCCATCGAGTACTCACAGCTTCGACTGTGTTCTAATGTCCATGAGAGATTTTTGCATAGCGACAATGAGAGCGTCTCGCTCTGCGGCGAGACTCCGGAGAGATCGCCCATGTGCCACGTCGTTAATACCTTGAACAAGCGCTTCGATTACGTCGTCATCGAGGTGAAGTTGACCCAATCCGTCCCACCAACCGTTGAACGTGTCCCGAAAGTGTCCACAAAAGGCACGCAATCCGCCATCACCCGCCCCTAGGTTAAAGAGCATCGTCGGGCCCATTGCAGCCCACCTTAAACCAGGTCCAGCCCACATGGCCTTGTCTATATCTTCCACCGATGCCACGCCTTCTATAGCCATGTGCACCGCTTCGCGCCAGACCGCTGCCTGCAATCGGTTTGCTACATGACCAGGCATGCCTTTCTTGATGCGGATCGTGACTTTGCCGATGTCTTGGTAAAACGCTTCGGTTCGCTCAAGTACACCTGTTCCTGTCCGCGCATTCGCAGTGAGCTCTACTAAGGGGATCAGGTGTGGCGGATTGAAAGGATGTCCAAGTATGAAAGGCGCAGGGTCTTTCCAACCCAGTTGCAATGCTTCGAGCGTCATGCCTGAAGTCGAGCTTGAGACAATCGAACCTTCGCTCAGCACCGGTTCAATTTCCGAGTACAAAGCGTGTTTGATCGCTTCTCTTTCTGGGACGTTCTCCTGCACAAAATCGGCACCTTCAACTGCATGGGATGCTGTCGTAGCAAATGTCAAATCGTCCGGGGTTGCCCTTTCGGTCAACCCTAACTCTTCGAGCGTCGGCCAGGCAGTCTCCACGGCCTCGCGGGTTAGCCTTTCCGTGTCTGAAGCCGGGTCATAGACGGTGACCGATCGCCCAGCCGCAAGAAAAAGCGCAGCCCAGCTTGATCCGATAACGCCAGTACCAAGTATCGCTGTGTGGGAGATCTCTGACATCAGAATACTCCGGGGTTGAGAGGCGACGCGGCTGTCATGCCGCCATCAATGGTAAAGAGCTGGCCCGTTGCAAAACCGGCCTCATCAGAGGCGAGCCAGACCGCCATGCGGGCAATGTCATTTGGTTCGCCGAACCGACGAACAGGGTGGCGCGCCAGCGCATCCCTTTTTACCGCGACCGGATCGTTCGCAAGATCTAACCCGGCCTCCAGCATACCCGTGTTGATCCACCCCGGACAAATCGCATTGCATCGAACGTTAGGGCCATGATCCACCGCGATCGACCGTGTGAGCCCATGTACAAAGGATTTTGATGCATTGTATAGCGCCATGGACGGGTCCGCGACCTTGCCGGAGATCGAGCCGATATTGACGATACTGCCACCCGCTCGGATGTTCGGAATGAATGCACGGCAACAGTTGAACACGCCTCTGCAATTGGTGCCAATCACGAAGTTCCAATCCGCGTCGCTGCTTTCCGTAACGGTCTTTTCAACTTGAACGCCCGCGTTGTTGACCAAAATGTCTATCGCACCGACCGCCAAGGCGACTTGTTCTACGGCTCTGGGGTCGCTCACATCAAGACTGTGCCAGTCGTAGGGTAAGGCGTCTGGGGCGTCGCCACGCCCGCACGCGATGACCGATGCGCCCTCGGCGAGGAAGGCTTCGACAATTGCACGTCCGATTCCCTGACGTCCGCCTGTAACGAATGCACGTTTTCCAGCCAACCGCATCAGTGCGCAACCATCACATGGCGGATCGAGGTATAGGCGTCGAGCGCGTAGACGCTCATGTCACATCCGGTGCCAGATCCTTTCATGGCCGCCCACGGCATTTCTGGCGTTCCCACACCATGCGTGTTGACCCAAGTGAAGCCATAGCGCAGACGCGATGTCATCGACATGGCCCGCCCCACATTGGCCGTCCAGACAGAGGACGCGAGGCCATATCGACCCGCGTTGGCAACCTTTATGGCCTCATCAGCATCTGAGAACCGTGAGACCGTGACAACCGGGCCAAAAACTTCATCCGTTGCAATCTCGGCGGCGCTATCAACGTTGGCAACGACCGTCGGCTGATAGAAGAAGCCGGAACCGTCTCCGCTCGCACCGCCAGTGACAATCTCAGACCCCGAGCGCGCACGATCGACAAAGGCTGCCACGCGCTCACGTTGAGTGGATGACACGATGGGTCCCATTTCCGTTTCTTCGTCTTTCGGAGCGCCCAGCTTGATCTGTTTGACCTGTGCTTCAACCGCTGCGACGAGCTTTTCGTAGACGCTGTCCTGCACCAGAACCCGGCAAGGTTGTGCGCAATCCTGTCCGGCATTGAAGAAGCTGCCGTAGCGGATCGTTTCGGCCACTGCCTCCAGATCGGCATCCTCGAAAACAATTACCGGAGCTTTGCCTCCAAGTTCGAGATGCACATGGCGGATTTGGTGGCTCGCGGCCCTCATAGCTGCCATGCCTGTTGCTGGGGACCCGGTGACGGTGATCGCTTCGATCTGGGGACTGTTGATCAGTTGATCGCCGATCGTTGGACCGGAGCCGTGGATTACATTCAAAACCCCTTTTGGCAGGACGTCTTGCAGAAGGTCCGCAAGCCGCAAAGTGGACAAGGGCGTAATCTCTGATGGTTTTAGAACAACTGTACAACCAGCTGCGATCGGCGCTGCAATTTTCCAAGCTGCCATCATCAGCGGATAGTTCCAAGGCGCAATCGCTGCCACTGGGCCAACTGGGTCGCGCCGGATCATTGACGTGTGGCCCGCTACGTATTCTCCTGCGGCAGACCCTGTCATAGTGCGCGCGGCACCGGCAAAGAAACGGAAAGTATCAATCGTCAGAGGAAACTCGTCATCACGGGCCGAGGGCCAAGGCTTGCCGACATCAAGACTTTCGAGCTCTGCCAATTCATCCTGTTTGGCCTCAATGATTTCCGCGATCTGCAATAGCAGGGCGGCGCGTTCTACAGGAGGAGTATGGCGGAATGTCTCAAACGCTTCTTCGGATGTCTGAACAGCCGCGTCGACCTGGTCGGCGCTGGCTTGCGGAATCTGAGCGATGGTCTCTCCGGTCGCGGGGTTCAGCACGTCAATCGCGGCTCCGGTCCCATTGACCATTTCCCCATTGATCAGCATTTTTGTCTGCATGTTTTCCACTCCCCCGATCAGAAGTTTACCCGGTCCGCGCCCTTGAGCGCCAATCGCTCCCGCGCCTCGGCGGGTGTTGCGACGGTCAGTCCGAGGTTCTCGACGATTTCCCGTATTTTTCGGACTTGCTGAGCGTTTGACGTCGCAAGTTCACCTTTGCCAATGAACAGGCTGTCTTCCAGTCCAACCCGAAGGTTGCCGCCTAAGAGTGCGGCCTGTGTCGCGAAAGGCATCTGATGACGCCCGGCTGCCAGCACTGACCACTCGTAGTTTTCAGAACCAAAGAGCCGATCTGCGATCGTGTGCATGTGCATCAGGTTGTCAAGATCGGCTCCCACGCCCCCCAGGATGCCGAACACAATCTGGATGAAGAACGGCGGCTTGATGAGCCCTTGGTCCACGAACCATTTCACATTGTACAGGTGACCAAGATCGTAGCATTCAAACTCGAACCGCGTGCCATGCTCCCCGCCGAGTTTCTCGATTGCGTACCGGATTGTCTTGAACGTGTTGGGAAAGATAAAGTCCTCGGTCATCTCGAGGAAAGGGCGTTCCCAATCGTGCTGGAACTCCGTGTATTTCTGCAGCATCGGAAAAATGCCAAAGTTCAACGAGCCGACGTTCAGCGATGCCATTTCTGGACTCGTTTTTAACGCCGCAAGCATCCGGTCGTCCATTGACATACCGAGGCCACCGCCGGTTGAAACGTTGATCACGGCATCGGTCGATTGTTTGATGACCGCCATAGATTGCTGGAACAGCTCCGGCCTTGGATCAGGCCTACCTGTTTTAGGATGGCGCGCGTGCAGGTGGATGATTGACGCTCCGGCTTCTGCGGCTTCAATGCTGGCCTTTGCGATTTCGGCCGGTGTGATTGGCAGATGCGGGCTCATTGTTGGGGTGTGGATACCCCCGGTTGGTGCGCAAGTGATGATCACCGATTTTGGCATGTCTCAACCTCCCGTGACGCAACGAGTCGCAGGTGCTGTCGTGGATTTTGTGGTCGGTAGATGAGATGCGCGCTAGGCATTGCTCCGAACGCATAGCGGCGTGCAGGTGTCTCTGCCTCTTCTACCTTTTTAGGCTGAACAATGAGGTTCATAGGCGCATTTGCTGAACCTGCGCGCTCAGTCCGCCGTCCAAAACCCAGAGTTGCCCGCTGGCATATCGTGCCTCGTCACTGGCCAACCAATTGACGAGGTTAGCAATGTCTTCGGGCGTGCCATAGGTGCGCATCGGATGCACGTCGCACACCGCATGCTGCAGTTGATCAATCGTCTTGCCGCCACCGCCCGAGCCGTCGCCGGTAAAGAAGCTCTGGAGCATTGGCGTGTCAATATACCCAGGGCAAATCGCGTTGACGCGGATGCCTTCGGGCCCGTGATCACAGGCCATGGCCCGGGTCAGCGCGTGAACCGCTCCCTTTGTGGCGCAATAGGCCGCAAGCCCCGGATCCGCGATGAAACCGTCATAAGAGCCGAAATTGACAAGGGAGGCGGGCGAGCCGTCCTTTGCCGCCGCGCGCATCAGCGGCAGCGCGTGTTTAGAGGTCAGAAACGTACCCGTAACGTTCACCGCAAAAGACCGGTTCCATTCATCAAGGCTAGTCTCCTCGATCGTCTTTTCGATCTCGATACCGGCGGCGTTCACCAGAATATCTAGTTTGCCATGTTCCTTGCGGACCTTCTCCATCGCAGCAATGGCCTCTGGCTCGGAGGTCACATCCAACCGAACGAAGCGGCTGCCAGCCTCGACAGCCTCCGTTAAAGAACCGCCTTCGCTCAGGTCGGCCGCGTAGACTATGGCGCCTTCCCGCGAGAGGCGATCCACTATCGCGCGGCCAATACCGCCGCGACCACCAGTCACCAATGCGACTTTTCCGTCTTGAGTACCCACTAGATGTCCTCACCCGTTGGCGGAAAGCGGTAACGCGCGGCTGCCACCGTCCAATCCATGTTATTGCGCACATATTCCTGACTGGCGTCGCGCGGCGGATTGTAGTCCCATGGCTCACTGGCCCCAGCCTCCATTGCCGCGTGAAGCGCACGTCGCGATTTCTGAGTGCGCAAGACGTCCGCTCGAAGGTCTTTGCTATCCCAGCGTTCTACGACCTCCGCGGCGAAGGCAGCTGCCGCTTCAGCGTAAGCGGGATTGTTGACCATATTTGAGCGCTCATCGGGGTCGTTGGACACATCGTAGAGCTGCGGCGGATCGACTTCGCAGTGAATGTACTTTAACTTTCCGCGCCGGATCATGAAGACGGGCCATGGCGTCATCTCGGCGCAATATTCGCCAATTGCGATGTCCTCGGACGCATCTTCACCTCGTGCAAGGGACATCAAGGACCGCCCGTCGATCGGCTCACCCAGCATGTCAGGCCCTCCGCCTGCGACATCGAGGAAGGTAGGCAAAAGGTCGATCAGGGAACAGGCGTTTGACACCGCGCCCGTGGACACACCGGGTCCGGCGAAAATCATCGGAACGCGCGCGGAATGCTCAAAAAAGGTCATCTTGTACCAAAGACCCCGCTCACCGAGCATGTCCCCATGGTCGGCCGTCACGATGATCAGGGAATTGTCGATCTCGCCGGTGTCTTCCAGCGCTTTCACAATCGCGCCGACCTTGCTGTCGAAATAGCTAACATTCGCCAGATATGCGCGACGGGCACGGCGTACTTCTTCTTGGGTCAGTGGCACGGTCGAGGCCTCGATCCCGTCCATTACACGCTTCGAAAACGGATCGTGCTGATCGAGAGGCAAGCCTTCCGGCATGTCGACCTCGTCATCGCTGTAAAGATCCCAGTATTCCGGCTTGGCAACGTAAGGGTCGTGCGGGTGGATAAAGCTTGCCACTAGGCAAAACGGCGTGTCATCGCCTGCGGCCCGATCTCTGCCACGGTCGATCAACCAACGTCGCGCCGCGAATTCAACCTCGTCATCATAGTCGGTCTGGAAGGTGGCAACCGCCACACCACTTTCCTTGACTGTTTGCATGTTGTGGTACCATTTATCGATCCGCTCATCATGGGCCTCCCAGTCCGGGGTCCACGCGAAATCTGAGGGATAGATGTCGGTTGTGATGCGATCCTGAAACCCATGCATCTGGTCAGGTCCGACAAAATGCATTTTGCCCGAAAGGCAGGTCCGATAACCCAGTGCTTTCAGGTAGTGTGCAAATGTCGGCACACTTGCACGAAACTCCGAAGCGTTGTCATAAGCCGCAATCCGGCTGATAAGTTGTCCGGACATGAACGCGAACCGCGACGGCGCACAGAGCGGCGAATTGCAATAGGCGGCGTCAAAGCGTATTCCCCGCGCGGCAAGCGCATCCATATGCGGGGTTTTTGCAGTCTTGTGCCCGTAGGCGCCGATAAAGTGCGGAGCCAACTGATCAGCCATCACTACAACAATATTCGGCCGCGTCATGGGGCAGCCTTTGCATATGCATCGAGGACCAGGCCGTGGAAATGATGTACAGCGTGTTCGGATTTGCCTGATCCGGACGGATCAGAAACAATACGACCTTGCGTAAAAGCCGGTGTTTCCATCCCGCGCTGCACGCTTTCGACAAGGCCGATATCCTCAACTTGCAATACCTCATCCAGATAGCGCATCGCATCGAGTTCCATCGGGTCCGGTTCTGGCGTCTCGAGGAAGAAATCATAGGTCTCCATCGTGCGATCCGGCCCGACGGGAATGATATTTAGCACAATCATGCTGGACCGGCCCGGATATCGCATCAGACATGTCGTGGGCCATAGCCACCAAACGGCATGGGTTTTCACTGTCGCGTTTGAGACGTCATAGGCGGAATTAGCGTTTTTCCCGGCGTCAGCCATGTGGCTGGAATAGATCCCACATGTCGTGACTTGGTACGTGTCCATGTCCACAAGATCGCAAAAATCTTTGTGGGCGGTCGGACAGTGGTAGCACTCAAGAAAGTTGTCGACGACATTCTTCCAGTTGGATTTGATGTCGTAGGTCAGTCGTTTGCCAAAGGTGAGCTTGTCGATATCGGGCGCCCAATGGCGGATCTCTGTCTCAAGATTGCCGGATTGCTCCGCAAGAGAGGCGGCCTGCGGGTCAAGATTGACAAAAACGAAGCCTGAAAATTCCTCAACTTGAACGGAATCCAAACAAATGTCGCGCGGCGAGAAGTCTTCTAGATGATCGGTTTCGGGCGCACGGACAAGCTGCCCGTCAAGCTTATACACCCATGCATGATAGGGGCACATGATACGGGTCGTTTCACCCTCGCCGCTCAACAACTCGTGAGCTCGGTGTTTGCAGACGTTGTAGAACGCCCGCAAAACGCCTTCGCGATCCCTGACCACGGCGATCGGGTGACCTGCAATGCGCGTCGCCAAATAGGACCCGGGCGTGCGCAGCTTTTCGACATGACACACCCACTGCCAGGACTTGGCAAGGATTCCGGCGCGATCCACCTCGTACCAATCCGCGTCCACATAAGCCTCTTTGCGCAATGAGAGCGCTCGATTGGGATCGGGGTCGAAGCCAGCCTTGATTGCTTTGAACGCGCTTTGATCTGGAAACTTGGTCATGGCTGTCCTCGCGGCTGGAATCGGGCTCCATTAAAAACACCATCTCTCGGATCGAAGTGGCAAGCTTATTGCTGATGGCCAAATTTTTAACTTAAGTCGCCACCTATCGCGGTGAGCGGTGCATTGGCCATGCTCGGAACTCGAATGGAATTCGTCCCTGCACACGGTCTTTGCTTGGCGGGAGGCCAAAACGTTCCTTGTATGCCCGACTAAAGTGGACCTGACTCGAAAACCCGCTCGCAAAGGCGATTTCGGACATGCTCAGGTCTGTTTGCGTTACAAGACCACGAGCGCGGTCGAGACGGATGTCACGATAGTAAAGGGCCGGTGCTTTCCGCACAAATTGAGCAAAGAGCCGATCGAGTTGGCGATGTGACAATCCGACATGTCGGCAGACCTCTGCAATGGACAACGGTGTTTCTAAGTTCTCCTCCATGACCTGAATGGCGGCGCGTACACTCGTCGGGACAGAATTGCCTAGTGGTTCTACATCCTCTGGGTATTGCAATGCCCCATGATCGCGGACCGGGGGGGCAAACACATAGCGTGCAGCAGCATTGGCCAGAGCGCTGCCGTGGGATTGCTGGATTAGATGCAAGGCCAGATCAAGCGACGCTGCCCCTCCACAGCAGGTCACGCGACGACGATCGATGACCCAGAGCGCGTCACTGATGTCTGTGTTCGCAAAAAGTTCTTGGAACGCATCAATATGTTCATAGTGGACTGTTGCCGTGTAGTTCTCCAGCAAACCGGCGTGGGCAAGAATGAAGGCTCCGGTGTCTATACCCCCAAGTATCGCCTGACGTTTTGCAGCATTTCTGAGTTCCGCACGAATTGCTGTCGAAATATGTCGCTCGGGTTCCCAGCTTGAGGAAATAACGAGCATGTCTGCCGCACTCATCCCAGCATCCGAGAACTTGGTGGAGTTGACCTCAACGCCATTGCTCGCCGACACTATGCCACCGGTCTCGGACACGATTTTCCAGCGGAACAATGCCATGCCTTCGAGGTAATTGGCGGCGCGAAATGGGTCGAGAAATGTCATCGTGGCCGCCAAATTGAAAAACGGTGTTACAGCGATTCTCAATTCGCTCGCCTTGTCCTTTCCCCCGTGATCGAGCATCTGCCAGTTCCTCCTGCTCAGTTGCTACGGCAGAAAATGCGTCTCACCAAGTAAAATTATCGGCCAAAATCATCCATGTCAGGATCAAGAATCCTGCCTAGCCTGATCGTCAATCAAACTCGACAGGGAGAAGATCGAAGAAAAACAAGATGACCGCTGTCGCTTTTGCGGCTGCACTTGGAACCGCCAGCGCGGCGCATGCGGACTGCGGTGAAGTCTCGATCACCGAAATCGATTTGGCATCGTCGGCCGTGGTCACTCACGTCGCGAATTTCCTCATTGCCAATGGCTACGGGAGCACCGTGCGACTTGTGCCATCCTCCACAACCCCACCAATGGCGTACATTGCTGAAACCGGTGAGCCAGACATTCTGACCGAGCTTTGGGCAAATTCCTCGCCGGTTTAAGAAGACACGGTCGCAGAGAGCAAGTTGGTCGAACTGATGCGCTGAAGAACGCAACGGAGATTATGGACTGGAAGATCTGAAATGAAACTGTCGTAGTTGGTGGACGCTGGATGCGACCGAACTGAGCACATCTATCGAACGAAACGTTGCGGATATCGTTGTGGCCATTCCTATGAAAACAACAAAGGCGCCCTTGGGCGCCTTGTTTCATTGGTCGGAGTGAGAGGATTCGAACCTCCGACCCCTGCCTCCCGAAGGATCGGGCCGGAGCCTAACGCCATGTATTTATTATGATGAGTTGTCATTTGAATGCTCCTTTGTTCACGTTTGCGATGGTCTATTTCCGGAAATGATCCGGATGTCAGATTGCATCCGCCGCCCCGCGCTGATGGTCTGGGTGGTGGTGCCCATAGTTCTTTTCGAGCGTCTCGAGGGTCATCCCCAGAAAGCCGCAGGCGTCCCACTTTGGCGCACCCTTCTGCATGAGCCAGGTTGCGCAAGTGTGCCTCAGAGTGTGCGGCACGACTTTCCGGTCTCCCTGACCCTCGAGGCCAGCCGCAACAACGGCGGATCGAAACGCACGCTTGATATTCTGCAGGGACTTGCCGCGATGGGTGACAACGAATTCGTCTTCCGGAAATCGCCTTCGCCTGCGCAACAAGTGTTTCTTCAGGCGCGCGGGCAACCTTGAGCTCGGGCGCTCCTTCTTGGTCCGTCGACGTCCGACCGGGTTCCAGTAGATGATGTTGCTGTAGAAATCGATATCGGACCAACGCAAGGACAGGATCGCTTCCTTCCGCTGGCCCGTCAGTAAACCGATACGGAGAAACAGGGTCAGGTGTTCGGTTTTTGACTCCGTCGGCACACCATCTTCCAAAGGGGCATCGAAGCTTCGCGAGGCTTGTATCAGTTTTATCGCTTCATCGCACGTCAGGAACCGGATTCGACCTTCAGCCTTCGGTGGAAGTCGAACGACTATCCTGCGCGTGATCAGCTGATCTTCTTCGGCGCGCCGGATAGCGGTCGACAACAGACTGAGTTCTCGTCTGAGCGTGCCGTCCTTGAGTCCCTTTTCACCCCGGCCCTTTCGTCGCTTCTGGCAATACTCCTTGATGAGCGCATCATTGATATCGCCAACGGCATAGCCATCGAAAAACCGGATGATCGGCTTGGCCGCATTGGCCAAGCGCTCCGGATCGGCGACGTCATCAAGCCGTTTTGCCAGGTAGTGCGAAATTGCGTCGGCCACATAGAATTCGTAAGGCTCGACTGCTCGATCTGGCCTAAAGCGCCTTAGCTTCCACTCTGCGAAGTAGAGTTCAGCCTGGTCGCGATCCCCAGTGCCAGTCGAGTGCTCGCGGCTGCGTCCCCCCTCGGTCCAGTAGATGTACCAGTTGCCCTCGGACGGACGCTTGCGGTCGCGCTCAAGGCGCGGCGGGGATGGCTTTCTGGGCATGTTTTCACCGTGAAATTGTCAACGTACCGCTCCCACGCGCCGGAAGGGATTTTCGGATTTCTACGCCCAGGGGCCGTATAGATGTGGTCCAGCATGTCTTCGCGAATCAGGTAGCGAATATTGGACACGGGAATGCCAACGCGCTCGGCCAGTTCTTTCGGGGTTTCCAAGAGCTTTTCCACGCTTCACCTCCTCAAACTCTTTGCTCACAAATCGAGGCAGGTGATTTCATTTTGCGTTCAGAATGAAACAAACATACGCTGATCTTACGTGAATCGAGCGATTTGCCACGATTTATGGTCATTTGTGATTCATATAACCAGTATCGTGGTCAATGCAACCATTAAGAAGGTTTTCAATGACAGTTCCCGGTTTGGGACATCGCCTTGCGGCTGTGCGAAACATGGCAAGCCTCTCCCAAGAGGAGATGGCACAGCGCCTAGGCGCCAGTCGGAGCGCATACCAGTACTATGAACGCAGCCAGCGGGATTTGACGGCTTCACTACTGTTGAAAGTCTACGAGGAATTCGACGTTGATCCACTCTGGATGCTCGAAGGCGACTCGGAAGACGGCAAGAGCCGAAGGCACGAAGAGATCGCCGCCGCCTATCGTAAGATCGGCATCGCAGTCGAGCGCCGGATCAATGAGCGCGGGCTTACTGTGACACCTGAAAAGAAGTGGGATGCCATCGAATTTCTCTTCGATGAGTTCCTGAACACCGATGCCCTGACGATTGAAGGCGGGGAACCGGACACAACAAGGATCGACAGCGTATTGAGGCTTGTAAGCTGATGTTGAATGAAGAATTTCCCGATGAAGTGCTGAAACTACGCCCGCGAAAGCTGCGGCTTGGTCAGGATATAGAGCGCCTGCTCGAAGGCGTATGCGGGGCTGAAGAAGTCCCCGATCGCGAAAGTCAGAAGAAACACCTGCGCCCGAAAGCGGATAGTATCAATGCGGTCCACTGCGCAGCCTGCGGACAGGTTGAGTACATCACACGCGATTATTGCCGTTGTGGCCACTACCTCGCTGGCCAAGTCATGGACGAATTCCTAGCATGGGAGCGCGAATTGGTCGAGAATCATGCCCGGTTGGCTGCGGAAGCCGAGGAAAAGATGAAACCAGTCAAATGGTCAGCCTTGGTTGCCATGCCATTCTTGATTTGGCCTCTTCTCCAAACTTTGCTCCACAGTGAGCAAATGCCATTGGCGACGGGGCTTTGGTTCTTCCCGGGCTTGGTAGTTCTTGGCCTGTGTGCCTTGATCGAAAAGGTTATTACCCGGAAGCGCGACGCCAGCGCATATGCGGTCGAAAGCGCCACCTTCGAACAATTTCTAACTGAGCGCATTCCCGTTTCGAGCAACTAACTTCACGTGAGCAAAGCCCCACAGATCGACGAGTTCATCGCGCGCTGGAAATACACCGGTGCGAGCGAGCACGCCAGACTCGAAGAATTTTGGTCAGAGCTCACCGAGTCGTCACACTATCATGTTCAGGATTTGACGGGAACAAATGCAGTCTTCGGCGGTGATTTTTTCCTTCTGACCACAGATTTTATCTTCAGACGCGTGTCATTTATCCCGCTGACGTCCAAGGCAATTGCCAAATGGTGCGAGAATTATGATTTATGCCCCGTTAGCCAGTAATCCCGCGCTAGAAGGGGATTTGGGCAATCTCGTCTTTACGGGCTTCCTGCTCGTCTGGAGTTAGCACGCGCGCGCCTGAGCTTTCCCTTGCCAGCCGCTGCGTATTCTGACGAAATGCTTTTTCCCGCTTTTGGCGGATAGAGTTCATTTCGTTGGAAATCTTCTGTCCACGCTTTGAAGAGCTGCCAACGACGTGCCGAATTCCCCCGAGGTGGGCGAGCAGGCGAGTTGAAGCCGTATCTATCTGGTCAAGGGTATCGGCGAGTTGGAACTCCTTCCAAAGTTCTTTTGAGCGCAATTCAACTCGCCGAGGGACCACGAGATTGCTGCCAACAACGCCGATACCAGTAATGAAGACCACCTTGTTACCGGTTCGGTATCGAAATTTATGTGATTTCAAGCCACTAGATGCAATAATTTGGCGAACCCTGTCGGTGAACTTCCCAGGAATCGAGTTCCCAGAAATCGTGATGTCGTCGACCCATATACTGTGGTCCAAAGCATGTTCCGCACAGAGTTCAGCAATGGCGTCAAACATCGGCCTGTGCACCAGAGCGGCAAGAACGGGGGTCAACGGCGACCCAAAGCACGCTTGATCGTCAGCGGTTGCAACATGAGCGATCAGACCGGCGACGTCGCCCTCCATCCCAAACTGATCGACGAGCGACCTTCGGATCATACCTAAGGACGTCGAGGGGTAGAATTGTTTGATATCGAGGGTGAGATATTGCTGAGCGTCCAAGTGGACGGCGGCGTTATCACGTTGCGAGCGATCCTTGCGTGGGCTCATTAGATAGCTGGGCTGAATAATCTTGTTGAAATGGAACTTTAGACGCTCGTGGACCGCCCGAAGGTCAGCTACGGGATAGACGAGTTTGCGTGTCTTTCCGCCGGACACGATATCTCGTCGTACCAGGAATTCTTCCTTAAACCGGGGAGTGGCAAACTTTCGCAGATCGTCTCTGGTTTCCTTGACGAGTTTCGCGACATCTCTCTGCGTTGGCTTTTGCGCAAAGGGCGAACGCGTCAGGTCGTAGCGTTCATATGACTTACGAGTTCGTCGTCTTGGCAATGTCGAACTCCGCAGGTTTTAGCTTTTCGAGGAGATCAAGCGCTTTTCGAGCTACGATCAGTCGTCCCCGCCGAACCGGGACTTCGCTTTCGATCTCTTCGGCAAAAAACATGAGCTGAGATTTTCTCACTCCCAACACTTCGCTGTACCGGTTCAGAGTTTCGATAGTGACCGCCTTTGAACCACGTTCAATTTCCGACACCATGGCCTGCGACATGCCAAGCATCTCGGCCAATTCAACTTGAGAATAGCCCCAATAGAGACGAGCAAGCGTTAGAGCCTCATTGATCATTGGTTTTTTTGTTTCAGGCATGAGACAGCCCTTGGGCTGTGAAAGGGTCACCGCCGCCAACCCGCAATACCTCCGAGATCATTCCCAGAAGTCCCAGTCCATGCTCACCAAGCGAGCAATTGTGACCAGAGCGGTCCAAACGAACCGCCGTTTTGAAGGTTTCTTGCGATGCCGCCGCTGGTGCTGAACGTCTTTCTTTCGCATGTCTTTTACTCCTCGATTCCGGCCCAAAATGGCCCCCGTAGGAATGAGGAAGCAGATCAGCAGCGTTTGACCCTTTACATGCCGCACCCAACCCCGGATGGGTGCGGCGCGCGGCCAGCCCCCGTGCCGAGACGCAGGTGAGAGACGAAGGCACTAAGCCTTCACAGGGCCTCTGGCCCCAGGACTCGTCGGGTTCTGCATACGAAAGGTTCATCACGCCAATCAATATAGAGTCGCCGAGCGCGATACGCAAGTACGATATTGCCCACAGCGATATTTTATTTCTAGATATTGTAGGTTGGCTTCGTATCTCGACAAAATTTGGGCTGAAGTCGCATAAGTCCTTGTATGTTGTCCTGAACAGGTCAGTATAAAAAGCTGACCTTCGTGCTCGGCGCAGCATCCGGTAAAGCGGGCTCGGTCGGTGAATCCGCCGCGCGATGCACGAATGCGAGCTACCGGAAATCGCTGCCGTCCGCGTCAGCCTCAGCGAACGGGTAAGGCGCGGACTTTGCCGTCATTCGAATTTGAGCCTTCGCTGAAGCAGCATCTGCTCGCGGTCGCGGCATACTTATTGTTGCGTCGCGGCAAGTGTCACCAATCAGGTCATTCGCAGCCGTTGTATTTGCGTTAACGGGAACCGTACCTTCGCCGCGGCTCGGTCGGACGAGCAAGACGCGGGATATGGCAAGTATTGAAACATTGGTTTTTGCTTCGTGTTTGAACTGATTAGAAACGAGGCATCAAAAGTGTGTTTATTTGCTGTTAAGCTTTTTTGACGAGCATAATCTTGTTTTTCCGATACGGGACTTTACGCTACTGCCGAACCCGATAGCCGGAAGCTATGATCCGGTTAATGAGAAAGGCGACGGCCTGGTGCATATCCTTTTCATCGTTATTGCCGACCGCTGTTTCGTGGGCAGCAGCTGCGTCACGCAGAACTCCCACAATTTCATGTTCGGGCAGAAGCTCACGATCTTTAATTGCAAGCAAAAGCGCTTCACAAATTGAGAGTGCGGCCATTCCTGAATGGTCTTGCCGGTCAGCCATGGTAGACGTCCTTTTCTAACAGGCGTCCAAGCATGGAAGCGCCACGATGAATTGCACCATACTGGCATAGATTGCTGTATACTTAACTGATCGAAAGCAGTCTTGGCGTCGGATAGTTTCGCGGGCTGCTCATCGATGAAGGAAGAACACTTGCGCACTATCAAAAACAGTCCACTCACCCGAAAGCTTTCAAACTTCGTCGCTCTGACTGAGGTTGAACTTGCGGTATTGGCACGCCTGCACAAGCGTCGCAGAACCTTTGAAGCCGGACGTGACCTTGTGCATCAAGGGCAATCAGAGCAGGCGGCCTACATTCTGGCCTCGGGCTGGGTTTGTTCCTACAAAACCCAGACTGACGGGTCGCGTCAGATCGTCGATTTCCAAATACCGGGTGACTTTCTGGGCTTGCGAAGCGTTTTGTTGCACACCTCGGATCACAGCATAGAACCAATCATGGAAATCCAAGCCATTGAAGTAGTAGTGGATGATCTCCTGGAAGCATTTGCGCAGACGCCCCGGCTGGCGACAGCAATTCTTTGGGCGGTATCTCGAGATGAAGCTATGGTGGTTGAGCACCTGGTCAACATAGGACGGCGAGATGCGGGTGAGCGCATGGCGCATTTTCTTTTGGAACTTGGTGTGAGGTTGACTCAGGTCGGGATGGCAAACAAGACGGGATACACTTGCCCCCTGACACAATACCACCTTGCCGATGCGCTGGGACTGAGTGCCGTGCATGTTAATCGTGTCCTACGGCAACTGCGGGAGAAGGGGCTGGTTACTTTTCAATCCGGGCAAGTGGCATTTGATGATTATGACGGACTGGTGACGTTGGCCGGTTTTGACCCCACTTATCTGGATCAGGCCGGGCCACTGTTGAAGCAATAGGTTCACCCCTTCAGCGATGCCGGGATTTTGATGATAGTTACCTGGTTAGAGACGCCATTCGCTTCGGCAGATTTTGGATTTCACCGAAAAAGAAGCGCAAGATAAATACAGTCCGATTGCGGTACTGGATTTCCTGCGCTTCTCAAATACTCGTTAAGAACACGCCAGCAAATATCCCGCCAACACACATCACGTTGCCGGAATCCAAACATCGTTGCACTGACGCAGGTTAGTCAATTTTTGGCGGCACCTGATCCTCGGGCACCAAATGCATTTGAGATTCCAATAAAATCTCAGGTCATTGGCCACAGACTAACATCGATCAGCGCGCGTCTGCCATTTGCACATTATTCTAAATTACAACGCCAGTACTACCGTGGCGCTTACGAGCGTAATCCGCGGCAGATTGCGCGGGGAAGATCCAACAAACTATATGGAGGACTAAGGTGAGCACGAGATCGTCCAGTTCTTTGGTGACGTTTTCAAATCCGTTCTCTTTGTCCGGCTATCCAGATGAACTTCCTGCAGGCGAGTATGAAGTAGTTGTTGAAGAAGAGCTACTGCAGGGCCTGAGTTTCGAAGCATATCGCAGAACCGGAACCTACCTGACAGTTCGGGGCAAAGGCAGCAAGCCAGGCCGCACGGAAATGCGCCCAATTGACCCAGAAGATTTTGAACTGGCGCTCAAGCACGACCAGACCTTGGCCACATCTAACAATGACAGCGATGCGGCGCTTTCCCCGCAGGAGGAATAGATTATGAACACGCCCGAATGGCTTAAACCCGGAATCTACGGTGCTCTGATCGGCGGGGTTTTCGTAGGCGTCGTTGGATTTTCATGGGGTGGATGGATGACCGGCGGTAGCGCGGACAAGATGGCCAACGCCATGTCCCGCGATAATGTAATCGCTGCGTTGGTTCCGGTCTGCGTCGACATGGCGAGAACTGACGCCCAACGCGCCGAAAAAATAACGACGATCAAAGAGGCTTCTTCTTTCAAGCAGAAGGATGCCGTCATGGCGGCTGGCTGGGCAACGGTGCCGGGATCCCAAACTCCTAACAAAGACCTGGCGCAGGCCTGTATCGAGGGGCTGAACCTGGATGGATCGTAACTCAATCACTCAACATTCGGACAACGCCGTTTGCATCAGGGCAAATCGAAAAAATCAGTACCGGTTTTGCGCTCACTTAATGGCTGCGTTGTTTGTTGTCGTCTTCAGCAGTTTGGCGGGCTCCTTTATCTCATCAAGTCCCGCATCGGCCGAAACAAATTCGATCCCGGATAACGCGCATCCCAAAAAGTATGGCGACGGTTGGGAATGCGATTTGTCCTATCGGTTGAAAGGCGAAGAATGCGTGGCCATTGTCGTGCCGGGAAATGCCTACCCCACAAACAGAACCTATGGCTCAGGGTGGGCATGTATGCATGGCTTTGTTGAAGTTGGCGGCACCTCATGCACTGAAGTGATTGTGCCTGAGGGTGGATATCTCGATCCATCAGGTGAGAGGTGGCGGTGCCTGCGTGGATACACAAGAGTAGACGATAGCTGCCAGAAAATCGTGGTGCCGGATAATGCTTACCTAACGAATAGCACTTATGGATCTGCATGGCGTTGCAACCGTGGCTACGAAAAAGACGGAGAAGCATGCGTGGCAGTAGCGGTGCCGGAAAACGCTTTTCTGAACGCATCAACCAGCGGGCGTCCCTGGACGTGCGAGCGTGGGTATTTTGAGCGCGACGGACAGTGCGATGCCGTGTTTGTGCCTGAAAATGCTTTCTACGATGACGCGATCCATGGAGTTGGATGGAAATGCGAACGTGGTTACGAGGCGTCCGGTGATCGCTGCAATGCAATCGAGTTACCAGAAAATGCCCATATCGACCGATCCGGTAATAGGTGGGAATGCCACAGAAATTATCATCAGTCAGAAGGTCAGTGTGTTCTGAACAATTGAGGTTTCAGGCAGAGAGCCCATTTTTCCAAACTTCACAATTTGTGCCCGTTCTTACCAAGGACGGCGCGTTTCACACTCCCAAAAGGAACAGATATGAAACCCCTACCCATTGCGTCGGATGACAGGAAGTTCATTGCCAGCAATGCGCAAAAGCTGCCGCCTGAACAAGCAGTTTTTCCAGAGCTTCACCGCAAGACACTTGTGACAGATACACCGACTGCAATTGTGTATTGCGAAGGAAACTTCGCAAAGATCGATGGCAAGACGGCTAATGGTCTCGTTCGACATTCACAGGCCTATCGCGTTCTTTCGGTGATCGACAGCACGTATGGCGGTTGTGACAGTGGCAAAGTGCTTGATAATATCGCAAATCAGGTTCCCATCTTCGATGATCTTGATGCCGCCGTCGCTAATGAAGCTACGATCCCCGACACGTTTATTTACGGAATGGCACCGGCCAGCGGCAGAATGTCCCTTGAGGATCGCGAAGTTGTTGTGGATGCGATAACGCTCGGAATGAACATCGTCAGTGGGCTGCATGAATTTCTTAGCGATGACAAAGAGCTCGCCGGATTTGCCAAAATTCACGATGTCACGATACGCGACATTCGCAAGCCGCGGCCCAATCCCGACCTGCGCCTGTTAGATGGCAGTATTGGAGACGTCCAGGCGATCCGCATCGCGGTGTTCGGCACCGATTGTGCAATTGGAAAGCGTACAACCGCGACAATCCTGACAAGTGCCCTTAACGCGCATGGGATCAAAACAGTTTTGGTCGGCACCGGCCAGACAGGATTGATGCAGGGCGCCAAGTATGGTGTCGCGATGGATTCGGTACCGCCGCAATTTTGTTGCGGCGAACTTGAGCGCGCTGTTGTTGCTGCATCTGAAGGTGAGAGCCCGGATGTCATAGTGATCGAGGGTCAAGGCGCGCTCAGCCATCCGGCTTTTTGCACGTCAGCATTCATTCTGCGAGGCAGTCAGCCACATGCGGTAATTCTTCAGCACGCGCCCAAGCGAAAACGTCGATGTGATTTCCCCAGCATGACTATGCCGGATCCTTGCGACGAAATCACCCTGATCGAGGCTTTTGCAGACACAGAAGTGATTGGCATGACGATCAACCATGAAGGAATGAATGAAGTTGAGATTTCTAAGGCTATCACAGATTATAACTGCAAATTGTACCTCCCGGTCACTGACGCACTGAAACGTCCATCATCAAACTTGGTGAAGATGGTTCTTTCTGCCTTTCCGCGCTTGCAACCCGTACGTGCTACGACGATTGAATGAGCAAGCTGCGTATCGACGTTGATCTGGACAAAATTCGGTACAACACACGGTTCCTGGTCGACCACCTTAGACCCCGCGGAATTACGGTGACAGGTGTGACAAAAGCCGTTTGCGGTCATCCTGAGATTGCGAATGCCATGCTTGAAGGTGGCGCGACAGGGCTGGCGGACGCGCGGATCAGCAATATCATGCGTATGCGCGATGCTGGAATCTCGTGCTCTATATCCTTGATCCGAACGCCCATGCTGAGCCAGGTCGCGCAAGTCCTTGATAACTGCGATGTCAGCTTCAACACTGAGATGGACATTATCGCCAGCCTGGCCATTGAGGCGCTGGGGAAGAACATTACTCACAATATTATCCTGATGGTGGAAATGGGGGATATGCGGGATGGCATCTTGCCTGAACACCTTGAAAGCACTGTGTCTCAAATTCTTAGAATGGAAGGGATTTCTCTGAAGGGGATTGGCGCAAATTTTGCCTGTCTGGGTCATGTGGCACCCTCTGCAGGAGCAATGGAATTGCTTTCGTCGCTTGCCGCCGACACCGAACTTGCAAGTGGACCCGCTCTGGAAACAGTGTCAGGCGGCGGCTCTGCCAGTTTGCCATGGGCGCTTGGCAAGGGGGCGACCGGAAAGATCAACAACCTGCGTCTGGGTGAGGCCATCCTGCTGGGTACCGATCCCGTTTCGGGGTACGTGATCGACGGGCTTTACACAGATGTTTTTACGCTTTGGGCGGAAGTGATCGAAACGAAGACCAAATCAAATCCAAATCCCTTGCAAATGGTTTATCCTATACCTTCAATGCAGTGTGTGACTTTAGACAGTCCTTCGAATACTCGGTCGATCCTTGCGATTGGACTCCAGGACACTGATGCGGCGGGTCTAATATTCCCTGCTGGCGTCACGTTCGTCGGAGCCACCAGTGATCATATCGTTGTTGAAACCACCAATTGTCTGCTTCGCCTTGGTGGCGAGGTGAAGCTGAAATTGAACTATAGTGCGCTCTCGCGCGGCATGGCTGCACCCGATGTAGCAAAAGTCTTCCATGGTGATGGCGCATTGGTTGACTGCACCGCAGCGAACACTGATCGCCCATATTCGAAGCGAAAGTAGCGCGCCAGGGTTGCCGCCGCCTCGGTTCTGCTTCAGCCACCCGTCTTATTCTACGGCTTTACGTAGTAAATGAGGCCTCCAATCCCTATATTGGTGGTAGCCGCATTCACTTTTCACACCCTATCTGGGCTCGTGGGTGTTGCGGACAATCAAAGGATCAAATTGATGTCTTTCAAAGACCTGACAACCAGAGCGGCTGCCGCACTGAAGGAAAACGATGCGGACGCGCCGAAAAAAGAAGTTACGTCTGAAGCGCCTGACGTCGTCCCCGAAAAACCAAAGCCTAAACCTCAAAACTGATAATACCCTGCCGGGAGTGGGTGGCTTGTTCTTGTCTGCATCTCCGAGCGAGCAGTATCAGCAAAGGAGAACTACCCAAATGAACCAGATAATCAGCAAGACAATCGCAGTCTTTTCCAGGCCGTTTACTTTCCCTGGCTTCGACGAATTACTCCCGGCAGGCGAATACGACATAGAAACTGAGCTTTCCGCACCACCAGATTATTCGGACCCAGAAGCCTGGAAGGCCTCGGTGTTAATCTGTCTGCATCCACGGAAATCTCACCCTGGTCTGGCGCGTACCTTGACCGTTTCTCTTACTGATTTGGAGAGAGCCCGCGCAAAGGATAAATTGTCTTCAAAGCAGTTGTCGCAGTTCTTGCTCGACCAACTTTTGGCCGATCCCATGGTGCAATTGATTATGGAAGCGGATGGCGTTTCAGAGACTCAACTTCGGCACCTCTACTCGGAGTCGCTCATCTCTGAGGCAGACGACATATCATCAGATCAACGAGCCCTACCGCGAGGATGCGGAAACGGTTCTCGGTATACTTTCGCTGTCCAAGCTGCTGAGAACGAAGGAATGCCGGTTCGTCCTACTAAAACCCCTCGGATTACAGGCCGTCCCATTGGACAGACTGAAATGGGCAGTTCCTTCAATCTCAAGGCTTAGGGCTCGGAACTTTCTTTTCCAGTCGCTGTATAAACCAAAACAGAAATCGAGGCTAAGAACTGATGGAAGACTCCGACGACGAAGCAGATACGATCATGGCTCGCGCCCACAATGACGTGCCGCAAGAACGCCCGTGTCTTCGTTGCAGAACTCCATTCTGGAGCGAAGGGTTCGGAGAGCGGATTTGTCGACGCTGCAAGGGGTTGAACGCATGGCGAAATGGCGTATCGGAAAGCCTTGGGCTAGCTCGGCGTCGCTGATAAACTGACGACAGTCTGACCAGCTTTTCTGATCATATCTCATTTTATCTTATTGGTGCTGACCCAGCCCACTGATCCGGGTCTTTTAACGTGGCATCCGATAGTTGATCTGAGCTGAAGACGAAGCGTACGCGCCGTTTGGATTCGAACCGTTTTTCTGCGTATTGATATGGGCTGAAGCCGCCGCATGCAGACGCTTGACCCTCTGCCCAGAGAATCTCGCTAATGACGTGTTCAAATGCATCCATTTCTCAGCAACTCCATCGACCGACTTTCTGTAGATTTATGGTTTTCTTTGTCTTGCCCAATTGATTGCAGGCGTACCGAATGTCAGCAAGGTCCTGCGACTTGTGAATTGCCCGGTCCATCTTCGCTGCAACGAGCATCAATGACCGGTTTTCCCGCCACGTAGCAGCGCCCGAAACTGCGCGATTGCAGCGATTTTTATGCTGCGAGCGCATGCAGCGAGAAATCCGAATTCACAGTCTGGGCTCGCAACTGACCTTCTCTGCGCACACCATGAATGGCCGTTCCGGCGCTAGCGTACTATATCGCCCCCAGCCTTAAGCGACCCCACAAACTCAATCAATGGCTCAAAATCAAACCCATCAGCAGCCCGAAGTGCCGCGATGTAACGTGTGCGGTGGTCACTGTCCGCAGTCAGTGTCCCACTGCCTGACCAGTCGAGGAATATGTCCTGATCAATCGTGGCTAGGTAGGCATCCGCCATGATCCTTGCCCAGCGTCCGTTGCCGTTTGCAAAGGGATGTACCCAGACCAGCTTGTGGTGGAAACGTGCAATGGCTTCGAGCGGCTCGTAGGTGCCGTTCTCGCGCCAGTATCGGGCATCGTCGAGGCAGGTGCGTATCTCGGTCGAAATGTGCCAGACTTGCACGCCGATGTTCTTCTCGGTCAGACGGTAGATGCCAGCCCAATCCCAGACCTGGCCGAACAATCGCTTGTGAACCTCACGGGCAGCATCGTCGGTAAGGATGTCGTAGGACTTGCGTCGCCGATCTAACCAGGTCAGCCCCTCGATGATGTTCTCTCCCTCCAGCTCGTTCAACTCTCCGCGCGAGGTGATGTGCTTGGCCTTGAGGCCAAGCAACTCGTCCGGTGTCAGTGGTGTTGCGCCGGTGGGTTCGTGCAGTTCCAAGGTCACTTCCAGAAATCCCTCGGCATCTCACGTGCGATTTCTCTCGCAAGCTCTTCGATCATCTCTTCCTGGCTACGCAGGCCTTCGATCTGCTCCTCCAAAGCCATGTGCGCGCGGGTGCGTTGTATGATGCGTTTGGCCTTCTTGCGAGCCTGAGCCATGACGATCTCCTCGACCGCTCCTTTGCGCGGAATGATCGCGTAGACCAGTTTGCCGCCCATCGCCTCAGCCATCTTGTCCAGCTGGTTAAGGGAGATTGTTCCAGCTTTTTCCTTCTGAATAGAGCTGTAGACACTGTTCCTGGACACGCCGAGCCGCTCCGCTAGCGCCGGTGCGCTCATGCCGATGGCTTCCTGGAAGGTCGCGATCCAGCCCCCAAGTGGCTTGGCGAAGGCCTGAGCCATCTGTCTAGCCTGATTGATCTTGTCTTCGGCTTGCCTTCGTTTTGCGCGTGTGACGGACATCTGCCAACCTATGGTTTTGCATATTGGACTTTATCGTAATACCATAGTATGGCACAAATTATAAATATGCAATACCATAGTATGGCAATCCTGAAGGAGCACATTCAAAACCGGAGCCGCTCAAACTCGTTGATGTGCTGGGAAGGTTGAGCAGCAATCACGCAGTTTCCACGAGGAAAAATTGCTGTCCAACGGCAATTTCCTTCGCATCAATATCCAACTCCTTGATCGGATAACCTTTATCGCCCCACCAACGGATATTTCGCATGTAGCCATTTCCAGCGACGTCCACAAACAAGCAGCGGATGTTCTGGTAGTCGCCCCAGACACCCGCTACGGCAACAAGCGAAACCCCTTCTGGAAGGCAGGCCACCTTTTCAAAACCGCGATAGTCGATGCCATAGCCGCAGGCCTGATGGTAGCTCATGGTGAAGTGGTCGTGTGCAAAACTCATTGGATTCCCTTCCTCGCTAAAGTTCCAGGCCATGGTTGCGGCCTCGTTCGATCTGCAATTCCTTCAGCTCTGTTTCAGCCTCTCTTCGGCGGCTTTCGCTAAGGTCAAGCTCTCGCTCAACTGCGCGTCCAGCGCGTTGTAGGTGGCCTCTTCGCTCAGCAATCCACGCAACGCCTGCATTGACGCGATCTGCGAGCGTATGAGCAACGTCGCGCAGGCCGCGATACCATCCAACTGGGCTTGCAGCCTCTTCGTCGAGCGCGCCTCTAACCCGCTCAATTCCTGCGCTGAGGTTTCGCAGGCCGTCACCAACCGCTCGACGCAGGCGAGCAAGTCGCGTTCCAAGGCTGTCAGGGGCGTTGTCATTCATCTCTCCTCGATCTTGATGCAAATGACCGGTGCCCCGGCCAGCGTGCAGGTCTTCAGCTCGGTCTGGTCGGGGTCCAGCGTCAGCCAGGTCTGTTCCCCCTGGTCGATCCGCGTCAGGCCCAGTTCCGTCAGCTCCGAACGTGTCAGCAGAACCATCCAAAACCAGCTTGCGGCCATCATCGAGGCGATCCCCGTCACGATCAGCCCTGAGATCACCAAAGGAGAGATCGTCAGCCAGCGCCTGATCTGCTCGGTCCGTGTCTCGAACAAGCTCCTGCTCTCGTTCAGGAAGTGGCGCGTATCGCTCTCGATGGTACGCCGCGCGTCGCTCACAATGGCTGTCAAATCGGTTCTGAAGCTCTCCAGCTGGGATGCCATCGAGGCGGCGTAGTCCTGGCGTATCGTGTCCAGCTCCGCGTTCAGTTTCTCGCTCAGCCGGGTCGGCTTGCCAGTCTTCATGAAAAATCTCTCCTTTCAGGCGCCAGCGTTCGCCGGACTCGGGGTCTTGGGCGGTCAGGTAGGATTTGCCCGCACGAGGTAGGTCGAAGCCCGCGTCGGTGAGCGCCTCGATCATGCTTGCACGATCCTCGATCAGACCCATGGAAATCTGATCGAGGATCCACGCATGCAGTTCGTCGCGGCCTTGGGCGCGGTTCGGAGCTTCGATGGTGTCACGCACCTCTTGGGCGCGCTCCAGTTCCATCGGATCGGCCCAGCCGTGGCGTTGGTTCATCAGGTCGCGCAGGCTGTCATAGGCGTCTTGGTAGCCTGGCGGAGCGATGTTCAGGCTACGCCCGGTGGTCAGCTCCAGGCGCGGGGTGCAGAAATGCAGCTCAACGCGGTCCTCGTGGCTGTGGCGGACCCAGAGCATGTCATATTGCTCACCGTCCAACCCAGCGAAGGCCAGCTGCTCGAAGGCGTCCATGACCTCGGCCTGCTGCGCCTCGCTGGGGGCGTCCTCGGCTGCAAAGCTGATCACGCCCGCACGGTAAGTCCACTGGTGGGGGCTGGCGTCGATCAGCGCCTCGGTGCGGCTTGGGTCGCCGCGCAGCACCTCGGGCAAGGGATCGCGCACCACGGTCAGGGGGTGGTCATCGGCATCGCGGATCAGGTCGCGATTGCCGTCATAGGCCAGCACGCGCTCGGCCACGAGGTAGCCGACCGGTCCCGCGCCCGCGCCCTTGCCGTTGGGGAAGAACTTGTTCAACACCGCCGCGCCTTTTCAAGAAGCTGGTCGAGCTGCCGTTCGATCAACAGCAGGCGGCGCGCGACGGTCAGGCTGTCGAGGTCGGTGCGACCCACCAGCATGGCGCGGTTCAGCCATCTCGCGATCTGGTTGAGGTTGCCACCGACGCGCCCGACCGCCAGCACCAGGGCCGGATCGACGCGCGGCACGGGCTTGCGGCGGCGCGCCTCGGTAAGGCCAAGCGCCTCGCGCAGGAGCGTCGCGGCGGGCAGGCCAGCAGCCTCGGCCTTGGAGCGCAGATCGGCCTTCTCGGTCGCCGTGCAACGGAAGACGAAGGTCTCCGTCAGCGGCTCTTTTGCGCGGGCTTTTCCCGCGCCGGTGGGGTTCGAAGGGGAGGCTTGCCGCCCCTCGCAAGGTCCCGTGTCATCCGCGCCAGCGTATGACACGGGTCGCCTTGCTGTTTGCTCAGACCGCATGGCAGTGCTCCGCGTTTTCTGACGTCTCGCGGATCAAATCTCTGAGCAATTGGAGCTGGTCCTGCCACTCAGCGCTGCCCAACGGGGCCGGTGTTCTCGCTGGAAGCCAGAAGCCCAGATGATGTTCATGCGGTGACAGGGGAAGGCTGCGTTCCAGCGTGGTCATACCTTCCCTGGCCAGCCTCTCGTTCCAGTCCCGGACAAAGCAGATGCCCCTCGGGACGAAGACCAGGTGCTGGCCATCCGGGGCTCGTTTTGAGCGTGTTCCGCCGGATTGCCCTTCATCGGGCAAATCCGGCGCGGACGCGCGCCCTCGTTCTATTCTAAGTTCTTGTTCTCTGTTCGGGGGGCGATCCTGTCCCCCTTTGCCGGACAGTTCTGTCCCGCTTTGCGGACAGGATTGTCCCCCTTTGGCACGGCTTAGCGGGACAACCTTGTCCCCCTCCCGGCGGCGTTCGGTGGCTCGTTTCATGGCCGCTTCGGTCGGACGGTAGCGAGAGGAATTGCCCTTATTGGTCCCGCGTTCGACGGTCATGTAACTCGCCGCCTCGACCTTGTTCAGCGCTCGCTTGACCGACTTGGCGTGTTTGCCGATAGCCGTGCCAATGGTCTCAAATGACGGACGGCTCTCGCCGGTTTCATGATCGGCATGGGCAAGCGCTAAGTAGAGCGCCACGCGCAAGGCGTTGTCGTCCAGCTCGTGGTCGGTGACCATTTCCAGAAGGTATTGCAGCTTGATCTTGCAGAAAGGGAGAACCTCAGACATCGGCCCCTCCAGCGATTGCGATCACGTCCGCGATTTGGTATCCATTCAGTGCAAACTTTTCGATTTGGCCGTTGACACGGGTGCCAGCCCGGTCAGCGGCCTTTCGGTTTCTGAGGTGGCTGGACTCACCGAAACCCGCATCAAAAGCCGCATAATCCGGATCAAATCCGGACAGACCCTTAACAAGGGTCATGACAAAACGGACTAAGTATCTGGAATTATTGGTCGGAGTGGCGAGATTCGAACTCACGACCCCTGCCTCCCGAAGACAGTGCTCTACCAGGCTGAGCTACACTCCGACCGTGGCGGCGGGTCTATACGCGTGGGTTGGGATGCGCAAGGGGGATTCTTGAGGGCGAAATTGGAAAAGTCCTGGCGCGTTCTGCTGAGTTGGGATGAATGCACTATTGCAGTATCTCGGTTCTATACAGGCGAATTTTCGTGCCGCCGTGATCGACGAACGGACCAGTCGGCAGAAAAGGCAGGCGCGTCGCGCGGGCGAGGGCAGGGGCGCTGGTGATTACACCGACGCGCCAACCCTGGAAGCGGTTCGTCAGCGTTTTGCCAAGGCTGCCGTATAGCGACCGCAGACGTTTTTCGTCACCGATCCGTGCACCGTATGGTGGGTTCACGATGACCAAACCAGCGGGGCCGGGGGGTGGTTTGATATCGCTGACTGAACGATGCTGAAATCGGGTGTGCTCCGCCACACCAGCCTGTTCGGCGTTGGCAGAGGCGGCCTCGACAGCGCCTGTGTTTCGGTCGGAGCCGTAGAACTGAAGGGGGCTTTCGGATGGGTGGCACGCGCTCCGCATTGCCTGCCAGGCCGCTTTGTCGAACCCGGATAGCTGTTCGAAAGCGAAGGATCGCGAACGTCCCGGCGCCAGCCCAAGGGCGATCTCGGCGGCTTCAATCACAAAGGTGCCCGAGCCGCACATAGGATCGAGAACTGGCTCCGTCCCCTCGAACCCGCATTCGCGCAGGAACATAGCGGCCATGGTCTCGCGCATGGGGGCTTTGGCGGCAGCGGTTTTGTGGCCGCGCTTGTGCAGCGGCTCGCCTGAACTGTCGATCGAAAGCGTGCAGAGATCCCTTTCGATGCGCAGTAGAACACGCAGATCGGCCTCGGGAGTAATCGCTGCGCCCAAGGTGTCAGAGATCGCGACCTCAATGCGCTGGCGCGCAGCCCCGGCATGGTAAATGCGAGACTTGCGACTGGTGGCTTCGACCTTGACGGGAACGTCGGGGCGCAGAAAGTCCGACCAGGGAAACTTGCGCGCGCGTTTGTCCAGTTGGGCCAGATGGACGGCAGGAAAGCTGCCGATGCGCACCAGGACCTTGTTGGCACCGCGCAGGACAAGATTGGCCCGCCAGACCTCGGACCAGTCGCCCGTACAGCTTACGCCGCCGGGCACGATACGCGCGCCTGCGAATCCGTGCTGCGTGGCCTCGGCGCAGAGCGGGGTTTCGAGGCCCGGTGTTGCCACCAGGAAGATATCAAAGTCTTGGGTCATGCTCATTTTTGTTGCTTACACCGGATGCGGCAGAGGTGCGACCGGCAAAATATCGGTGTGTTAGCGCCAATATGAACATTCGATTAAGACAAAGTGACAAACAATAGATAATTTCGAGCCTAACGGGTTTGCGTTTCTGGTCGTCGGCGCGTAAAGGACCGACATCAGACACACGCCTGCGGATTCCGACCAGCAAATAGGTCTTTGCGACCCGGTCGGTCTATCATCCGCGCTATCAGATGCCTCTTCCAATTGGGCTATGATAGCTGGCGCAGGAGAGAGGCTTGGAAGACAGTAGCGAGATGCAAACTTTCAAACTGAAAAAAGGGCTGGAATTGCCGATTGAGGGTGCCCCGGATCAAACGATCCAGCCAGGGCCGGAATTCACCCAGGTTGCGGCTTTGGGCGGCGACTATTTGGGGTTGAAGCCCCGCATGCTGGTGCAGGAAGGCGACGAGGTGCAGCGTGGTACCCCGCTATTCTGCCACAAGGACGTCCCCGAGGCGATGATGGTTGCCCCGATGACCGGCAAGGTCATTCAAATTAACCGGGGTGCGCGCCGCGTTTTGCAAAGCGTTGTGATTGAAATCTCCGACCCGAATGACGCGGGCGTCGATTTTTCGGGCGTAGGCAATGGCGACACGGCCGAGGGCGTGGCAGAAAAACTCTGCGCCGCCGGTCTTTGGACGGCGTTCCGCACAAGGCCCTATTCGAAGATGCCGGCCCCTGGCACCAAACCGGCGGCGATCTTTGTAACAGCGATGGATAGCGAGCCGCTAGCCGCTGATGCCGCAGTGATCATCGCTGATGCAGGAGAAGCCTTTGCCGCCGGTCTTGCGGCAGTAGCCAAGCTGTCGGATGGCAAGACCTACCTGTGCCACAAGGATGGCGACGCAATCCCCGGCGCAGAGTTTGCCGGAGTGGAAGCGGCGGCCTTCGCAGGTCCGCATCCTGCCGGTCTGGCGGGTACTCACATCCATTTCCTGGAGCCGCTCGCAGGCGACAAACAGGTTTGGACCATCGGATATCAGGACGTCATCGCAATTGGTCGCCTGATGCAGTCGGGCCATCTGGACCCGAATATCGTGATCGCTCTGTCCGGACCGGGCGCACGTCAGCCGCGTTTGATCCGCACCGCAATGGGTGCGTCGACAGATGAGCTGACGAAGGATGAGATCAACTTGGACGGAACACCCCGGATTATTTCGGGCTCGGTTCTGTCGGGCACGCAGGCCGAAGGGCCGACCGCCTATCTGGGCCGGTTCGCGCGTCAGATCACCATCATCCGGGAAGACCACGATCAGATTCCGATGGGCTGGATTCGTCCGATGCCGTCGAAATACTCGGTCCAACCGGTTTTGGGTTCGGCATTGTCCAACAAACTATATAATCTGACCAGCAACCTGAATGGTGGCCGTCGCGCGATGGTACCAACAGGCGTGTTCGAACGGCTGATGCCGCAGGACTACCTGCCCACGCAGCTGCTTCGGGCCTTGCTGGTTATGGACACCGATACCGCTCAGGCACTGGGCGCACTGGAGCTGGACGAAGAGGATCTGGGCCTTGTCGGCTTTGCCTGTCCAGCGAAATATGAATATGGGCTGGCGCTTCGCGACTGCCTCGCCAAGATTGAAAAGGAGGGCTGATCCAAATGGGTTTGCGCAGCTTCTTTGATCGGATCGAGCCAAACTTTACCAAGGGCGGCAAGTACGAGAAGTACTTCCCCATCTACGAGATGGTGGAAAGCTTCATCTACACTCCGAAAACTGTAACAACCGCCGCGCCGCATGCTCGGTCGTATATCGACATGAAGCGGATCATGACCTACGTCGTGATCGCGACGATCCCCTGTATCCTGTGGGGGATGTACAATACCGGCTATCAGGCGAACTCGGCCATTGCCCTGCTGGGGCCTGAATCGGCCACCGGCTGGCGGATTGCTCTGCTGCAGATGTTTGGTATCTCGCTGGACCCGTCCAGCGTCTTTGCCAATGTGATGCACGGGCTCACTTATTTTCTGCCGATCTACATCGTGACACTTGTCGCGGGTGGTATCTTTGAGGTCATTTTTGCCACCGTGCGCGGCCATGAAGTAAACGAGGGTTTCCTTGTTACTTCAATGCTTTATACGCTGATCATGCCCGCAACCGTGCCTCTTTGGCAAGTGGCCTTGGGCATCATCTTCGGCGTCGTGATCGGGAAAGAAGTCTTTGGCGGCACCGGCAAGAACTTCCTGAACCCGGCTCTGGTTGGTCGTGCGTTCCTGTATTTCGCCTATCCGGCGAGCATGTCCGGTGACACGGTCTGGACACCGGTTGACGGCTTCTCGGGCGCAACCGCGCTGTCCGTCTCCGCGTCGCAGGGCTTCCAGGCGTTGGCGGCTGATGGCATCACCTGGTGGAACGCGTTCTTCGGCTCGATCCAGGGCAGTTTTGGTGAAACCTCAACGCTGGCCTGTATGATCGGTCTGGCCTTCTTGCTCGCCACGCGGATCGCCAACTACCGCCTGATTGTCGGCTGTCTGGCCGGTACGATCGGCTTTACCTTGCTGCTGAACCTCATTGGTTCGGACACAAACCCAATGTTCGCGATGCCTTGGTACTGGCATGTGGTCATTGGTGGGTATGCCTTCGGTCTGGCCTTCATGGTGACCGAGCCTGTTTCGGCCAGCCACACCAACATGGGTCGCTACATCTATGGCGCGCTGATCGGTATCATGGTTGTGATGATCCGTGTCATCAACCCGGCTTTCCCCGAAGGCATGATGCTGGCCATTCTGTTCGGCAACGTCTTTGCTCCGCTGATCGACTACTTCGTCGTCCAAGCCAACATCAAACGGAGGGCGCGTCGCCATGTCTGATACGCAATCCCCAGATCAAAACGAGGCACCTAAAGGCGCAATTGCCAAGTTTCTGGCAGCCTCGCCGGACTCTGTCGGCAAGACGATTATCATCGCGGTTGCTGTCTGTCTGGTCGCCTCGATGGTCGTGTCCGCAGCCGCCGTTAGCTTGCGCCCGGTGCAGGAGACCAACCGCCTGAAGGATAAGCAGGTCAACGTTTTGCAGGTGGCGGGCGTTTATGAGCCCGGCATCGACGTGACCGAAGCTTTCGCAGCGTTTGAACCTCATGTGCTGGAGTTGGCGACCGGTGAGTTTGTCGACGATCGGTTTGATCCGGCCACATTCGACGATATCGCCGCCGCTAGCGACCCTGAACTGAGCGTCGCGCTGGATGATGACCCGGCGGGCATTGGCCGCAAGTCGAAATACCGCGTGATCTATCTGCTGCGTGACGATGCAGGTGATCTGGACAAGGTGATCCTGCCGCTGCATGGATACGGTCTGTGGTCCACGCTTTACGGCTTTATCGCGTTGGAGAACAACGGCAACGACATCTACGGGCTGCAATTCTATCAGCACGGTGAGACTCCCGGCCTTGGGGCCGAGGTGGACAACCCACGCTGGAAGGCGCTGTGGAACGGTAAGAAGCTGCGTGACGATAATGGTGATCTGCAAATCACCGTGTCGAAATCCCAACCGGCCGCCGGACCCGACTTCTACATCGACGCGCTGGCTGGGGCGACCCTGACCTCGGTCGGTGTCGATAACCTGGTGAAATTCTGGATGGGCGATGCGGGCTACGCACCGTTTCTGGCCAAACTGCAAGCAGGAGAGCTCTGATGTCCCAGACCAAGAAAGAGATGCTGGTCGACCCGCTTGTCGACAATAACCCGATTACCTTGCAGGTGCTGGGCATTTGTTCGGCGCTGGCAGTGACCTCGTCGCTGCAGGTGTCGATGGTGATGGCGCTGGCGGTTATCTTCGTGACCTCGTTCTCGTCCTTCTTCATCTCATGCCTGCGCAACCAGATTCCTGGCTCGATCCGGATCATCGTGCAGATGGTGATCATCGCCTCGCTGGTTATCCTGGTGGACCAGATCCTCAAGGCGTATGCGTTTGAGATCTCGAAAACCCTGTCGGTTTTCGTTGGCCTGATCATCACCAACTGTATCGTGATGGGCCGCGCCGAGGCGTTTGCGATGAAGAACCCTCCGGTTGCGTCCTTTATCGACGGCATGGGCAACGGTATGGGCTACGGCCTGATCCTGCTGCTGGTCGGCTTCATTCGTGAGCTGTTCGGTGCCGGGTCGCTATTCGGTGTCACCATTCTGGAGACGGTCAACAACGGTGGTTGGTACGTACCCAACGGCATGCTGCTGCTGCCCCCGTCGGCGTTCTTCATCATCGGTCTGATCATCTGGGCCTTCCGCACATGGAAGCCGAACCAAGTGGAAGAACGTGAATACAAAATTCAGCAGGTAGAGGCCCACTGATGGAAGGTCTGATCTCACTGGCCGTAAAGGCCATCTTTGTCGAAAACCTTGCGCTCAGCTTCTTTCTGGGGATGTGTACTTTCATCGCCGTGTCGAAGAAGATCTCGACCGCGCTGGGTCTGGGGATATCGGTCATGGTCGTGCAGGCCATCACCGTTCCTGCCAACAACCTGCTGCTGAACTATTTGCTCAAGCCGGGTGCGCTGTCCTGGGCCGGGTTCCCGAATGTGGACCTAACCTTCCTTGGCCTAATCTCGTATATCGGTGTGATTGCGGCGATGGTTCAAATCCTCGAGATGGTTTTGGATAAGTATTTCCCACCGCTCTACAACGCGCTGGGGATCTTCCTGCCGCTTATCACGGTTAACTGCGCGATCCTGGGTGGTTCGCTGTTCATGGTGGAACGGGACTACAACTTTGCCGAGGCAACCACTTATGGCCTGTCATCGGGCTTTGGTTGGGCACTGGCGATCACCGCAATGGCGGGCGTTCGCGAAAAGCTGAAATACTCGGACATTCCCGACGGCCTGCAAGGTCTGGGGATCACCTTCATCACCGCGGGTTTGATGGCGATGGCCTTCATGTCCTTCTCGGGCGTGAAACTGTAAGGAGGGCAGAATGGAAACTTTTGGTTTAGGCGTTGCCCTTTTCACAGTAATCGTCATCGCGCTGGTGACGATCATTCTGGCGGCCCGTTCGAAACTGGTCTCGACCGGTGACGTGAACATCACGATCAACGGCGAAAAGACCATCTCGGTCCCTGCCGGCGGCAAGCTGCTTCAGACCTTGGCGGCTGAGAAACTCTTCGTTCCGTCTGCCTGTGGTGGCGGTGGTACCTGCGCGCAGTGTCGGGTGAAGGTTCATTCCGGTGGCGGGTCAATCCTGCCGACCGAGGAAAGCCACATCACCAAGCGTGAAGCGGCCTGTGGTGACCGTCTGTCCTGTCAGGTTGCGGTCAAGCAGGACATGGACATCGAAGTCCCCGAGGAAGTCTTTGGCGTTAAGAAATGGGAATGCACCGTTCGCTCGAACGAGAACGTGGCGACCTTCATCAAGGCTCTGACCCTGGACCTGCCCGAAGGCGAGGACGTGAACTTCCGCGCTGGTGGCTACATCCAGATCGAAGCTCCCGCGCACCAGTTGAAATATACCGATTTCGACGTGGAAGAGGAATATCGCGAGGACTGGGATCGCTTCAATCTGTGGCAGTACGAGTCTGTTGTCGCTGAACCGATTGAGCGTGCCTATTCCATGGCGAACTATCCGGACGAAAAGGGCATGATCATGCTGAACGTCCGTGTCGCCTCGCCGCCACCGGGGTCCGACGGCATCCCTCCGGGTCAGATGTCGTCCTACATCTTCAACCTGAAACCGGGTGACAAGGTCACCATCTCGGGTCCGTTCGGTGAGTTTTTCGCCCGCGACACCCAAAAAGAGATGGTCTTCATCGGCGGTGGCGCTGGCATGGCGCCCATGCGCAGCCACATTTTCGACCAGCTTAAGCGTCTGGAAAACCGCGATCGCAAGATCAGTTTCTGGTACGGTGCGCGGTCGAAGAAAGAGATGTTCTTTGTCGAGGATTTCGATCAACTGGCGGAAGAGTTCGACAATTTCGATTGGCACGTCGCCTTGTCGGACGCGCAGCCCGAGGACGATTGGAAAGGCTATACCGGCTTCATCCACAACGTTCTGTTCGAAGAATATCTCAAGAACCATCCCGCGCCTGAAGACTGCGAGTTTTACATGTGTGGTCCTCCAATCATGAACCAGTCGGTCATCAACATGCTGCTGGATTTGGGTGTGGACCGAGAAGACATCATGCTCGACGATTTCGGCGGGTAAGAAACAAACAAGCCGGCGCATCATGCGCCGGCTTTTTTTGTTGGTCTCCAGACCGCGTCAGAGCCTCAAGTCACTCGCGTCCCTTGGCAGGCAGGACTTGATGTCGAACACCACGCTGTTGGGTTTGCCGTAAGCTCGGAATGTTGACGGATCAGCGTCTTTGTATTCCTGATGCGCGACGGCCAGAACGACTGCATCATAAGTTCCGCCCTGAGGGGAACTTGAAAGCGAGAGGCCATATTCAGCCTCGGCTGCGGCGGGGTCGGCATGGGGATCGTGGACATCAACGCTGATGCCATAGCTCTGCACTTCTTCAATGATATCAACGACGCGTGTGTTCCGTAGGTCAGGACAGTTTTCCTTGAAGGTCAGGCCCAGAACCAGAACCCGTGCCGCACCGACATTGATGCCGTTGCGGGTCATGCGTTTGACCAGTTGAGACACAACATAACTGCCCATCCGATCGTTCAGCCGCCGCCCGGCCAGAATGATCTGGGGGTGATGGCCCACGGCCTCGGCCTTATGGGTCAGATAGTAGGGGTCCACGCCTATGCAGTGTCCGCCTACTAGACCGGGGCGGAAGGGCAGGAAGTTCCACTTGGTTCCTGCGGCGCGCAAAACGGCCTCGGTGTCGATCTCCATCCGTCCGAAGATCATCGCCAGCTCGTTTACCAGCGCGATGTTCAGGTCGCGCTGAGTGTTTTCGATCACCTTCGCGGCCTCAGCCACGCGGATGCTTTCGGCCTTGTGCGTTCCGGCGGTGATGATCCGCGCATAGAGCGCGTCGACCAGATCCGCCACCTGCGGGGTCGAGCCCGAGGTCACCTTGCAGATATCCGCGATCCGATGAGTCTTGTCGCCGGGATTGATCCGTTCGGGGCTGTAGCCGGCAAAGAAGTCGGTGTTGAAACTCAGGCCAGAGGTGCGTTCCAGCACCGGTACGCAGTCTTCTTCGGTCGCGCCGGGATAGACGGTGGATTCGTAAATCACCAGATCGCCGGCTTTGAGGACCATTCCCACGGTTTCCGAGGCCGCGAGCAAAGGCGACAAATCAGGTTGTTTGCCTGCGGTGATTGGGGTGGGCACCGTGACGATGAAGGTGTCGCATGCCGCAAGGTCGGATGCTTGCGTGGTGAAACTCAGGCCCGATGCGGCGGCTAGGTCTTCGGGCTCGACCTCTTGCGTTGCGTCCATGCCATTTCGCAAGGCGTCGATACGTGCCGCGTTGATATCAAACCCGACCACGGGGCCGATTTTTCCAAAAGCGACCGCCAGCGGCAGGCCGACATAGCCCAACCCTATCACGGCGATTTTGCGGGCGTCAGGATTGGTTTCCAGCATTCCGGTCTTGGCCCTCTACTTGCCGTGATAGTCGCGGAACCACGCAACAAATTGCGCGATCCCGTCTTTGAAATTAGTTTCCGGGCGGTACCCTGTCAGGTGCTGTAACAGGTCAGTATTGGCCCATGTTGCGGGGACGTCGCCCATTTGCATGGGCATGTAGTTGCGGATGGCCTTTTTCCCGATCGCGGCTTCGATGGCTTCGATGAAATCCATCAGGCGCACCTTGTTACCATTGCCGATATTTACGACCCGGTACGGCGCTACGGGGGACAGACTGTCGCCGTCCTCGATCTCATCGGCGCCGGCGGGCCGCACCGGAGGCACGTCGATCAGCAAACGGATGCCACGGACCAGATCCTCGACATTGGTAAAGTCGCGATACATGTCGCCGTGGTTGTAGATATCAATCGGGCGGTCTTCGAGGATCGCGTCGACGAACTTATAGAGCGCCAGATCGGGCCGCCCCCACGTGCCATAGACCGTGAAGAACCGAAACATGGTGGTCGGCAGGTCCCAAAGATGGGCATAAGAATGGGCCATCGCCTCATTGGCCTTCTTGGTAGCGGCGTAGATCGTGAGCTGCGTATCGGCTTTCTCAACCTCTGTGAAGGGCATGTCCTCATTGGCGCCATAGACAGAAGAGGTGGATGCCATCAGAAGGTGCTGAACCTTGTGCTGGCGCGCGACCTCCATCACGTTGAACGTGCCGACGACGTTCGAGTTGACGTAGCTGCGCGGCTCTTCAAGGCTGTAGCGCACACCGGCCTGAGCGGCGAGGTGGATGATCACCTCGGGCTGAAACTCATCCGCGACCTGCATCAGCCGTTCATGGTTTTCCAGCATGTCCTCGGTGGTGGTAAAGCCGGGATTTTGTAGCAACATCTGGTGGCGGCGCTGCTTGAGGGCGACGTCGTAATAGTCGGTCATCCCGTCATAGCCATGCACACGGAACCCTTCGGACAGCAACAGCTTCGCCAGGTGAAAGCCGATAAATCCGGCCGTGCCCGTGATCAAAACCCGCTTCATACATCCCTCACGCTTCAGCGACCCGTCTGCAATGTCTATCAAGGTTGCGCGGCCATTGGTCAACCGCCGGTTTCCGGACCGATTGCCGATTGTCCGTCGCATCCGGTCAGAGTAGAGGTCTTTGCATGGTGACGGGCTGGATCAAAGGGCTGCTTGGGCCGGGCGGAATGCGCGGCGCGGATGTGTCGGGCATTAGGCCCGAGGCGCGTTTCGTGGCGGTCGGAGATATCCACGGACGTCTGGACCTGTTGCAAGCCCTACTGCCGAAGCTTGATGAGGGCCTGCCCTGGGTGTTTGTCGGCGATTATGTCGACCGGGGCGATTACAGCGCGCAGGTGTTGCGGCAATTGAAACATCTGAGTTTAACGTCAAACGGGCGTGTGACGTGCCTTTTAGGCAATCATGAAGAGATGTTACTGCGGTTTCTCGAAGACCCGTTCGGAATTGGCCCGCTGTGGATGAACAACGGGGGCGCCCAGACGCTTGCCTCCTTTGGAATAAAAGATTTCGATGCCGACAAGGGCGATCTGGCGGAGCGTTTGCGCATTGCCATGGGGCAGGAGCTTGCGGACTGGCTGATCGAGAGGCCCTTGATGTGGACCAGCGGCAATGTCTCGGTCGTTCATGCCGCTCTGGACCCTCGGGCATCAGCGGAAAACCAGGACCGGAGAACCTGCCTTTGGGGTCATCCCAAGTTCCGACAGCAGTCGCGCCGGGATGGTCAATGGGTGGTGCATGGGCACACGATCGTTGATCAGGTCGAAGTTCGAGATGGGGTGATTTCGATCGACACCGGCGCTTTCGTCACCAACTGCCTGACCGCTGCCGAACTGTATCCCGGAGGGGTCACATTCACGGCAACAGCTTAGGTCGTCTGGCCCGAGGCGAAAGACCGCCGCGAGCCGGGTTGCTTTAGCCAACGATCATCTGCTTCATGCGAAGCGCTTCGTATTCCAGTTCTTTAAGACGGAAATGCACGACGTCACCTATGGTGATCATACCGCACAAAAGTCCATCACGGACAACTGGCATGTGGCGGAACCGGCCTTCGGTCATGGTTTTCAAAACCGCATTCAGCGTATCGTCGGGCGAGCAGCTCTGAACCTCTTTGGTCATCAAATCCTCGACCGATTGCGGCAGGGTCTGGCCGGGCGTGTCAGCCATACGGCGCACGATGTCACGCTCGGACAGGATGCCCTGAAGCGCTCCGTTCTGATCGGTCACCAGAACGGCACCGATGTGTTTTTCCTTGAGAATATTCACCACCGTGTGGATCGTCTCGTTCGGACGGACCGAGAACACCGCGTCGCCTTTCCCCTCAAGCAGTTTCGCCACGGTCGTCTGCGACTGCGACAGGTTCGATCCCGTCGACTGGCTGTAGGTGGACTTGTCCTGCTTGTCGCCGCGTGTGGGGGCCTGGTATGAGGTTGGGGCCATGGGCAATCTCCTTTTTGGTTCTTGCAAAGTCTTTCCCTTTCACCTTAGCGCAGCTAAATGGCCTGTATAGGGTGCAAATGCCCGCATCGGCGAAAACCTGGAGTCCAAGCCTGTGAGTGACATCTATCTGACACCCCCCATTGCTGCGCTGATTTTCTTTGTTGTGGTGGTCTGCGGCCATAATTTTCGCATGGTGTGGAAACAGCAGCCGGACGGGTGGCAGAAGCGGGCGTGGCTGTTCGGACTTCCAGCTGGGATCGGCCTTTTGATGTTGGGCTTTTTGCCGCTGAAGCTGTGAAGCCGGTTTGACTCTGACCGGGGTGGCTGGCATATGCCGGGCACTGCTTTTCCCGGAGACTGATCCATGCGTCTACTGCCTGCGCTGGCCCTTGCAATCCTTTTGACTGGTTGTCTGTTCGACAAGGAACCCGATGTGGTGCGCCTGTCGGGTGAGACCATGGGCACGACCTTCAATGTCACTGCGATTGGCGAGGATCTCGACGAAACCGCGCTGGCTGCATCGGTCGAGGAGACTCTGGCCGCAGTCAACGCCAAGATGTCGAACTGGGATCCGAATTCCGAGGTTTCGACCTTCTCGGCGTCCACCAGCACCGACCCTGTTGCTGTATCAGGGGAATTCGCGCTGGTTCTGGCCGCTGCAAATGACGTCCACGACAAAACCGATGGAGCCTTTGACGTCACCCTCGGCCCGTTGATCGAGCTGTGGGGCTTTGGCCCGCGCAAGCCCGAAGACCCTGTGCCGTCGGATGCTGATATCGAGGCCGCGCTGGCAGGCGTTGGACAAAATCGGCTTTTGACGCTGGATGCTGAGGCAGGAACGCTGGCAAAATCCGAACCTGGCGTTGGGATCAATCTGTCGGCTATCGCTAAAGGCTATGGCATTGACGCCGTCGCCGAGACCTTGCGGGACGCAGGCATCGAAAACTATCTGGTCGAGATCGGCGGTGATCTGGTCTCGAGAGGCCAGAACGACAAGGGCGAGACGTGGCAGATCGGGATCGAAAAGCCTCAGGCCGGGTCCCAGAGCCTGCAATTGATCGTGTCGCTGGACGATCTCGGCATGGCCAGCTCGGGCGATTACAAGAATTACTTCGAACAGGACGGTGTGCGCTATTCGCATATCATCGACCCGACAACCGGGCGTCCAATCACGCACCGGACGACCTCAGTCACGGTTCTGGCGGAAAACGCCATGATGGCGGATGCCTGGGCGACTGCCATGCTGGCGCTGGGTCAGGAAAAGGGCATGAAGCTGGCCGAAGAGCATAAACTTGCCGTGTATTTCATCTCGCGGGATGTGACAGGCGGCGATGATGCCTATATAACGTCGCACAGCAGCGCGTTCAAAGACGCACTGGGCACCAACTGATTGGTAGGAACCGAGATGAGCACCTTCATTCTGGCCTTTATTCTCCTGTCTCTGGTCATGGTTGGCATGTCGCTGGGCGTGATGTTGATGGGTAAAACCATCAAGGGCAGCTGCGGCGGTCTGAACGCGATCTCGGGCGCGGATAAATGCGTGGTCTGCCAAAAGGACATCGACCCGGACAGCCCTCTGCGGGATCAGCTGCAATGCAAACGCGCCAAGAAGATGCTGGAGCAGATGGAGCGTCAGGCCTAATCGGCATTTGCGCTGCCCATTGGGAATTGGCTAGATAGCCTCCGGACCAGACCGGAGGCGCATGTGGCCAAAGCCAAGAATATCCTGTTCATCATGTTCGACCAGCTGCGCTGGGACTACCTGAGCTGCTACGGACACCCGCATCTTCACACGCCGAATATCGACCGTCTGGCCGCTCGGGGTGTGCGATTTAATCGCGCCTATATCCAATCGCCGATCTGTGGCAGTTCGCGCATGTCGACCTATACGGGTCGGTATGTGCATTCGCATGGTGCCTCGTGGAACGGGATCCCCTTAAAGGTCGGCGAGATGACCATGGGCGACCACCTGCGTAAGGCAGGGATGGAATGCTGGCTGGTTGGCAAAACCCATATGCGTGCAGATGCTGAAGGTATGGCACGGCTCGGCCTTGAACCGGACAGCCTGATTGGCGCCCGTGTGGCGGAATGCGGTTTTGACGTGTTCGAACGCGATGACGGCATGCGCCCTGAAGGGCCGGACGGGTTTTATGACCCCGATGGGGCCAAGGCCTACAATGAGTATCTGCGCGACAAAGGCTATGAAAGCGACAACCCCTGGCATGACTTCGCAAATTCCGGGTTGGACGCGGACGGCAATGTTCTGTCTGGCTGGTTCCTGAAAAACTCACCCGAGGCAGCAAATATCGCCGAAGAAGACAGCGAGACTCCCTATCTGACCGGGCGCGGGATCGAGTTCATGGAGACCCATGACGCCCCATGGTGCTGCCACCTGAGCTTCATCAAACCGCACTGGCCCTATATCGTGCCAGAGCCATATGCCTCGATGTACGGGCCTGAGCACGTGCTGCCGGTGGTGCGATCCGACGAGGAACGCCAGAACGCGCACCCGGTATTTAAAGCGTTCATGGAGACCAAAATTGGCGAGACATTCTCGCGCCAGGATGTGCGCGAGGCGGTGGTCCCCGCCTATATGGGTCTGATCAAGCAGGCCGATGATCAGATGGGCCGGTTGTTTGACTGGATGGAGCAGACCGGTCGGATGGACGATACGATGATCGTCCTGACCTCGGATCACGGGGATTTTCTCGGCGACCATTGGATGGGCGAAAAGACGTTCTTCCACGATACCTCGACCAAAATGCCGCTGATTATCTACGATCCCTCGTCCGAGGCCGACGCGACCCGAGGCACAATGAGCGATGCGCTCGTCGAATCCATTGATCTTGCTCCGACATTCGTCGAAGTGGCCGGAGGCGACGTCGCCAATCATATCCTCGAAGGCCATTCCCTGCTGCCGATCCTGCATGGGCAGGCGCAGGAGCTGCCTCGGGATGTGGTGATCTGCGAATACGATTATTCCGCGTCACCAATCGCCGAGCGCATGGACGCCTCGGTCCGCGATGCGGTGATGTTCATGGTCGCCAACAAACGTTGGAAGCTGATCCATTGCGAAGGTGGGCACCGTCCGATTCTGTTCGATCTGGAAAACGACCCGGAGGAGTTGGTTGATCTGGGCGACAGCGAAGATCATGCTGAAGTGATCGGTGAAATGTATGACCTCCTGTTTGCCTGGGCGCGCCGCCCGTCACAGCGCACGACGCGGTCTGAACAGCAACTGATCGAGATGCGAACCAAAAGCCGGGGCAGAGGGATCGTGTTGGGGATCTACGACGAAAATGACATGCCGCTAGACCTGACGGTCAAATACCGAAACCGGAAAGCCAAGCCGTACAAGAGTTATCTGAAGGACTAACTGCGCCGCGCTTTCCACTGAACATATCGGGCCATGCCGCGTTCCAGCAGGTTCGGGGTCTTGCCGTCATCCAGATGCAAATCTCCGCCACCGGCCCGGTACATTTCGGCAAACACATCCAGCACCTTGGATTTCACCATGCCGCGCAGCGGGACATGGGCCATCATGCCATAGGTCGCGGCCCCTCCGGATTTGGCGAGCTCGGGGTTGGCGCGAACGGTCGCGACCGCCTGGGCGAGATCGCTCAGGTATTCATCGGTGACATGCCGGTGTTTAGCAGTGACCATGCAATGGATGCCATCTGGGTTTTGAACGCGATTGATGCTCCAACCGGCGCGCTCCAGTTGATCCGCCACGGCATAGATGTTGAGCTTCGGATCAGTTGAGCCATAGGCCAGCAACGGCCCCTGCGGGTTCCCCAAAATGCGCAGGCCGTCTATCGCGACTATGCCTGCCTTCAACGTCTCGACCGCTTCGGTCGTGTCTCTCGCCAACCGGCAGTAGCCGTCCTCACCGAGTTTCTGCATCACAGCCCAGGCGGCGGCATAGGCCCCGCCCGGTCTGGTACCCAGCAGGGCGGGTGAGGCAAAAACCCCTCCGGGCCAGTCCTGACAGACAAACATCTGGTGCTTCAACAGGTCCAGATTGCGATAAAGGATGGTCGATGCCCCCTTGGCCGCATAGCCGTATTTGTGCAGATCAGCCGAGATGGACGTCACCCCCGGCACCCGGAAATCCCAATCGGGTAGGTCAACGCCGTTCCGCTCCATGAAGGGCAGGATCAGCCCGCCGACGCAGGAGTCGATATGCAAGGGGATGCCTTTGGACTGCGCGATTGCGCCCATCTCGGCAATCGGGTCGATGGTGCCATGCGGGTATTCCGGCGCTGACCCGAGGATCATCACCGTTCCGGCGTTAATCATCCTCGCAAGTTTGGAGATATCGGTGGCGAAGTCCGGCGTCATCGGCAAAAGGCGCGCCTTGACACCGAAGTATTCGGCCGCCTTGAACCACGCAACATGCGCGGTCTTGGGCAGGATCATGTTCGGGCGGCTAACTTTGCGCTTTTTGCGCGCCATGTCCCGGTAGGTCTTGACCGCCATCAGACAGCTCTCGGTGCCGCCCGCAGTGACCACGCCACAGGTGTCCGGTCCGCCTTTAAGCAACCCGGCCATGGTTGAGATGATCTGCGTCTCCATCCGCTTGAGGCTTTGGAACGCGGCGGGATTCAACCCGTTGGCTGATGAGAACGCGCTATAGGCCTTGGCTGTGAAGGCGTCGTGGTCATCGTCCAGATGATACACAAGGCTCCACGTCCGGCCCTCGCGGTAATTCGGGTCGTTTTCGGCAAAGGATTTCAGCTGGTCCAGTATCTTGCCCTCGGGGCGACCTGTCTCTGGCAATTTCTGATGATCCATATCCTATCCTTTCCCGGCCAGAAGCAGCGCCAGTGAAATGCCCAGATAGTTCCCGATGGCAAAGCCCAGAATGCCGGTTGCCATGCCCGACATCAAGATCGCAGGGTTGCGCAAACTGCGGGCGACCATGGGCACAAAAGCAGGCGACATGACCGCCGCGACCGAGGTGATCAGGAATGTATCCCGGTCGACCCCGGCGGTGCGTGCAAGCAGTGCGTGCAGACCGAAACTGCCGAAGGTGGCGATCAGTACAAAGCCAAGAACGGACAGATCCATATCGCGAAACTCCGCCAGATCCATCGAAGCCGCGACGCTGAATGAAAATACGTAGAGCAGGTACATGCCCATATGAGATGCGGCCCGGTTTTTGCGCAAAGACGGCGTGACCGAGCCGAGCAGACCTAGCGACGTTAGAAGAACCACGGTCATGACCTGCGATGGTGCAAAGCTGAACAGAGGAGTCAGCAGCACCGCCGCGGCCACGCAAAATGCACTAACCAGAAAAGCCACCACCCCCTGACGGAGCATATTCGGCGCATTGGCTTCGTCCGCTGCGGGCGCCTGCGTGTCGCGATCACCCGGGAACGGCTTCAGAAAGCGGGCGAAAACCAACGGGGCCAATGTCAGAACAAACAGCAGGTAACCTGCACCGACAATAGTATCTACGGTTGCAAACAACAGATAGCGGTTCTCTGGGATATCCAGTGCCAGTTTGATCGCTCCCATATTCGCAAGGCCGCCTGCGTACGTCCCCACAGCCATGCCGGACAACTGCTCGGTCTGCGCGGTGCCGCCCGCTTGGAACGCAAAGAACAGGCCCGTTGCAACAAGCGTGACCGAGACAACGGCCAGCGCCATCGACATAAGCGCGGAACCTGCGATCCGCCCCCAAGCCCCAAGGTCGACCCCAAACAGCAGCAACGGCAGGGCAAGTCCCAAACTGGCCTCCATGACCCCGTCACGGACCTGACCAGCCGCGTCAGGTTGCAGACCAGATAGCCCCAGCGCCAATCCGGCCATATAGCACAGCACAATCGGCCCCAGCCGTCCGGCCAAAGTCGAATGCCGCGCTAGCAGCATCATCGCGGCAGGCGCCAAAAGGTAGATCAGTGCGAAGACTGCGATCTCTGGCTGCATAGGTTCCCTCTCCCTGAAGGTGAGACTAGGCAGCACGACGCCGTTCGCACAAGGTGGTCTGACGTAAGGTTCACGTTCCTTAAAGGTAAGGAAATCCGGGTGTCGGGCTCAGTTTGTGAAACGATTAAATCTGCGCCGATGGGCGCAAAGGCGGTTCACCCCAAAGCGGTCAGGCGATAGAAGGTTCGCCAAGAGCAGTTACCGGAGACCAAAATGGCCACGCCCAAACCCATAGTCCTGTGTATTCTTGATGGTTGGGGATTGTCCGAAGACACTCAGGCCAACGCGCCATATTTGGCCAATACACCTACATTCGATGCGATCATGCAGGGCCCGCATGCCACGCTGATAACGCATGGGCCGGATGTGGGTTTGCCCAGCGGTCAGATGGGAAATTCCGAGGTTGGGCACACCAATATCGGTGCGGGCCGTGTGGTGGCGATGGACCTGGGCCAGATTGATCTGGCGATCGAGGATGGCTCATTTTTTAACAACGCCGCGCTGCAATCTTTCATTGCCAAGGTGAAAGCGACGGGCGGGACGGCGCATCTGATGGGGCTAGCCTCGGATGGCGGTGTCCATGGGCATGTGAACCATATCGTTGCAGCGGCCAAAGCGATCACGGATGCCGGCGTTCCGGTGGCTCTGCATGCAGTGACCGACGGGCGCGATGTCGCTCCGAAATCTGCTTTCACCTACATCTCCGAGCTTGAGGAACGTCTGCCCGAAGGCGCGCGTATCGTCACCGTTTGCGGGCGTTACTTCGCCATGGACCGCGACAACCGGTGGGAGCGTGTCAGCCAAGCCTACAACGCCATGATCAAAGGACAGGGCCGTGCCGGTACCGCGGCGCATGCGGCGGTTGATCACGCTTACAACCAATCCGAGACGGATGAGTTCATTGTGCCGACCGTGCTGGAAGGTTATGACGGTGTCAAAGATGGTGACGGGTTTTTCTGCCTGAACTTCCGCGCCGACCGCGCTCGGGAGATTCTGCGCGCGATTGCCGAGCCGGGCTTTGACGATTTCGACACCGGCCCGCGCCCAGCGCTGTCTGCCCTGCTTGGCATGGTCGAATATTCTGACGGCCACAACGCCTATATGACGACGGTGTTCCCCAAGCGGGCTATCGTGAACACTCTGGGCGAATGGGTGGCCAAACAGGGTTTGCGTCAGTTCCGTCTGGCCGAAACCGAGAAATACCCCCATGTCACCTTCTTCCTGAACGGCGGCAAGGAGGTCCTCGAAACTGGCGAAGATCGCTTCATGCCCAAATCGCCCAAAGTGGCCACCTATGATCTACAGCCCGAGATGTCCTCGGCCGAGGTGACGGACAAGTTCGTTGAGGCCATCGAGGCGGGCTATGATCTGATCGTCACCAACTATGCCAACCCCGATATGGTCGGCCATACCGGAGACCTGAGCGCCGCAATCAAAGCCTGCGAGGTCGTGGATCAAGGCTTGGCCCGTGTGGCGGCCGCGCTGGAAAAAGCCGGGGGGGCGATGATCGTCACCGCCGATCACGGCAATTGCGAAGTGATGGTGGACCCGGAGACAGGTGGCCCACACACCGCGCACACGCTGAATCCGGTACCGGTGGCTTTGGTTGGTGGGCCTGAGGGGGCGACGCTCCGCTCCGGGCGTTTGTCGGACCTTGCACCCACCTTGCTGGCCCTGATGAACCTGCCCAAACCGCCTGAAATGACTGGGGAAAGCTTACTGTCATGAGGGTTCTGGCCGCAGCCTTGGCGGTGGTTTTGTGTGGCCCTGCTGAGGCGCAGAACACCCCATCTCAAGCGGCGCTGGCGGCGGCCGAGATGTTGGAACAGGCGTCAATCTCGTTGTCCGAGGCAGAAAGCGCGCGCGACCGGGTGCGCGCTCTGACCGAGACAATCCAAGCCTATGAGGCTGGGTTGTCCGCCATGCGGGACGGGTTGCGCATGGCCGCCACGCGCGAGGCGCAGCTGTCGGCCGAGCTGCGCGCGCGGGAACAGGACGTGGCGCAATTGCTGGGTGTATTGCAAACCATAGAAACGACCACCCCACCGGTGCTGATGTTGCACCCTTCGGGCCCCTTGGGGGCTGCGCGGGCCGGGATGATGCTGTCCGAGGTGACACCGGGCCTGAATGCCAAGGCGCAGGCTTTGGCACAGGATTTGCAAGAGGTTCAAACCCTGCGCCTGTTGCAGCAGGATGCGGCGGAAACCCTGACAGAAGGATTGACGGGGGTGCAGTCCGCCCGCACCCGCCTGAGCGAGGCCATCGCGGATCGCACCGGGTTGCCGCAGCGCTTTGTTGAAGACCCGATCAAAACGGCGATCCTGATCTCTTCGACCGAAACACTCGATGGGTTCGCAACTGGCCTATCCGAAATCTCGGAAGGGGAGATCGCGCAAAGTGACGACTCTATTCAAAGCCGCAAAGGCGACGTGCCTCTGCCGGTCCAGGGCGTCCTATTGCACCGGGCCGGGGAAACAGACGCAGCAGGCGTAACGCGGCCGGGTCTCGTGCTTGGTGCGCGCCCTCGCGCCTTGGTAACGACGCCCACAGCGGCCACAATTCGCTACCGGGGGCCGCTTCTGGACCTTGGCAATCTGATCATTCTAGAGCCTCAGCCGGGCCTTCTGTTTGTCTTTTCGGGCTTGCAGGAAGTCTACGGAGACATAGGTCAAGTGATACCTGAGGGCACTCCGGTCGGTTTGATGCCCGGTGAAACGCCGGAAATCGGTGCTATTTTGTCAACTCGTGGTGATGGCACTGGAACTGACCGGTCAGAAACGCTCTATATAGAGGTCAGAGAAGATAACAGCCCCGTGGACCCCGAGTCGTGGTTTCGGACCAGCAAGGATGGATAAACGAGTATGAAGAAATTTGTGATGGCCGGACTGGCCGGAACGGTTGCAGGCATCATTGCAACAACTCAGATCGCAGGACCCCTGCTGGCGCAGGAGGCTGAGAGCAAGGCCGATGTCTACCAGCAACTCGACCTGTTCGGTGATATTTTTGAGCGGATCCGCGCGCAATACGTCGAAGAGGTTGAGCCGGAAGAGCTGATCGAAGCTGCGATTGACGGCATGCTGACCTCGCTTGATCCGCATTCCAGTTACCTGTCGCCCGACGATGCCGAGCAAATGCGCGTCCAGACCCGAGGTGAGTTTGGCGGGCTGGGCATCGAGGTCACGCAAGAGGAAGGCTTTGTAAAAGTTGTCTCTCCGATCGACGACACGCCGGCTGATGAGGCCGGGATCGAGGCCGGAGATTTCATCACCCATGTAGATGGCGAAAGCATTCTGGGCCTGACGCTTGACAAGGCGGTTGAGCTGATGCGCGGCCCTGTCGGCTCGGAAATCGTGATCACCGTTGTACGTGAGGGTGAGCCTGATCCATTCGATGTCACCATCATTCGTGACACGATCAAACTGACTGCCGTACGCGCCCGGACCGAGGGCACCAGCGTTGTCATGCGGGTGACCACGTTCAACGATCAGACCTTCCCCAACCTGCAGGCCGGAATGGAAGAACAGATCGAGGAAGCGGGCGGAATCGACAAGGTCAATGGCTTTGTGCTGGACCTGCGCAATAACCCAGGCGGTCTGCTGACGCAGGCGATCAAGGTCTCGGACGCGTTCCTGAACGAAGGTGAGATCGTGTCGACCCGTGGGCGTGACCCACAGGATGGCGAGCGTTTCAACGCGACTCCCGGTGATCTGGCCGAAGGCAAGCCAATTGTGGTGCTGATCAATGGCGGCTCGGCCTCGGCCTCTGAAATCGTGGCCGGCGCCCTGCAAGACCACCGTCGCGCGATTGTTGTTGGCACCAAGAGCTTTGGTAAAGGCTCGGTGCAGACGGTGATGCCGCTGCGCGGTGACGGTGCGATGCGTCTGACCACCTCGCGGTACTACACGCCGTCTGGCCGCTCGATCCAGGCGTTGGGTGTCAGCCCGGACATTATCGTGGAACAACCGCGCCCGGCTCCGGCAACCGAAGAAGAGGATGATCGTCCGGCACGCTCGGAAGCGGATCTGCGCGGCAGTCTGAACAATGACAGCCTCAGCGAGGATGAAATCCGCCAGATCGAAGAAGACCGCGCCAAGGCCGAAGCCACCGCTGAGCTGCGGGAAGAGGATTACCAGTTGGCTTATGCCATCGACATCCTCAAAGGTTTGTCGGCGTTCAATCCTGACGGCCCGTCTCAGTAAAATCCAATCTCAGTATAATCCAAAGGGTCGCGCCAGCCGCGGCCCTTTCAACTTTCGATCTTGTGCAGCTTGGCTTCGTCCAGCATCAGCGCCAGAAGAATGCCCAACGAGACCGAAATCGTGGAAAAGATGAAGGCCATGCTCATGCCGCTGTCAAAGGCGGTTGTTAGGGCGGATTTGACCGTATCGACCTGATCCGCGCTCAGCTTTGCCATCACCGCATGTGCAGAGTCGGTGCTGAGGGAACCGCCATTGATCGCCCGTTGTTCGGCATCGGTCAGATCAATGCCGGCGGCGGCCAGTTTGTCTCGTAGGGTAGACAGCGATACCGCATACATGATGGCGGTCGCACAGGCGACCGAGATTGCCCCGTAGACCAGATGCGTCATGAAGCTGAGGCCACCAACAAGCCCGGCACGTTCGGGTTTGACCGCGCATACCGCGGCGGTCCCGGACGGCCCGACCGTTAGTGTCGCGCCCAGCCCGATCATCGCCATGCCTGGCAGGATGTGGAAATAGCCCAAACTGCTAGGCAGGATCACGATACTGGCCGATCCGACAGCCGCCAGAACATAGCCCCAAAACAGCAGGCGTTTAGGCCCGAAATCATTGTAGAGCGTGCCGGAGACGATCGACCCCACCGCCAACAGGATAGTCAGAGGGGCCAGCCCAAGCGCCGATTGGAAAGTCGTCCAGCCCAGCACCTTTTGCATGTATTGCGGAAAGTACAACAACGCGACGAAGGCGGCTGAGACGTTGAACATATTAAGGCCAAGCGTGATCAGAAACTCTCTATTCTGCATTAGTTGCGGCAGCAGGAGCGGCTCCTTCACCCGCTTTTCAACGCGCGGAAACAGCAGGAACAGAACGGCGCTGACAAAGAACAGCAGCAAGAGCGGGATCGACGACCAACCCCAATCAGCCCCCACATCCAGCCCGTAGAGCAGAAGAAGCACAGCAAAGGACAGGATACCCATCCCGGCAAAGTCGATATGCTCGCCGTGTTTGTGCTGGGTCTCCCGCTCCATCAAAATCAAGGCGGTGGCCATTGAGAGGCAGGAGAACACGACATTGGCGAGGAAGAAGTATCGCCATTCGCCGAAACTGACAGCTAGCCCGCTGATCATTGGGCCAAACACATTGCCCGTGGTCACGCCCGCAAGGATCAGCCCCATGACAAGTGCGCGGTGTTCCTGTTTCGAGACTTTGGTGGCCCCAAAGGCCAAGGTGCAGGGCCAGACGCAGCCTGCGCCGATGCCTTGCAACGCGCGCGCGCCAATCAGGAAATCCAGGCCGGGCGCGAAGAAGCACATCACCGAGGCAAACAGAAAGATCGACAGGCCGATGATCATTACCTTGCGGTGGCCGTACATGTCGCCCAAGCGCCCTCCGGCAACCATGGTCATGGCGAAGAACAATGCGTAAATGTTCAACACCCATTGGGTGCTGGTGATATCGCTGTCAAAGCTGCTTTCGATCGACGGAACCAGCATCAGAGCCCCGGTAAAGTCGATGCCGATGCCAAATGCGGTCACCATCAAGGCAATTACTTTGATGATACTTTCGCGATCCATGGCGGCTTCCGGAGTGTTGCGGCTGCCTCAATGATGCATGTAAATGGCGAAAAAGATAGGAAAACCCGGGTAGCGGCTCAGCTCGGGTCCCGGCAAATTCTGCGAAAAGCCCGCTTGAGCATGTCAAGCTCACCGCGCAATAGTTCGACTTCCGCGCGCAGATCATCGGCGGCAGGTTCGCCCGATATCACCGTGAAATCACCCAGTTTTCGGGCCGTTGAGCGCTCGGATATGACAAAGCTGTGGACCCCGTCCGACAGGGCCGCGACCGGTACAGGGATGGCCACGGTCCAGCCGTCCTCGACATCCGAGAGGGTAACGCCATCGATGTCCTCACCCCGGTACAGCACCTGAATATCCGGCTGGGTCTGGGTGCGCAGATGTCCTTGCCAAATTCCGTTCTCAAACCGGGTCCGGGTCAGTAGTGGCTCAGTCATTCCCTAGGACCTCACAAATCAGCGCGATGGTGGCGGCACAAGGTCAGGTCGCGCAGAATGACGCTGTTCGTGCCGGGGTTTTCAAGGATTAGGTCCAACCAGACCTTCTCGATCCGTTTCTCATTCAACGGCAGATGGGCCAGATCGAAATCGACGCTGGGCGACGGGCTGGCCAGATCAAGCTTGCGCAGAACCTGTTCGGTATTCGGACCGCTGAGGATGTTGAGCCTGGCAAAGAGGTCGATCTCCTGTTCCGCGTCAATCTGCGTATCCAGACGGATAAGGTGTTGTAGGCTCAGACCCTGAGAAGCATCGCTTGGCAGTTGGATCGAAAGCGAGAGGAAGCTGCCTTCGAAACCAAAGACCTCTACGCCCATGTTGAAAGGGGCCAGATCGTTGGGCAGCCGGTTGCGGTTCTGGCGCAGAGCGATCTCGGCCTGTGGGCAGTCATGAAACACCTGCACCTGATCATTGAGGGACGCTTTGCGCGGGGGTGAGGCAAGGCCAGGTGTGGCAAGGGGCCATCGCCACAGATCGGGCCGCCAGCTCCAATCCGTGCCGATCGGTTTGGGAAACTGGTTCGAGCCGATTTGAGGGTCGCGTAGCCGCATATCCGCCGTATCAATCACCTGCCTGAGCTGTGTTTGCAGGGCGCGCGCACTGTCGCGTTGGCGTCGCAGTTCGGCCTGAGGGGCGACAGCCGCCATCTGCGCGGCCCTGCGCCAGCGCTCCAAAACCCTGCGGTGAAAATAGCGTTCGAGAATCCTGCCCATGGTCCCTTCGTCCAACGTAGGACCTCTTTAGTCAAAGACCGGGCGGGGGACAAACCCGGAATTTGGATCTGTCGGTTTTCGGTGCGTGAGGCCACCGTCGGTTCTTGCATTACGTCGGAACTGTGCTTAGGGTCGGGCCTCTTGAAAAAGCGGGTAGCCAGCAACCACGCCACGCATCAGTTTTTCATTCGACAAGGCCCGGCCATGGAACCCACCCTGTTTTCGTTCATTTGGAAACACTCCAAAAAACAACAGCTTGTGCTGTTGGTTCTGACGGTTCTTTCGTTTCCGTTCCTTTATGCCTCGCTTGAGTTGCCCAAGCAGATCATCAACGACGCTATTGGTGCGCCCGCAGATACGGTCACGATCTGGGGGGTGACCGTCACGCAGATTCAATACCTTATGATCCTGTGTTTTGCCTTTCTGGCCACGGTGATCGCCAGCGGCCTGATGAAGATGCGTATCAACACGATGAAGGGCGTTCTGGCGGAACGGATGTTGCGCCGATTGCGGTTTACCCTGATCAACCGGTCGATGCGCTTTCCGAAATCGTATTTCGCTACCACCAGCCAGGGTGAGCTGGTTTCGATGATCACTTCCGAGGCCGAGCCGATGGGCGGTCTGATGGGCGACGCTATCGCCCAGCCCGTGTTCCAGTTCGGTCAGATGATGACCATTGTCACCTTCCTGTTCATGCAGAGCGTCTGGTTCGGGCTGGCCAGTATCGCCCTCATCCCGCTGCAGGCGTGGTTGATCCCGAAACTGCAACGCCAAATCAACCTGTTGAACAAAGAGCGCATTCAGGAAGTCCGCCACCTGAGTTCCGAGATCGGCGAGAGTGCCGCCGGGATCAGCGATCTGCGCACCAATGGCGGCTGGCGCTACCGGTTGGCGCAGTTCAGCTACCGTCTGGGGAACCTGTTCGAGATCCGCTTCAAGATCTACAACAAAAAGTTCTTCATGAAGTTCCTCAACAATCTGATAACTCAGATGACGCCGTTCCTGTTCTACTCGGTTGGTGGATATCTGGCGATCACGGGTGAGGTGACGGTGGGTGCTCTGGTGGCAGCCTTGGGGGCGTACAAGGATCTGAGCGGCCCTTGGAAGGACCTGCTGACCTACTACAATCAGGTGCAGGACATGTCGCTGCGATGGGAGATCGTGACCGAACGCTTCGCCCCATCCAACATGATCCCCGAACACCTGTTCGAGGGCCGGCCCGAAGTCATTCCGCACCTCACAGGTGATATTGAGCTGCGGAACATCACCGTGCGCGATGATGACGGCAAAACCATTCTGGAAGATATCGATTTGAGAATTCCCAAAGGCGCGCGGGTGGCGATTCAGTCGACCAACGCGGCCGAACGCACCGCCTTGGCGCAGCTTCTGACGCGTGAGGTGGTGCCGGTTCAGGGCGAGGTCCTCCTGGCCGGGCACAATCTGAACGAACTGCATCAGGCGGTGATTGCTGCTCGGATCGGATACGCCTACTCGCGGCCCTACCTGTTCGATGGAACTCTGGGTGACAACCTGCTGATGCCGCTGCGCCCATATCCTCAGCACGAGACTGAGGCCAAGAAGGCTCCGACCCGCCGCCAGATCGAGGCTGTTCGGTCCGGCAATCCGATAGATTCGCTCGAGGATGAGTGGGTCGATCCGGGGCTGGCCGGGCTGGACGATATCGACGACATCCGAGCGTGGTGGTTCCAACTGGTCGAGGCGATGGGCATTGACGAGTTCATGTTGCGACGCACCCTGCGCACGCAGTTTAACCCGAAATTGCATCCAGGCTTGGCGCAAGAGCTTGTGAAACTTCGCGAGACAGTGGCCCAGAAATTGCAGGACAAGGGCCTCGATCGCTATGTCTACCGGTTCGACCCGGATCAGTTTAATCCGGCAGTGCCTTTGGGTGGCAACTTGCTGTTTGCAACGCCCGCGCGGGATATCACACCCGAGTCGTTGGCTGGTGATCAGCGGTTCCGCAACATGTTGCGCAGCCATGATCTGGCCGAGGAAGCAATGAACATGGCCAGCACCGTGATCGAGACGTTGGACCAGGCCTTCGGTCGCGATGGCACCGATCACCCGCTTTTCCTGCGGTTGGGAATGTCCAAAGACATGTATCACAGGCTTTTGGACATCAAGGATCGCCTGAAAACCAAAGGGGACGATGCGGTCTCAGAACCGGATTGTGCGTTGATGCTGACGGTGCCGTTCCTGTTGACGGCCGAGCAAATTGGCCCCGACTTTCCGGATGAATACAAGGACAAGATCCTTGCGATCCGAAAACAGCAATCCGCCGCCATGCATGAGGCGCTGGATGGGATGTTCGTTCCATTGTCACCTGACGCCTACTTCCCGCGGCTGACCGTGATCGAGAATGTCCTTTATGGGCGCGTTTCCCTAATGGCGGGTGCGCACGCCGAAGAGATTGAGGATCTGGTCGCCCAGGCCGTGAATGAGGCCGGCCTGCGCCGCCGCGCTGCAGCTACCATGTTTGACCTACCCTCGGGCTTGGGGGGGAACAACCTGCCTACGGTGTTCCAAGAACGCGCGTCGTTCTCGCGTGCGGGTATTAAGCGTCCCGATATCCTGATCCTCGATAAGGCGCTGGCCAGCCACGATTCGGAAAGTCGCCTGCGCACCCGGCTGCGCTTGCGGGAATTACTGCCCGAGTCGATCATGATCTTCATGGAGGATCACTTTGCTCATCCCGAAGCCTATGACCTGTTCGTCGAGGTAAAGGATGGCCGCATAGATGGGGTCTCACGCACGCCCGTTCTGCATCAAGAGGGGGCAACTGCCGACCTCAGCAGAAAGCTCGAAATCATCTCGACCACCGAGCTTTTCTCGGGCATCGACGCGCGGAACCAAAGGCTGCTGGCGTTCTCGGCACAATGGTATGACGTCGCCGCGGGGCAGGTGATCTTTTCGCGCGGGCAGACGGCGGACGCAGCCTACCTGTGCATTCGGGGTCAGGCCCGGTTGGACTGGTCGGATGAAGATGGCAACAAACGCCCCATATCGATTGTTGAGCCGGGCCGCCTGATCGGGGACCTGTCGATCATCACCGGTGACCGCCGACAACTTGATCTGGTCGCCAACACAGATTGCGCCTTCCTGCGTATCGGGGCCGAGGAACTGCGCGCCGTTGTCGAAAGCGACGCCTCGGTCGCGACGCAGTTGCTGCAGACCGTTGCAGGATACCTGACCACGCTCGCCACACGCGTGAACACGGTTGCCAATCCGGCGGATGTCTTTCCGGACGTGGTGCAGGAAACCGTTCTTGACGAGGCAGATGACAATGATTGAGCCCGCCGCCTATGCCGCGCATGAGCATCTGGTGCGCGACGCCCGCGTGCGCCCTGACTTGTGGCGGTTGCTAGTCGGGCTGGTGATTGTTTGCGCGCTCTATTTGGCGGCGAACACTGTTCTTTTTGCGGCTATAGGAGCCCTCATCCCGCCCACTCAGGCCCAGGGGTTTTTGCGAGGCACGTCGCCCCTAGCGACATTTGTCCTGCTGGCCAGCTTTGGGTTTCTGACGATTGGAGTCGCTGTCGCAGCAAAACAGATGCAGCAAAGGTCACTCTGGGCGATTCTCGGAGAGCGCCGCCTGGCGATCAGTCAATTCATACGGGTTTTGGTGGCCCTGGTGGTTCTCGGTCTGGCACTGGCAGCCCTGCCGCCCTACGGAATGGGGGATCCGCTGACCCAGAACCTTGCCTTCTCGACCTGGATTGTGCTTCTGCCTTTTGCGGCAGGCGCCGTGCTGATTCAGACCAGCGCCGAAGAGATCCTGTTTCGCGGCTACCTGCAGCAATCCTTAGCCGCGCGGTTCCGGTCGCCGCTGATCTGGGTAGGGGTGCCTTCGGCCTTGTTTGCAGCGGGTCACTATGCGCCGGGGATTGCTGGCGACAACGCGCTGCTGGTTGCGGTCTGGTCCTGTGTGTTCGGCGTTCTGGCGGCTGATCTGACGGCTCGTTCTGGCACTTTGGGTCCGGCTATCGCTTTGCATTTCTTCAATAATGTGATCTCTCTCCTGATTATCTCATTGCCCGATACGCTCAGTGGTCTGGCCCTTTTCGTGTTGCCCTACGATATGTCGGATGGTGGGGTGTTGCGGCAGTGGTTGTGGGTGGATTTCGGCTCGATGATGGTTTGCTGGCTGACAGCACGACTAGTCATCAGGCGCTGATTGCATTTCTTTCCGTAGCGTCTTATTTGACGTCAACGCCGCACAATCCAAGGCTCTGATATGAACTGGATCACAAACTACGTCCGCCCCCGGATCAACTCGATCTTCTCGCGCAGAGAAGTGCCAGAAAATCTGTGGCACAAATGCGGTGAATGCGGAACGATGCTGTTCCATCGCGAATTGGCCGAAAACCAGAACGTCTGCACCCAGTGCGGCCACCACATGGCAATCACGCCGCGCGACCGGTTCGGTCACCTGTTCGATGGCGGGATTTTCACCGAAGTTGCGGTGCCTGCGCCCAAAGATGACCCGCTGCAGTTCCGTGATCAGAAGAAATACCCTGATCGTATGAAGGCGGCCCAGAAGAAAACCGGCGAGAAAGAAGCCATGCTTGTTGCCACAGGCGAAATCGGGCGCACCCCGATTGTTGCCGCCGCGCAGGATTTCTCCTTCATGGGTGGGTCCATGGGCATGTATGTCGGCAACGCGATCATCGCCGCCGCGCAAGAGGCGGTTAAGCTAAAGCGCCCGCTGATCCTGTTCTCGGCCGCCGGCGGTGCCCGGATGCAGGAAGGCATCCTGAGCCTGATGCAGATGCCGCGTACCACCGTGGCCGTCGAGATGCTGAAAGAGGCGAACCTGCCCTATATCGTCGTTCTGACCCACCCAACCACCGGTGGTGTGACTGCATCTTACGCGATGCTGGGCGACGTGCATATCTCGGAACCCAACGCGCTGATCTGTTTTGCGGGTCCCCGCGTGATTGAGCAGACCATCCGTGAAAAGCTGCCCGAGGGGTTCCAGCGCGCCGAATACCTGCTGGATCACGGCATGCTGGACCGCGTGACTAAACGCACCGAGCTGCGTGAAGAGCTGATCACCATCACGCGCATGCTGATGAACCAGCCTCCGGCGATCAAAGGCGATCTGCCCGCACCGGAACCGGAAGAGGCTGCGGCAGACGCACCTGCTGAAGATACGGATCAGAAATGACCACCCAAACATCGGACGCCATCCTCGACCGGATGATGGCGCTGCACCCCAAGATCATCGACCTGACCTTGGACCGCGTCTGGCGTTTGCTAGAGGCATTGGACAACCCGCAAGACAAGCTGCCGCCGGTGATCCATATCGCCGGAACCAACGGCAAAGGTTCGACCCAAGCGATGATCCGAGCCGGGCTTGAGGGGGCAGAGCTGTCGGCCCATGCTTATACCTCACCGCATCTCGCTCGGTTCCATGAACGTATTCGTCTAGCCGGAGAGCTGATCTCGGAACCCGACCTGACGGCGGTGCTCGATGAGTGTTACGCGGCCAACGGCGGCGAGAACATCACCTATTTTGAGATTACGACCTGCGCGGCCCTTTTGGCCTTCGCACGAGCCAAAGCGGATTACACCCTGCTCGAGGTCGGCCTCGGCGGACGTCTGGATGCGACTAACGTGATCGAGAAACCCGCCGTGACGGTGATCACCCCGATCTCGATCGACCATGAACAATTTCTGGGCAATACGCTGGCGAAAATCGCCGCTGAAAAGGCCGGTATCATCAAACGCGGCGTGCCCTGCATCGTCGGCCCGCAACCTGATGAGGCGATGGAGGTGATCGAACAGACCGCCGCACGTCTCGGCGCGCCTCTCATTGCATATGGTCAACATTGGCACGTCACCGAAGAAAATGGCCGCCTGATTTATCAGGACGAAACAGGCTTGCGTGACCTGCCACTGCCCAACCTCTTGGGTGCCCACCAGATCCAGAACGCAGGCGCGGCCCTTGCCGTTCTGCGCCACCTCAACCTTGGTGACGCCGCTTATGAGGCCGCCATGAGCAAGGCTGAATGGCCCGCGCGGATGCAACGCCTTAAAACCGGCCCGCTCGTGCAAGCCGCAGGGCAGGCCGAACTTTGGCTGGACGGAGGGCACAACGCCGCAGCCGGGATCGCTCTGGCCGAGGTTCTGTCGAACTTGCCGAAGCGCCCGACCCATATGATCTGCGGTATGCTGAATACCAAAGATGTGACGGGCTACCTCGCGCCGCTTGCCAAACAGGCCCAAAGCCTGACCGCCGTTTCCATCCCAGGTGAGGCCGCAACCCTCAGCGCGGATGAAACAGCCGCCGCTGCCGCCAAGGTAGATCTGCCCGCATCAACTGCCAACAGCGTGACCGAGGCGCTCGACACAATCGTCGCCAAAGACCCGCGTGCACGTATCCTGATCTGCGGGTCCCTCTACCTTGCGGGCAATATCCTGCGCGAAAACGGCTAAGATCCGCCCGCAGGGCTTCATCTGGCTAAAAATATCCCGGGGGAGCCGCCAGCGGCGGCGGGTGCGGAGCCCCCTATTTCCCCCAATCCTGATCCTGCATTTCCCGTAGCCGAGACGCGGTGCGCTCAAACTCAAAAGTCCCTTCGCCCTCGACATACAGCATCTCGGGCTCAGCCGCCGCAGAACAGATCAACCGAACTTTTGCCTCATACAACGCGTCGATCAAGGTCACAAAGCGTTTGGCCTCATTGAAGTTGTTGCGGGACAGACGGGGAATATCCTCCAATACCAGAACCTTGACCGTTTCGGCGATAGCCAGATAGTCCCCGGGACCCAGCATCCGACCGCACAGGTCATAGAAGGATGCCCGTGCAACCCCATTGCGAAAAGCTGGCAGCTCAACAGCGCGACCTTTGACCTGCAAGATCAAGGGCTCTGCCGTGCCGCCGGACAGATCCGTCCAAACGGCGCGTATCTTCTCACGCGCTTCCGGGCCAATTGGCGAGAAATAGACCGGCGCGCCCTCAAGGCGGTTTTGGCGGTAGTCGGTCGGCGAGACCAGCTCCCATACCTGAAGCTGCTCTTTGATATGGGCGATGAAAGGCAAAAACAGCTGTCGGTTCAAACCGTCCTTGTACAGATCATCTGGATGCCGGTTCGAGGTCGTTACGATGACCACGCCCCCTGCATGCAGCAGATCAAACAAGCGACCGACGATCATGGCATCGGTGATATCAGTGATCTGCATTTCGTCAAACGCCAGCAGCTTTACCGATTTCACGACCTCCTGCGCGACCGGGGCCAGCGCGTCTTCGACGCCATCCTTGCGCGCCTTGTGCATACCCGCATGGATTTCCTGCATGAACGCGTGAAAATGCACTCTCCGCGCCGGTACATCTTCCAGCGCATCAACGAACATATCCATCAGCATGGACTTCCCACGCCCAACCCCGCCCCACAGGTACAACCCTTTGGGCGGCGGCGGAGCCTTGCGGAACAGACCCCGCTTCACCGGTGCACTCAACTCGGCCCGGATACGTTCGAAATGCGGCAGAACGGCTTCCTGCGCGTCATCCCGCGTCAGAGACCCATCGGAGATACGTTCGTTATACAGCGAAATCAGATCCGTCATGGGTTTGAGCCATAGCGCCCGCACTACGCGTTGAAAAGCGGGCATTTTCAGGCACGCATCAATTTTCCTTATGTCGAACCGCAAATCTACTGAATTGACGGGGCGACGAAAAACAGTAGCGTCGCAAAACTTGTTTGTCTGAGGTCCCCATGCCGCACTCCGCACGTCTGCTGAATCCAATTCTGATCGTAGGCTGTATCATCATTACAGTCAGTTTCGCGGTGCGTGCCTCGTTCGGGGTGTTCCAGATCCCGATCGCCTCTGAGTTCGGCTGGCTGCGGACAGAATTCTCAATGGCCATTGCGATCCAGAATCTGGCCTGGGGTATTGGGCAGCCGATCTTTGGCGCCATTGCTGAAAAGATCGGCGACCGAAAGGCCATTGTGCTTGGCGCGCTGATTTATGCCGCTGGCATGGTGCTTTCAGCCTGGTCCATCACTCCGTTTGAACACCAGATTTATGCGTGGTTGGTCGGGTTTGGCATTGCAGGGACCGGCTTCGGCGTGATTCTGGCCGTGGTTGGGCGGGCGTCCTCCGACGAAAACCGATCCATGTCTTTGGCCATCGTCACGGCTGCGGGCAGTTTCGGTCAGGTTTTAGGTGCGCCTACGGCCGAATGGATGCTGACCTTCCTGCCTTGGCATCAGGTCTATATTGTGTTCGCCGTCGCCATTCTTTGCCTCGTGTTGATCCTGCCCTTTATGCGCGTGCCTCAGCAAACCAGTAAGGCTGAGTTGGAAGAAAGCATGGGCCAGATCTTGGGGCGTGCCCTCCGAGATCCGTCTTACACGCTCATTTCACTCGGCTTCTTCAGCTGCGGTTATCAGCTCGGCTTTATCACAGCTCACTTCCCGGCATTCGTAACCGAGATGTGCGGCCCCATCCAGCCGGGTGGCGTGTTGCATTCGATAGGCATAACGACCACGTCCGCCTTGGGTGCGTTGTCCATTTCGCTGATCGGGTTGGCCAATATCGGCGGCACGCTTTTGGCGGGCTGGGCTGGGAACCACTTCCCTAAGAAATACTTGCTGGCCATCGTATACACGGCGCGCACACTGGCTGCTGTTGTGTTCATCATGTTTCCGATCACGCCAATATCGGTCATCGTTTTTTCGTTGGCTATGGGCTCTCTCTGGCTGGCCACAATACCACTGACATCCGGTCTGGTCGCGCATCTCTATGGTCTGCGCTACATGGGTACGCTGTATGGAATTGTCTTCCTCAGCCACCAACTTGGGAGTTTCCTTGGCATCTGGCTGGGCGGGCGGATGTATGACGTCTATGGCGACTACACGATGGTTTGGTGGATCGGTATCGCCGTGGGCGCGTTCAGCGCGATTGTCCACCTGCCCATTCGTGAGAACCGAGGTCCAACCCCCGCCGCTGCATAGCTGGGCGCACCCGCAGCGCGGCACGCGCTGCCTGGCCCGCTAGGCGAGGGCGCATCTTTGATGCGTCTTCAACTGGCGGGAGGGTTAGCCGCGCAGCGCCGCTCGCAGTTCCCGCTCCAGAGCGTCCAAGAACCGCGAGCGATCGGCTTTCCCAAACGGTTTGCCGCCACCCCCTGCGCCCAGAGGGTTCGCCGCGCGCAAATCCGCCATCAGGTCGCGCATCGCCAGTTGCTGGCCGATATTGGCGGCTGTGAAAGCCTCACCATTGGGACGCAGCACTCGGGCACCGGCCTCGACACATTTCGCAGCCAACGGGATGTCCGAGGTGACCACGACATCGCCGGTTCCGCAACGCTCGGCGATCCACTTGTCCGCCTCATCCGCGCCCTCGGCGACAATGACGACCTGGACCAGAGGGTTTGCCGATGGCCGCAACCCGCCATTCGACACCAGCGCCATAGGCACTTTGTGTCGGGTGGCGACCCGCTCAGCCTCGGCTTTGACCGGGCAGGCGTCCCCATCGACATAGAGCGTTGTCACGCCTTCTTTGCCTCTTTCTTTGCGGGTTCAACAGGCTTTTTCTTGACCTTGAACTCTTCGGGGATTGGCATCCGGTTGAACGCGTCCAGACCGGCGATCTTATAGGCCTCGGCCAGCGTCGGATAGTTGAACGTGTTTTGCACGAAGTAATCTACGGTGCCTTTCAGGTTTAACACGGCTTGGGCGATGTGGATCAGCTCCGTCGCGCCTTCGCCCACGATCTGCACACCAAGCACCCGGCGAGTTTTCAGGGAAAACAGCATTTTCAACATGCCATGTTCCAGACCCATGATATGCCCGCGCGAGGTTTCGCGGAACCGCGCCACACCGACCTCATAGGGGATGCCGCGCTCCTGCAATTCTTCCTCGGACATGCCGCAAGTCGAGATTTCGGGCACGGAATAGATCCCGTAAGGATACCAAGGGCTTTCCGGCAGGGTCGGGGTTTCAAGCGCATGACAGGCCGCAACGCGCCCCTGTTGCAGAGAGGTCGAGGCCAGCGATGGATGCCCGATCACGTCTCCTGTCGCGTAAACATGCGGCACTTCGGTTTGGTAGGTCTTGCGATCCACGCTGATCCGGTTGCGGTGATCGGTTTCAACTCCAACAGCCTTCAGGTTCAGCGTCGAGGTCGCGCCCATCCGACCGGCAGCAAACAACAGCATCTCGGCCCGGACGTGACGACCGTTTTCAAGAGTGACCTCGACATGCTCGCCCGCATCTTCGATCTTTTCGACGGCCGACCCGAGCCGCAGATCCACCCCATTCTCGCGGATTTGATGGGTGAAATCGTGGATCAGGCGTTTGTCGATGAAATCAAGGAAGGTGTCGCGCGGCTCGATCAGGGTGACACGGACATCCAGGGCCGAGAACATGGTGGCGTATTCAACACCAATCACCCCGGCACCGATCACGACCAGCGACCGAGGGATCTCGGCCATTTCAAGAAACTCATCGCCATCCACAACGGTTTTGCCGTTGAACGGCACATAGTCCGGGCGATAGGTTTTTGTTCCGGTCGCAATCAGAAACTTTGCGGCGGTCAGGCGGGTTTTCTCACCGCTATCCGTCGCCACCTCAATCTCATGCGGACCCGTGAACGAGGCCAGCCCGTTCAGAGTATCCACATGGTTTCGGTTGAACTGATGCTCCAGCACGTCAACTTCGTGGTCGAGTGTCATGTGCAGCCGGGCTTTCAGGTCTTCGGCGCGAATCTGTTCCTTGACCCGGTAAGAGCGGCCGTAAAAGCTGCGCTCACGCCAGCCCGAAAGGTTCAGCACGGTTTCACGCAGGGTTTTGGACGGGATCGTGCCGGTATGCACCGAGACGCCGCCGAAACGGTCGTGCCGGTCGATCACCAACACTCGGCGCTTCAATTTGCCCGCCTGAATTGCCGCAGACCGGCCCGAGGGGCCAGACCCGATGATGATCAGGTCATAGTCATACTTGCTCATGCCTCAGTCTCCGTACAGCGCTTCGGCGTGGAACGTGATGTGGTCTTCCATGAAGGTGGACACAAAGAAATAGGAATGGTCATAGCCTGGTTGCAGACGATAGGTCGCCTGCTGGCGGCGCTCGGCGATGGCCGAAGCCAAAGTTTCGGGGCGCAGGAGGTCGATGAACTGGTCGTTCGCACCGGTGTCGATCAGGACAGGGCCGTCAAAACCGACCTCTTTCATCAGGAGCGAGGCGTCGTGCTTGGCCCAAACGGCCTCATCATCGCCCAGATAGGCGCTCAGCTGTTTGCGGCCCCAATCCGCGCCGCTCGGGTTCGAGATTGGCGCAAAGGCCGAAACCGAGCGATAGCGTCCCGGCAGGTTCATCGCCAGTGTCAGCGCACCATGGCCGCCCATCGAATGGCCGGTGATTGCCTGACGATCCATGTCGATGGCAAAGTTCTCGGCGATCAGCTCGGGCAGTTCCTCGGCCACATAGTCCCACATGTTGAAATGTGGGGCCCACGGGGTTTGCGTTGCGTTGACGTAGAAACCCGCGCCTTGGCCAAGATCATAGTCTTCGTGGTCGGCGACGCCTTCGCCGCGGGGCGAAGTGTCGGTGAACACGATGGCGATGCCCTGTTCGGCGGCCCAGGCCTGTGCACCGGCCTTGGTCATCGCGTTTTCATGGGTGCAGGTCAGGCCAGACAGGTACCACAACACCGGAACGGGGCCGTCCTTGGCCTCGGCAGGCAGGAACAGGCCAAAGGTCATATCGCATTGGCAGGCGGTTGAGGCATGGCGGTAGACACCTTGCACACCACCAAAACAGGCATTTTCCGAAAGGGTTTCCATCTGGTCGAGTCCTTAATTTAGGGTCGCGCCATGGCTATCGCCCTAAGGACGCCGCGTAAAGTGCGGCGGTCGCCATGCGCATGACTTTTTGGTGGGGTTGCACGCTCACAAAGCGGTAAGCCATCCGATGATCAGCGGAACCGTCAGAATACTGGCTGCCGTAGACAGCAGGATCGCCGCTGAGGCGCGCTGAGGTGCGATCCCATAATGTGCCGCCAGCATGTAGACATTGCCCGCAACCGGTAGCGCAGCGGCGGCAATTGCAACCGTGGCCGAGAATGTATCGACTGGAACCAGCCAAAGCAGGGCGACGGCGACACAGGCGGGGTGGACGATCAGCTTGCAAAAGCTCAGCCAGCCCGCGATTTCGATCCGCTCCGCCGATTTTCCGGCTAGCGAGGCGCCAATTGCGAACAGTGCTCCGGGCGTTGCGGCCCCACCTAATATGGTCAGAAAATCGTTCATCGGACCGGGGACCGGAATCTGCAGCGCCGACCAGATTAACCCGGCCGAGATCGACACGATCATTGGATTCTTGAGCAACCCGACCCCGATCAGGCGCAGCGTTTTGACCGTTAGCTTTCCGTCCCGGCCGCCATTGATTAGGATCACAATGAGTGAGGAAAACACCACCAGATCCACCGCAAGGATCAGCATGACGGGTCCGATCGCGGCCTCGGACAGCAGCATAGCCAGCATGGGCAGGCCCAGAAAGCCGACATTGCCGATGGCGGCACACTGGGCCTCAACCGCGGCGGTGGGGATGTCGAGGCCCCGTATCCATGCCACCAGCGAAGCCAGCGCGTAGACCGCAAGTGTCCCGATCAGATAACCGATGATCAGCCGCCCGTTGAAAATCTCAGCAAAGGGTAGGGTGGCGGCAAAGCGGAACAGCATGGCCGACAGGGCAAAGAAAAAGACGAATTTCGTCAGATAGGCGGTGGCTTCCTCTGTGAAGAACCGCGTGCGCCCGGCCCAGTAACCCAGGCCGATGATCACGAAGAAGGGAAGGGTGCGCAGAAAAATCTCGACCATGGGTACCCTCCTAGCATGGATTGCGCGACCTGCAAGTCACGGATCGAACGGCGTTTTGGGTGACGGCCCGTTAGAAAACACCAAGAATCCTTGTGTCTGAACAGATCGGTTTATAAATTCGGTCCACAACCCGCTGAAGGAGCCATCATGACCCAATCCGCCACCATCCTGCGCACCGGCCGAAAATTCGACCAGGTTCTGCGCGGGGCCCGAGAGGTTTTCCTCGCGGATGGGTTCGAGGGGGCCAGTGTGGATGACATCGCGCGGGCGGCGGGTGTCTCGAAGGCGACGCTATATAGCTATTTCCCCGACAAGCGCCTGCTGTTTATTGAGGTGGCGCAAACCGAATGCCGCCGCATGGCCGAGCGTGTGATCTCGATGATCGACGAAACCAAACCCGTGCGTGAGGTTCTGACGATTACCGCGACGCAGTTGGTTAGCTTTTTCGTGTCGGATTTCAATCGTCAAATTTTCCGCGTTTGCGTGGCTGAACGGGATCGGTTCCCGGAACTTGGACGCGTTTTTTATGAAGCTGGGCCTCAGAACGGTCAGCGCAAGATGGTTGAGTATCTGGAAAAGGCTGTCGCTAAGGGCGAATTGGTGATCGAGGACGTGACGATCGCAGCAGAACAATTCGCAGAGCTGTGCAAAGTTCGCCTATGGCTGCGCGCCGCCTTTGGCATCCAGGAAGAGTTCTCCCAGGCCGAGATTGACGAGGTTGCCCTGCAAGCTGTCGACATGTTCATGGCCCGCTACGGCGTTTGACAAAGTGAAATGGCCTGCAGCCCCATCTGCAGACCATTCCCACTGGTTAAAATTTTACTCGTTACCTGAGCACCCACTCACTCGATAAAGGTTTTGGCCAACCGGTCGCTGATGGGTTGTGACAGATAGGCGATCACGGCCCTCTCGCCGGTATTGACGAACAGATCAGCCGGCATACCGGGCACCAGTTCCAGCGCCGCCACCGCGTCGGGTTGCTGGGCATCCAGTTTGACCCGCGCCTTGTAGTAGGGCTCGCCCGTGCGTTCATCTTCCAAAGCGTCGGCCGAGATATCGAAGATCTTGCCGCTGGCCTCGGGGACGTCTGCCTGTGCAAATGCGGACAGACGAATGCGGGTGGACTGGCCGATCCGCAGCTTGTCAATGTCACCGGTCTTGACCCGCGCCTCGACGATCAGCGCCTGATCCGCCGGGACAATGTCCATGATGTGTTCGCCCGGACGAATGACACCGCCCGTGGTGGAGGCTGCCAGATTGACCACCCGCCCGCTGGTGGGGGCCAACAGCTCGATCCGCTTGCGGCGCTCGGCGGTGCCTTTATATTGCGGGCGCACCAAATCAAGCTGCGCTTCGACCACCGCAAGCTCACCCGCGATCACCTCATCCCGCAGCTTTTGCTGGCTGATCAGCGTCAGTTCCAGCTCTCTAACTTGATTTTCAGCCTGCGCGATCTGAGTGCGCAGCGAAGCATCGACGCCGTAGAGACGCTGCAGCTCAATCTGTCGCGAGCTGACGCGGGTGGCCGCGACCAACCCTTTGTCCAGCAGGGTTTGCAGGCTGTCCAGTTCGGTCAGAGTGATCTCGATCTGGTTTTGGGTCCTGACACGCTGTTCGGCCAGCCCTTGGGCCTCATCCTTCAGGCCCGATATCCGCTGTTCGTTGATCCGGGTTTCTGTCTGGCGGGCGCGGGCTTCGGCGTCAAACAGCTGTTTCTGCGTCAGATAGGCGGACGTCCAATGCAGCCTCTCCATTCCCGCCTCAAAACCGGCCATGGCCGAGGCCTCATCAAACCGGTCCTGACCGCTCATCTGTGCCAGCAGGCGGGCGCGGCGGACCGAAAGCTCACCCATCTGGCTGCCCAGCACATTCAGGTCGACGTCGATATCGGTGCTGTCCAGCCGGATCAGGGGCTGACCGGCCTGAACGAAATCTCCGTCGGCGATCAGGATGTCGCGGATGATGCCGCCGTCCAGATGCTCGACCGTTTTGCGATCGCCTTCGACCACGAATGAGGCCGGGGCAACCACCGCCCCGTCCAGTTTCGAGGCGAAGGCCCAGTAGGCGCTGCCTCCGACAAAGGCCATCAGGGTGATCACGCCGACCCAGACATAGCGACCGATCCGGGGGAAGGCGTCCGAGATGTCGATGAACTCTGCCTCATTGAGCGACAGCGCATTGCGAGAGGCTTTGTGCGGGACAATCTGTGTCATTGGGCTGCTCCTGTGATTTGCGTTTCGGGAACTGGCTGAGGGGTCGGGCGGGTGCCCTTGCCCGAGCTATCCAGAACATTGCGGCGATTGACTTTCAGCACGTCATCCTTGCCGCCAAACTGGGTCTGGGACCCGTTCCGCATAACCATGACCTTATTGGCGGCCTGCAATGTTGCGGGGCGGTGGGTCATGACGATGGCGATGGAGCCGCGGGCCTGAGTGGCCAGAATGGCATCGCGCAAGGCCTGTTCCCCTTCGGCATCCAGATCCGAGTTCGGCTCGTCCAGCACCAGCACAAACGGATCACCATAAAGCGCGCGGGCCAGGGCCAAACGCTGCCGCTGACCGCCGGACAGAAAGAACCCCTGACCGATGCGCGTTTCATAGCCTTCGGGCAGAGCGCTGATCATCTCGTGAATGCCAGCCTCCTGCGCGACGCGGAAAACCTCAGCGTCGTCGATGGCGACCGAAAAGCGCGCGATGTTTTCGCGGATCGTGCCGTCGAATAGCTCGACATCCTGCGGCAGGTAGCCGATCTGTTTGCCCAAATGCTCGGCGTTCCATTTCGACATCGGGCTGCCATCCAGCAGAACCTCACCCCGTTGCGGGTGCCAGATCCCGGCCAGCATCTTACCCAGCGTCGTCTTGCCAGAGCCGCTATGGCCAATGACAGCCAGAACGTCGCCTGCGGCCAGATCAAAGTCAATACCCCGAATGGTGGCACTGATCGCGCGCGGTGGACCGGCCTGAGCGATTTTCACGTCCAGCGTCTTGAAGGCGCGGGGCAGGTGCAGGTTGGGTGTTTCTTCGGCGAAATCTTCGGTCAGCGCTTTGATTTTGGAATACGATCCGCGCGCGGCCAAAAATCCTCGCCATTGGCCGATGAGCTGATCAATTGGCGCCAGCGCCCGCGCCAACACGATAGTGGCGGCGATCATGACACCAGCGGTAGATTCGCCGGTAATGGCAAGGGCGGCACCCAGGCCCAAAATGGCCGATTGCAGGCCCATGCGGATGGTCTTGGACAGAACCGAAAAACCAGCGATCCGGTCAGCCGCGCGTGTTTTATGCGCGTGCGCGTCGATTTGCAGGGCGGTCCAGCGGCGCACCAGATCGGATTTCATGCCCAGTGCGTGGACCAGTTCGGCATTGCGATCCGAGGTTTTGAACAGCGCGTCCGAGCGTCCTCGGGCCTCGGCGGCGTTTCGCATCGGTTTCTGCGCGCGGGCGTTGTTGATCAGCGCCATGACGGTCAGGGTGACGGCTCCGGCCAGTCCCAACAGGCCCAGCAGCGGGTGCAGGACGTAAAGGACGAGCAGGTAGATCGGGATCCATGGTGCATCGAAAAAGGCGGTCAGGGTCGAGCCCGAGATGAACTCGCGAAATCCGTTAACGTCGTCGACCAGATTTTCGGCGCTTTGCGCCTCGCCCTGAACCCGGCGGCGCATGGCGGCCCCGAGAACAGGCGCGCCGACGGCCATCTCGAACCGAGCGGCCAGGCGACCCAGGATGCGCATCCGCATCAGGTCGAGACAGGCGATCACGACAAAGACGCCACCCAGCAGAAGGGTCAGCGCGATCAGCGTTTCGACATTCTGGCTGGTCAGGACCCGGTCATAGACCTGCAGCATGTAAAGCGGCCCGGCCAGCATCAGCAGGTTGAGAAACAGGCTGAAGAAAGCGACAGCAACAAACCCTTTGCGCAACGAGGCCCATGCGGTTTGTACGGGGTTGGATTTCTGAAACATCGTCTTGCCCTTTTCCGGTTTGGCAAACGGGGCGGTGTGACCCGCCCCGTCCGTTTTCGATTAAGCGACGAAGTCGTCTTCGGTCAGGTCGGTGGTGTTGACGCCCGCCAGACGGACCGAGCCTTCGGTGCCGAACGAGATCACAGCGTCGTTGCCATCCTGAGCAACATTCACAGCGCCGCCGAAATCGGGACCGAAATCGCCAAACTGCAGCTGGTCGAGGCCGACTTCGAAGTCCTGGATCACGTCGTCTCCGAAGTTCGCGCCGAAGGTGAAGGTATCCGCACCTGCGCCGCCGATCAGGATGTCATTGCCACCCTCACCCGAGATCAGGTCATCGCCGTCACCACCGCTGAGTTTGTTGTCCAGATCGCTGCCGATGATGATGTCACCATCGTCCGACCCGATCACATTCTCGATCGACTGCAGAACATCGACTTCGATCTGGTTGTCGATGACGTCCTGACCGATGACGCCTGTGCCGCCTGTGGCGTTCACGTCCAGCGTGGCGCCCGCATCCACCAGCGTGTCCTGTACGACCGGACCATTTGCACCAGCCGGAGCATTGTGCAGATGGATGGCCGAGACAACACCCGGGATCGGCGTGTTCAGGTCGGCCTCGTTCAAGCCCACAACGCTCAGCTCGCTGGAATAGGTCACCTCACCTGTGTTCAGGTTCTGGATGATGACCAGAGAGGCCTCGCCGGAGGCTTCGCTGTCCGAGGTCGGCCCCGGTTCCTGCGCCGCGTCCAGACCGCCGCTCAGGGTGACGGTGCGGATGCCATGCTCGGTCTCGACACTGTCCACCAGCAGCTGCCCGCGGATTTCGCCGCCGGGGAAGTCCGATGTGTGGATGTTGTAGTACAGGTTGCCCTGAAGCGCCTGTTCCACAAAAGCCGCACCATTGGCGATGTTCGCGCCGAACTGACCGGGGGCAGAGACCACGGCGTCCTTGACCGAGACATTGAAGCCCGTATCGCGGGTTGCGGTGCCGTTGCCATTGGCGCCCAGGCGCACTTCGACCGCGACATCCAGATCCGAGAAATCGGCCGTGTCGATGCCCTCGCCACCGTCGATGAAGTCATTGCCCAGACCACCGGTCAGAACATTGTCCGCATCGCCTGCGATCAGCACGTCGTCGCCCGCGCCACCGTCGATAGTGCCGTTGGTGGTGCCCAGATCGACAAAGATGTCATCGCCAGCGCCCAGCAGGACGTTGCCGTTGATCACGCCTTCGTCGTCATTGACGATGGTCACGTCACCCGCATCTGAGGCGTCGATTGCATTGACCGTTCCGCGGATCTCACCTTCGTTCAGGATCGCCCCCAGAAGGTTCAGGCCACCGTCAACGCGGATACCTGCGGCTGAATCCGAGGTCTCGGACCCTGCGATCAGGCCTTCATTGACGACCACCCCGGCAAATCCGGCCTCGGACTGGCTGGTAAACAGGCGCAGGCCATCGCCGACCTGATTGCCCTCAACCGCGTCGCCGCGACCTTGCAGGGTGCCTTCGTTCAGAATGGCTGCCGACACGATATCGCCTTCAACATTGCCGGTTTGCAGCGACACGGCCGAGCCGTTGTTGCCCAGACCCGCATCAACCAGACCGGTGTTGTTGAAGGTGTAGTTGTCGGCAGTGCCATCGGCATAGACGGTGCCATTGCGCTGATCGCCGGTGCCCAAGATTTCGCCTTCGTTGACGACCTCAAGCCCCTCACCGTCGATATTCACCGCACGGCTGTCCGACGTGACTGTTCCACGGTTCACAAACGAGCCGCCGTTATGATCGCCGGTCCCGAAGTAGACACCGTTTTGCACGCCTGCGAATACGCCGCCTTCTTCGTTGAACAATTGGCCTTGGAAGTTGACGTTGTTCACAGCGCGGAACGCGCCAACGGTTCCGTTTGCACCTTCCGACAGGACGGTGCCCGCGTTGGTGATGGAGCCGGTGAACGTGCCAGCGTTGCCGACATTGCCGATGCGGATACCGTCGCCTGCGGCATTGGTGCCTGCCGCCGCGTTGCCGCGACCCTGGATCAGACCGTCATTGTTCAGCGTGAACGCGTTCTCGCCCGCGATCTCCGCGCCAAAGCCAGACCCTTCATTGCCTTCACCCGCATCGACGACGCCGGTTTCTTTGTTGTTGAAGGTGAAGTCTTGTGCCGTGCCATCAGCATAGACGGTGCCGTTGCGCTGGCTGTCGGTGCCGACGATCTCGCCTGCGTTGTTCACTTCCAACCCGATGCCGTCGATATTGAACGCGCGGCTGTCGGACGAGATCACCCCGGTTTCGAGGTTGTTGAACACACCACCGGTGTGATCCGCACCTTCACCGGCAACCGGGTTGCCGAAATAGACGCCGTTCTGAACGCCCGAAATCTGGCCCGAGTTGTTGAACTCACCCTGGAAGGACACACCGTTGACGAAACGCACACCGGCAACGGTGCCGTTTGCACCCTCCGAGTCGATAGTGCCCGAGTTGTTGATGACCGCATCGGTGACGCCAATGTTGCCCACATTGCCGACCCGGATACCGTCGCCTGCCGCGTTGGAGCCTGCCGCTGCATTACCGCGACCCTGAATGGTGCCTGCATTATCCAGCGTGAACGAGGATGCGCCATCCGCAGTTCCGCCGATTTCAATGCCAAAGCCCGACCCTTCATTGCCTTCACCGGCGTCGATCGTGCCTGTGACCAGGTTGTTGACTGCGAAATCATCGGCGGTGCCGTCGGCATAAACGGTGCCGTTGCGCTGGCTATCCGTACCAAGGATATCGCCGCCGTTCACTAGGTTCACACCGGTGCCGTCGATATTCACCGCGCGGCTGTCGGACTGGATCGTGCCGAAGTTCAGAACGTCCAGATCATGTGTGCCCTGACCGATGTAAAGCCCGTTTGCGGCCCCCTCGATCACCCCGGTCGAGGTGTTCAGGATCTCGCCCTCGGCGCTTGCGCCATCCGCGATGCGGATACCGGCTGCGGTGCCTTGGGTGCTTTCCGATGTGATCAGCCCGCTGTTGAGAATCTCAGTTTCGAGGATCGTGCCCTCGGCACCGTTGTTGATCCGGATACCGTCACCGGCCAGACCGGTGTTCGATGCCGCCTGACCACGGCCCTGAATGGTGCCGCCAAAACCGTTGAAGATATCGGTTTCCACACGGTCGCCAACCTCATCCCCGACCTGAAGCGAGATGCCAGCACCCTGATTGCCCTCACCTGCATCCACGGTTCCGCCCGTGAAGTTCGAGATCGAGATATCCTCGGCGGTGCTGTTGGTGTAGATCGTGCCGTTGCGCTGATCTCCGGTGCCGAGGATGTCGCCGAAGTTGCGCACATCAATGCCCTGGCCCTGAATATCCACGGCACGGCTGTCGGATGAGATCACGCCGCCACGGAAATTGTCCAGGCTGCCCGAGCTTTCGGGACCTGCAAACTGAACACCGTTAAAGTCGCCCGAGATCTCACCGAAGTTGCGTACAGCGGCGCTGCCGGTGACTTGGACGCCGGTCGCCAGTGCATCAGGGCCGCTATTCGCCTCGATCACGCCCGAGCGGAAATTGAACACGTCAACATCCTCGCCCTGCGCCTGAACGGCGGCGACGGCGTTGTTGGTGACGATCTCGCCAAAGTTCAACAGGCGCGAAAAGTCATTGGCCAGAACAAAGGCCGGCGTGTCATCCACGATTGTGTTCTGAAAGAAGTTGTTGAAAAGGGTTTGGCCGTCACGTGTGGTCTCTTGCGCCAGTGTTGACGTGGTCAAGAGACGGGCGCGCAGGCTTTCTACGAATTGGGACAGCATGGGTCACTCCGTCTGGTTTGTTGCGTGATGCAGGTGGCCCGTTCGATTGGGCAACCGACGCATCAAATCAGTAGGCCTGGCCCGTGGTCAGCGGAAATTCATGGTCCAAATTGGGGGTATAACCAACGCAAATACTCACGGGTTTCGTGAGGTCTTCGCTGGTCAGGGCCTTGATTCAAACGGCGATGCGATTGGAAAACGCGGGTCGCTCACTTATTTGATGACGAAGTTTCACCTATTTGTGACGAATTGTGGGGGCCAAATTCGCCTCAAGCCGCTGTCCGGGCTTCTGAAACAGGTGGTCACCGCGTAGTGTCACAGGTACCTTGACCTATTTGATTGTTTGAATTGCCCCGCCATGAACCTCAGAGACTTGGAATACGTCATTGCCATCGCCAAGCACGGCCAGTTCAGTCAGGCCGCCTCGGCCTGCAACGTGTCTCAGCCCGCGATGTCCAATCAGATCAAGAAGCTTGAACAGGAACTGGGGGCCGAGCTGTTCCTGCGCCTGAACAATGAGGTCCGCCCAACCGCTTGCGGCGCGCGGATCGTCGACATCGCAACCCGGATGCTGAATGACGCGCAAAAGATCCGCGACACAGCGACCGAGTTCCGCGACCCCGAGGCGGTGCCTTTTACCATCGGCATGACGCCCACGTTGGCGCCGTACCTGACACAGTATTTCTCGGAGCTGTTCAGCACTTTGTTTCCGCGCATGCGGGTGACAATGATCGAAGACCTGCCGCAAAACATGTTGCAGATGGTCGAAGACCACACGCTGGACCTGGCGCTTGTCGCCAAGATCAACAATAGCGACGCGCTGGATTTCACCTCGATCTGGTCCGAGCCTCTGTTTCTGGCGCTGCGCGAGGGGCATCCGCTGCATACTCTGCCCTCGATTTCTGCCGATGAGGTGCCAGTGCATGATTTCATCCGTTTGCCCCATAGCTTCGGCTATGCGTTGGAAGATTGGTTGCCCAAGCAGGATCCCTCCAGCCGTATCAGTAAGCGCTTTGATCTGACCGCTTTGCGGTTTGAGACGATCTGCCGTCATATCTGCCACTCTGACGATTGCACGATTGTTTCCGCCCTGGCGGCCGAGCAGTTCAAGCGGGATAACTGGCCGCTTTGCTTTATTCCGTTCGAAGGACCAGGCCATCTGCGCGATCTGGGGGCGGCGACGCGGCCAAATTGCCCGCGCAAACCGATGCTGGCGCGGATCGGAGAATACATTCGCGAAAAACCCCCGATCGGAGTGATCCCGACCTATCAACCCGAGGAAGTTGATCCGCCGAAACAGCCAGCGACGGTCTGAGCGTTTTCGGCAAAGGGGTTAGTAGGTGGTCCGCATCTGATAACCTTGATGGAAGGTCATTCTGACGAATGTGACCGGTTTGCTTTGGAACCATGTCGTGCGTTCCAGTTGGAACAGCGGCGTGCCCGGTGGCACTGACAGAAAGTCCTGCAACTGCCCGGTGGCTGGAACCGCCGAGAAGGCGATCTCAGCGTTGGAAAAGGGAACCTCGGACAGCAGCCATTCATTGGGGCCGGTGGTCAGAAAGCTCTCATTCACCACATGCGGGACGGCGTCGACACTGATCCAGCGTTCTTCGAACTGAAAGGGGCGGTTGTCGGCGTGATGCATGCACTGCAAATGCAGGATTTGCGCGCCTTCCTGCAGGCTCAGCTTGGCCTGTAGCCACGCTGGGCAGTCGATCTGCGTGCGGCTGACAAGCGCATAACGGTATTCGGCATTCATATCCTCGATCGTCTGGCGGACAACGGTGATCGGCAGTTTGGCTTGTTTGACCGGGGTCGTGACGACCCGGGTGCCGCCTTTGCGCTTGCGGGTGATGATGCCCTGTTCCGCCAGCTCTCGAAGCGCGCGGTTCACGGTAGCTCGGGCGCAGCCGAACTCGGCAGCCAGTTCCAGCTCGGTCGGAAGCAAGCTTCCCTGAGGCCAGATGCGGCTTTGGATACGGTTGATCACCTCGTCACGGATATCCTGAAAACCGATGTTCTTCTGTTCCGTCACGATCTGATCCCGTTTCCTCAATAAGCTTATTCATAATATGTATTGCAGGCGACCCTCGCGTAAAGAGGATGTCTAGCGTTACAAGTGAGGCAATATCTCGGCTATGGCTTTTCTGTACCGCGCCACGATCTGGTCACGTGCCACGTGTTGACCCTCCTTGACCTTGTGTCGCCCAGCCGACCAAAGGTCGGTCACCACTCTGTCTTGTGCGGCAAACACAAACCCGTCCAGTAACTGTTCAGGTCGCAAAGTGCACAGCGCCGGATCACTGCTATCGATGGCAACGAGGTCGGCCAAAGCCCCCTCAGCGATCTGCCCCGCGTTGCGGCCCAGCGCTTGCGCTCCCCCCGTCGCGGCGCCGCAATAGAGGGTTTTCCCAACGGACCCTTCGCCGACCACGAGCACATTGCGCGACAGGTCCCGCAGGCGTTGGGAATACTCCAGCGTCCGAAGCTCCTCGGTCAGTGAAATCCGCACGTTCGAATCCGATCCCACACCGAATGCGCCGCCTGCGGCCAAGTAAGTCGCGCCATTGAACGGGCCGTCGCCCAGATTGGCTTCTGTGATTGGGCAGAGGCCAGCGACAGCGCCTGACGCCGCCAAGGCGCGCGTCTCTTCATCGGTTATGTGTGTGGCGTGGATCAAGCACCACTGCCCGTCGACGGGGGTATTTCCCAGCAGCCATTCGACCGGACGCGCGCCGAGGCCAACCTGTACCTGCTCAACCTCCTTCGGCTGCTCGGCTATATGGATGTGGACCAAACCGGTGTGATGGCTCAGCACTTCTTTCAGATCGGCGGGTGAGGTCGCGCGCAGGGAATGCGGGGCAATTCCCACCCGGACATCCTCTGGCAATGCGGCGCTGGCCGCTTTGGCCTCGTCCACCAGTCGCAGGAAACGTGTCACGTCGTTGCCGAACCGCTGTTGCCCGGGTTCCAAAGGCACTTCTCCGACCCCGGCATAGGAGTAGAGGACGGGCAGATGCGTCAGGCCGATACCTGTTTCGACGGCGGCAGCCATGATGCTATCGGACAGCTCGGCTAGCCGCTCATAGGGTGCGCCGCCGGGTTGATGGTGCAGATAGTGAAACTCTCCGACGGAGGCGAACCCGGCCTCCTGCATCTCCATATAGACAAGTGCAGCGATGGCCTGAATCTGACCGGGCGTCAGTTGTGCAGTGAAGCGATACATCACATCGCGCCACGTCCAGAAGCTGTCCTGCCCGGCGCGTCGGTATTCGGTCATTCCTGCCATGGCACGCTGAAAGGCATGGCTGTGAAGGTTGGCCAGCGCAGGCAACAGGGTGTCGACCGTGACATCTGCGTCCTGCGCTTTAGCGCCAACTGTCACAGCGGCAACGTGCCCGCCTTCCAGATCCAGCCTGACATTCTCTGCCCAACCTGTTGGTAGCAATGTGCGCGTCGCGAAGATGGTCATGTGGCTCTCCATTTTATGGATAGACATAAAACATATTGGAATGTACTAGAAAAGAGAGAATTGCATCCACTGCGAGAATCAAATGTCTACAACCCACATCCTCAAGGACCTGAGCGCCGCAACCATGGTGGAGAATGGCGCGCCTTATGGGGTGATTGAGTCGGCGGCAATTGTGATCGAGGACGATAAAATCGCGTGGGTCGGGCCGCAGACCGCTTTGCCCGAAACCTATGTCGGGTTGTCTGAGACGTCCTGCGCAGGGCGTCTGGTGACGCCCGCTCTGATCGATTGCCACACGCATGTGATCCACGGCGGCCACCGCGCTGTCGAGTTCGAGATGCGCTTGAATGGGGCGAGCTATGAAGAGGTCGCCCGCGCCGGAGGGGGGATCATCTCGACGGTAACGGCCACGCGCGATGCCAGTTTGGATGACCTGATCGCTCAGGCGCTGCCGCGCGTGGATGCGATGCTGGCCGAAGGTGTCTCGGTCATCGAAGTGAAATCCGGCTACGGCTTGGATCGCGAGACCGAATTGACCATGCTCCGCGCCGCGCGGGCTTTGCAAGACCACCGCCCGGTGCGGGTCGTTACCAGTTTTCTGGGCGCCCATGCGGTGCCGGTGGAGTACAAAGGTAATCCGGACGCTTATATAGGCGAGATTTGCATTCCAACCCTTCGGGCCGCCCATGCCGAGGGGCTGGTTGATGCCGTGGATGCCTTCTGCGAAGGGATTGCCTTTCTGCCCGACCAACTCGTGCCGCTGTTTGATGTGGCGAGAGAGCTTGGCCTGCCGATCAAACTCCACGCCGAACAGTTGTCCAACCTGGGCGGCGCAAAGCTGGCGGCCAGCTACGGCGCACTGTCTGCGGATCATATCGAGTATCTCGATGACGAGGGTGCCAACGCGATGGCGCGCGCTGGCACGGTTGGCGTGATCCTGCCCGGTGCTTTCTATACCCTGCGCGAAACGCAATCTCCGCCCATTGACCTGCTGCGCAAGCACAATGTGCCGATGGCTTTGGCGACGGATTGTAATCCGGGTTCGGCCCCGATGACCTCTCTGCTTTTGGCGATGAACATGGGCTGCACCCTGTTCCGCATGACGCCCGAAGAGGCGCTGAAAGGCGTGACCCTCAACGCGGCCCGCGCGCTGGGTTTGCACGATTGCGGCCAGATTGCACCCGGCATGCGCGCTGATCTGGCGATCTGGAACGTCACTCACCCGGCCGAGCTGTCCTATCGCATCGGCTTCAATTCGCTACACACTCGCATTATCGGAGGCGCAGTTTGACCACCCTGACCCTTACACCCGGCGCTGTTTCTCTGGCGCAGTTGGAGCAGGTGTTCTTAGACGAATGCGCCGTGCAGCTAAATCCGGTATGCCATCCCGGCATTCTGGCTGCCCACGCGCGCATCGCGGATGCCGCTGCGGGTGAGGCCGCAGTCTACGGTGTCAACACAGGCTTCGGCAAACTAGCCAGTGTCAAGATCGCGGCCGAGGATACGGCGACCCTGCAACGCAATCTGATCCTGTCGCATTGCTGCGGCGTCGGCCCTGCGATCCCGCGGGCGCATGCACGGTTGATGATGGTCCTGAAACTGCTCAGCCTCGGGCGCGGAGCCTCGGGCGTGCGGCTGGAGTTGATCACGCTTCTCGAGGCTATGCTGGCCAAGGGCGTCACGCCTGTGATCCCAGCGCAGGGCTCGGTCGGGGCCTCTGGTGATCTGGCGCCGCTGTCGCATATGGCGGCTGTCATGATGGGCGAGGGTGAGGCCGAATATGGCGGCGAGGTCTTGCCGGGTGCTGAGGCGTTGGCGGCAGCTGGCCTGACGCCGGTGGGGCTTGGCCCGAAAGAGGGTCTGGCGCTGATCAACGGCACCCAGTTTTCGACCGCTTTTGCTTTGGCGGGCCTGTTCGGGGCGTGGCAAGCGGCGCAAAGCGCGCTGGTTACTTCGGCTCTGACCACGGACGCCATCATGGGATCCACCGCGCCGTTGCAGCCTGAAATACACAGCTTGCGCGGCCATCGCGGCCAGATTGAGGCCGCAGCCACCATGCGCGCCCTGCTGGCCGGATCGGTGATCCGCGAAAGCCACCGCGACGGCGATACCCGCGTGCAGGACCCGTATTGCATCCGCTGCCAACCGCAGGTCGTCGGTGCGGCAATGGACGTGATCCGACAAGCCGCCACGACGCTTGAGCTTGAGGCGAACGCCGCCACCGACAACCCTCTGGTTCTGTCCGAGGCCGGGCTGATCGTCTCGGGCGGTAACTTTCACGCCGAACCGGTTGGGTTCGCCGCCGATATGATCGCGCTGGCTGTGGCCGAGATCGGAGCCATCGCCCAACGCCGCATCGCGCTGATCGTGGACCCCGTCCTCAGCTTTGATCTGCCGCCGTTCCTGACCCCCAATCCCGGGCTGAACTCGGGCCTGATGATTGCCGAGGTCACGACGGCGGCTTTGATGAGCGAAAACAAACATCTCGCCAACCCCTGCGTGACGGATTCGACGCCCACCTCCGCCAATCAGGAGGACCATGTCTCAATGGCGGCCCATGGCGCGCGGCGTTTGGGCCAGATGGTTACCAACCTAGAGCGCATTCTGGGGGTGGAACTGCTCTGCGCCACGCAAGGGATCGAATTCCGCGCCCCACTGCCCACTAGTGAGACGCTTCAAGGCGTGATGGCTCGGCTGCGCGCGGTGGTGCCGCCTTTGGGGGATGACCGCTACACCGCGCCGGATATCGAGGCGGCCTCGGCCCTGATCGCCAGCGGTGAGATCGCGCAGAATACAGGCGTTGCCATGCCGGAGCTGGGTGCATGACCAATCCCGTCGAGATCACGCAAGGCAACGGCCCCATTGTTCTGGGTCTGCCCCATACCGGCACCTATGTGCCGCCTAAGATCGAGGCAAAGCTGAATGATCGGGGCAGGGGGCTGGATGATACAGACTGGCACATCCATACGCTCTATGACGGGTTGCTGCCCGGAGCGACCACGGTACGCGCGACCTTCCACCGCTATGTGATCGACGCCAATCGCGACCCTTCCGGCGTGTCGCTCTATCCCGGTCGGAACACCACAACGCTGGTGCCGCTGACAGATTTTAACGGGCGGAATATCTGGGATCAGCCGCCATCCGAGGCTGAGATCGCGGAGCGCCGAGCGGCTTTCCACGCGCCCTACCACGCCGCGCTTGAGGCCGAACTGGCGCGGGTGAAGGCGATCCACGGCTTTGCTGTCCTTTATGATTGCCACTCGATTCGGAGTCACATCCCGTTCTTGTTCGATGGCATTCTGCCGGACATGAACCTGGGCACAAATAACGGCACAACCTGCGCGCCGGAGATTGAGGCCATCGCCCGCGAATTTGCCGCCTCGTCGCCTTACAGCACTGTTTTGAACGGACGTTTCAAAGGCGGCTGGACGACCCGGCATTACGGCCGCCCGTCTGAGGGCATCCACGCTATTCAGATGGAGCTGGCCCAATCAAGCTATCTGAGCGCTGAGTCCCCACCGTGGACTTATGACACTGATAAAGCCGACCGCCTGCGCCGCTGGCTCAAAGACATTCTGGATACGATCCAGGACACCGCATTGGAGATTGCCGCATGACCGACCCTCGCAAGAACACCCGTGATATCTATCCACCCACCGGGCCAGAGTTAAACACCAAAAGCTGGATGACCGAAGCGCCGCTGCGGATGCTGATGAACAACTTGCACCCGGACGTGGCCGAGAACCCGCATGAGCTGGTCGTCTATGGCGGTATCGGGCGCGCGGCGCGGACTTGGAGCGATTTTGATACGATCGTCTCAAGCCTCAAGGATCTGGAAGAAGACGAGACACTGGTTGTGCAGTCCGGCAAGCCGGTGGCCATTGTGCGGACCCACGCTGATGCGCCTCGGGTGCTGATCGCGAATTCCAACCTCGTGCCGCATTGGGCCAATTGGGATCACTTCAACGAGCTCGATAAGAAGGGCCTGATGATGTACGGCCAGATGACCGCCGGCTCGTGGATCTATATCGGCACGCAAGGTATCGTGCAGGGCACCTACGAGACCTTTGCCGAAGCCGGGCGTCAGCACTACGGCGGCGATCTGACCGGCAAATGGATCCTGACCGGCGGTCTGGGCGGCATGGGCGGCGCGCAGCCCTTGGCGGCTGTTTTTGCCGGGGCCTGCTGTCTGGCTGTTGAATGCAATCCGGACAGCATCGACTTCCGCCTGCGCACAAAATACCTGGACGAAAAGGCCGAAACGCTGGACGAAGCGCTTGAGATGATCGACCGCTGGACCAAGGCGGGTGAGGCGAAATCGGTCGGCCTGCTGGGCAATGCTGCCGAAATCTTCCCCGAGATTTACGCCCGGATGCAGGCCGGTGGCATGCGCCCCGATATCGTTACCGACCAGACCAGCGCCCATGACCCGGTCAACGGCTACCTGCCGCTGGGCTGGACCATGGCGCAGTGGAAGGACAAACGCGAAAGCGATCCCAAAGCGGTTGAAACTGCCGCGCGCGCCTCAATGAAACAACATGTCGCTGCGATGGTCGATTTCTGGAACGCGGGCGTGCCGACGCTGGACTACGGCAACAACATCCGTCAGGTGGCGCAAGATGAAGGGTTAGAGAACGCCTTTGCCTTCCCCGGTTTCGTGCCCGCTTATATTCGCCCGCTGTTTTGCCGCGGGGTCGGCCCGTTCCGCTGGTGCGCCTTGTCTGGCGACCCCGAGGATATCTACAAAACCGACGCCAAGATGAAAGAGCTGTTCCCCGAGAACACCCATCTGCACAATTGGCTTGACATGGCGCAGGAGCGTATTGCCTTCCAGGGCCTGCCCGCACGGATCTGCTGGATCGGTCTTGGGGATCGCCACAAGGCCGGGCTGGCCTTCAACGAAATGGTGCGCGACGGAGAACTAAAAGCCCCGGTTGTCATTGGTCGGGATCACCTCGACAGCGGGTCCGTCGCCTCGCCCAACCGTGAGACCGAGGCGATGAAGGACGGCTCGGACGCTGTTTCCGACTGGCCGTTGCTGAATGCGCTGGTGAATACGGCCTCGGGCGCAACATGGGTGTCTTTGCATCATGGCGGTGGGGTCGGCATGGGCTTTAGCCAACACGCGGGCGTGGTCATTTGCGCCGATGGTACCGATGCAGCGGCCAAACGGTTGGAGCGGGTTTTGTGGAACGATCCGGCCTCGGGCGTGTGGCGCCACGCAGATGCGGGGTACGAGGATGCCAAGGCTTGTGCCCGCGAACACGGTCTGCGGTTGCCGGGTATTCTGGGATAGCCCTCGGTCAACGATCCGCGAATTGATGCGTCATATTGAACTTGTGATGCATGCCGGGTTGCGTCGTGAATTTTTGTAGATAATAAACTCGACGCAACGCAAGCTGCCGAAGGTTTTATAGATAAAATGATCATCCCTCATTCCGGCTGGACCAAAAAATCCGCGCAAGCTGTTCATGATCTTCCGCTGATGGATCTGTTGTTCCGGGCGCAAACCGTCCATCGTGAGCATTTCGACCCCAACAAAATCCAGACCTCGAAGCTGCTGTCGATCAAAACTGGAGGCTGCGCCGAGGATTGTGCCTATTGCTCGCAATCGGCCCGCAACGGCTCGACCCTGCCTGCCTCCAAATTGATCGAGGTGCAGCGTGTTCTGGCCGAGGCGAAGAAGGCCAAGGATGGCGGCGCGACGCGGTTCTGCATGGGCGCTGCCTGGCGTGAGCCCAAGGCGCGCGACATGGCAGCTTTGGTCGCGATGGTCGAAGGCGTCAAGGCCATGGGGATGGAGACCTGCATGACGCTGGGCATGCTGGACGACACTCAGGTCGTGCAGCTGCGCGATGCGGGGCTGGACTACTACAACCACAATATCGACACGTCTGAGCGCTACTACTCCGAAGTCATCACAACCCGGACCTTCGCCGACCGGATCGATACGATGAACCGAGTGCAGGAAGCGGGGATCAAAGTGTGTTCCGGCGGCATTCTGGGCATGGGTGAGCATACGGGCGACCGCATCGATATGCTGCTGACGCTGGCCAACATGCAGCCTGCGCCGGATTCGGTTCCGATCAACATGCTGATGCCGCAGGCCGACACACCTCTGGCCGATGCCGAGCCGATCGACCCGATCGACTTTGTGCGCATCATCGCAACGGCGCGTATCCTGATGCCAACCTCTTACGTTCGCCTGTCCGCTGGCCGCAGCGAAATGAGCGACGAGATGCAGGCGATGTGTTTCTTCGCCGGTGCGAACTCGATCTTTGTGGGCGAAACGCTTCTGACGGCGGAAAATCCCGAAGAGGACACCGATATGGTCCTGTTCGCCAAACTTGGTCTGCAGGCCGAAAAAGCCGGGGATCAGGCGGGCCGGGAAGCCGCTGAATGAAGGCTGCTGCTCGGCTCGAATCCATGCTCGACAACTTGCAGGCCCGGCACCGCCGCCGGGTCCTGACGCCTGCGTCGGGATTGGATTTCGCGTCGAATGACTATCTGGGCATTGCCGGGTCGCAGCTTCTGCAAGAGGCCGCGCAAGAGGCCTTGTCGCGTGGTGTTCCGGTTGGCTCTGGCGGCTCGCGTCTATTGCGCGGTAACCACTCTGAGCATGAAGCGTTGGAGGCCGAGGCAGCCACCTTTTTCGGGGCCGAGGCTGCCTTGTTCATGGGTGGCGGCTTTCAGGCCAATCAGGCGATTTTCGCAACCCTTCCTGCGGCCGATGATCTGGTTCTCTTTGACGCTCTGGTTCATGCCAGCGCGCATGAGGGCATGCGCTCTTGCCGGGCCGATCAGCGGTCGTTTCGGCATAATGATGTCGGCGACGCGCGTGAAAAGGCGCAGCTGTGGCGGGCCGAGGGCGGCGCGGGCCAAATTTGGATCGCAGTCGAGAGCGTCTATTCGATGGAAGGGGATCTGGCCCCTCTGACCGATTTGGCGGGTTTGGCGCGGGAACAGGACGCCGTTCTGGTCGTCGACGAAGCCCACGCGACCGGCGTGTTCGGACCTCGGGGACGGGGGCTGGCGCATGACCTCGACTGCCATCTGTTGACGCTGCACACCTGCGGCAAAGGTCTGGGCGTGGCTGGAGGGTTGATCTGCGGCCCTAAGGTTTTGATCGAAACGCTGATCAACCGCGCACGCGCCTTCATCTTTGCCACCGCACCGTCGCCTCTGAACGCTGCTTTGGTACGTGCGGCCCTTGAGGCGCTGGCTACTCAGACAAGTCTGGTCGACGCCGCCCAGAAGCGCATTGGCCATGCCCATGATGCGGGGCGCGCAATTGGAATTGCTGAGGCTGCGCTCAACAGCCAGATCATTCCGGTCATTCTGGGCGATGATGCGCGCACGATGACGATGGCTCAGACCTTGCAAACGCATGGGTTCGACGTCAGGGGCATCCGCCCGCCAACCGTACCGCGTGGAACGTCGCGGTTGCGGATTTCCATCACCGGCAATGTAGATCGCGCCGATATCTCGTCCCTGTTCAAAGCCTTAGCGGCATATCAATCGGAGGCCGCATGAGCACGCTGATCATCACCGGAACTGACACGGGCATCGGCAAGACTGTTTTCTCCGCAGGTCTAACCGCCGCCCTTGGAGCCACCTACTGGAAGCCGGTGCAATCCGGGCTTGAGGATGCGACCGACGCCGACATCGTGCGCACCCTGTCCGGGGCCGAGGTGCTGCCTGAGGCGTACCGCCTAAACATGCCCGCCTCTCCGCATCTGTCCGCCGAGGATATGGGGGTCGAGATCGACCTTGCCCAACTGGCACTGCCGCAGGTCGATGGCCCTCTGGTTGTTGAAGGGGCAGGGGGGGTGATGGTTCCTCTAAATCGGCAGGTGTTCTATCTGGACCTCTTCGCGCAATGGAAAGCCCCCATGGTTCTGGTTGCGCGCACCGCGCTTGGTACGATCAACCACACAGCGTTGTCCCTGATGGCGTTGCGCAATGCGGGGTGCGATGTCGTTGGCGTTGCTTTTGTCGGCGACCCTGAGCCGGATGTGGAACAAACCATCGCACAGATGTGCAAGGTCCGGCATTTGGGGCGGCTGCCCTATCTCTCGGACCTGACCCGTGAAAACCTGTCGGATGCGTTCCAGACCATCGACCTTGATGCGATCCGGAGGGCTCTATGACCCCGCTGGAGTTTGACGCCCGCCACCTGTGGCACCCCTACACCCATGTGCTGGATCCCGGACCGATGCATATGATTACCGGGTCCGAGGGCGTCTGGCTGACGCGTGAGGACGGCGGGCAGATGATCGACGCCATGTCGTCCTGGTGGTGTACCGTTCACGGCCATCGCCACCCAGCCATTATCGAGGCGATGCAGGCCCAACTGGCGCAACTGCCGCATGTCATGTTCGGAGGTCTGACCCACGCACCCGCGGTCGAGCTGGGCCGCAGGCTGATCGGAATGCTGCCCGATGGTTTGGATCGCATCTTCTACAGCGACAGCGGCTCGGTCGCAATCGAAGTCGCGCTGAAAATGGCGGTGCAGTACCAGATCGCAAAAGGCCGAAGCGCGCGGTCAGAGTTCGCCACCATTCGGGGCGGCTATCACGGTGATACGTGGAAAGCGATGAGCGTGTGCGACCCGGTGAACGGGATGCACGGGCTGTTCAAGGGCGCTCTGTCCATCCAGCATTTCTTGCCACGCCCGACCATCCGGTTCAATCAGGACTGGTCAGAGGATGCCGCCGAAAACGGGCTGAAGGCACTTGAGCAGTTGTTGGACGAAAAAGGCGACAAGATCGCGGGACTGATCCTGGAGCCTGTCGTGCAGGGTGCGGGCGGGATGTATTTCTACCACCCGAACTGGCTGAAAGGTGCGCGGGCGCTGTGTGACGCGCATGATGTGCTGCTGATTTTCGATGAAATCGCCACGGGCTTTGGCCGCAGTGGTGAGCTGTTTGCCATGGACCACGCGGATGTGGCGCCCGACATCCTGTGCCTCGGCAAAGCCCTGACCGGAGGGCACATTACACTGGCCGCCACCATCGCGACCGAGGCGGTTGCGCAGGGCATCGGCGAAAGCGAGGCCGGGGTGCTGATGCATGGCCCGACCTATATGGCCAACCCTCTGGCCTGCGCCGCTGGTGTGGCCAGCCTCGATCAGTTGGTCCAACGCGACTGGCGGGCCGAGGTCACCGGGATTGCTGAGCAGATGCAGGACGAACTCGCTCCGTCTCGTGACTTGACCGACGTTGCGGATGTGCGGGTTCTGGGCGGCATCGGTGTGATCGAGATGAAAGACCGTGTCGACCCTGCCGTAGCCCATGGCCTCGCCCCAAAAACAGGCGTCTGGTTGCGTCCGTTTGGGCATAATATTTACTGCATGCCGCCCTACATCATCTCGCCAGATGAGCTGAGCCGCGTCACCGCCGCCATGGTTGATCTCGCTGGAGGCGACGGATGAGTCATCGCTGGCTGGCACGCTCGGATAGCCCCGATCTGATACTCGTGTTCGGGGGGTGGGCGTTGGGTTCTGCGCCATTCTCCTGCCTTACAGGTGGGGAAAATGTGCTGTTCGTTGAGGGCTATACCCGACTGGATGACCCGCTGCCGGACTTGTCGCGGTTCGACCGTGTGAATTTGCTGGCCTTCTCTTTCGGCGTCGTCTCAGCCGCGCATTGGCTGAACCAAACGGGGATGCGCCCAGATCGCTTGGTTGCAGTCAGCGGCACGCTGAACCCTGCAAGTGCCGAGCATGGGATCGCACCCGACATGATCCGCGCAACGGCGGATCAATTGTCTCAGACCAGCTTTGCCAAATTCTGCCGCCGCGCGGGTGTGAGCGGAGAGGTTCCCGAACTGGATATCCCTTCCGCTCGGGCCGAGTTACACGCGGTGATCGACCGTGGCCCAGCTGAAGATCCGGGTTTTGATCGTATTTGGATTCCCACCCGCGACCGCATTGTGCCAACAAACGCGCAAAAGGCCGCATGGGCCTCGCGTGCTGATAGTATTCGAAGGATCGAAGGTCCTCATGTCCCGTTCCGCGCGGGGCAAAGCTGGGCAGAGTGGCTGGCATGACCGTGCAACTCTCGGACCGGGTTCAGCGTAGCTTCAGCCGTAGCTTCCAAAGCTATCACGACACGGCCTGCCAACAGGCTTGGGTGGCCGAGAAACTGGTGGAAGAGATGCGCCGACACGGTGCCCCGACCAAGTTTGAACGCGGATTTGAGCTGGGTTGCGGAACCGGACACTTCACGCGGCTTCTATTTCAGGCCCACTGTTTTGACAGCCTCACATTGAATGATGTCGCACCCGAAGCCCGCCAAACAGCAGATGAGATTGGCGCGCAATTTGTCTGCGGGGACGCGCGGCAGGTCATCTGGCCCGAGAAGGCTGATCTTTTTGCCTCGGCGTCGATGATCCAGTGGATGGAAGACCCGCAGGCGCTTTTGGAACAAGCGGCTAGATCCCTCGCACCGGGCGGCTGGTTGGTGATTTCGGGCTTTGGGCGGGAACAATATCGGGAACTAAGCCAGATCGGCAGTTCGGCCTGTGCCCCCGGTTTGTGCGGCCCCGACCAGATGGCAGGGGCTGTGGAGGCTCATCTGGAAGTGCTTGCGACAGGCGAGGCGCTGCGACCTTCATACTTTCCTACCCCGCGCCATGTTCTGCGCCATATGCGTAAGACCGGCGTCAACGGGCGCGCGAAAAGTGTCTGGACCAAATCCACACTCGCCCTGTTCGAGGCAGAGTACACACGCCAGTTTCAGACCGAAAACGGCGTCTCTCTCAGCTATCATCCCGTCTGGATCGTCGCGCGCAAGCCGCAGGTCTGAGGCCTCGCGGTTAGTACCTCGCGTCCGTCTTTTCAGCGTTTGCAGGCACTCAGGCGCAGATTGTGAAATCTCATACCGAAACGTCGCAATGATCTGTTGCGTTCGCGGTCACAGGTCGCCACGGTAGCATTTGAGATTTTGGCGTTGCTGTGGCCCGCCATCAGGAATTTGAAGGAGGGGGCAGAATGACCGCGACACTTACATTCGAACATCTCAAAACGCAGGTCTCAGCGGGTGAAGTAGATACCGTTCTGGTGTGCTTTGTTGACATGCAGGGCCGTCTGATGGGCAAGCGCTTTCACGCGGGTCATTTCGTTGCGGGCGCGTGGGAAGAAACCCATTGCTGCAACTACTTGCTGGCCACTGATCTTGAGATGGGCACACCGGACGGCTATGCCTCGACCAGTTGGGAGCGGGGGTATGGCGACTATGTCATGAAGCCCGATCTTTCGACCCTGCGCCCGGTGCCATGGCTTGAAGGCACTGTTATGGTGATGTGCGATATTCTCGATCATCACACGCATGAAGAGGTGCCGCATGCGCCTCGGGCGATGTTGAAGGCGCAGGTCAACCGCTTGAAAGCCATGGGCTATGAGGCGATGTGTGCGACAGAGCTGGAGTTTTTCCTTTTCGAGAAGAGTTTCGACGAAATCCGCAAAAACGGCTTTCGCGATCTCGAGCCGATTTCCGGCTACAACGAGGATTATCATATCCTCCAGACCACCAAGGAAGAGCATGTGATGCGCCCGATCCGTAACCATCTGTGGGATGCGGGGATACCGGTTGAGAACTCGAAAGGTGAGGCCGAAACCGGGCAAGAAGAGCTGAACATCAAATACGCGCCTGCGATGGACACGGCCGAGTACCACTCGATCGCCAAGAATGCGGTGAAAGAGATCGCCTGGCAGCGTGGTCATGCGGCGACCTTCCTGCCGAAATGGCATCACGACAAGGTCGGCAGCTCCAGCCACGTGCATCAATCCCTATGGAAAGACGGCGCGGCTGCTTTCTATGATGAAGGCGATCCGCTTGGCATGTCGGATGTGATGAAAAGCTACTTGGCTGGCCTGTTGAAATACGCCCCGGACTACACGTATTTTATGGCCCCTTACATCAACAGTTACAAACGCTTCATGAAGGGCACCTTTGCGCCGACGCGGATTATCTGGTCGGTCGATAATCGCACGGCTGGCTTCCGTCTGTGTGGAGATGGGACCAAGGCCATTCGGGTGGAATGCCGGATCCCCGGTTCTGACATGAACCCTTATCTGGCGATGGCCGGTATGCTGGCGGCGGGAATTGCCGGCATTGAGGAAGGATTGGAATTGCAACCTGCGGCAACCGGCGACGTTTACCAGGGCGATACGGGGATGATCCCCAGCAATCTTAGTGCGGCACTTGGCGCTTTGCGCGGCTCGGCCATGTTGCGAGCCGCCATGGGGGATGAGGTGGTCGATCACTACGCCCGGGCCGCTGAGGTGGAGATCGAAGAATTTGCGCGTGTGGTAACCGATTGGGAAGTTGCCCGTGGGTTTGAGCGCGCGTAAAGGACGGGAGTGAGGGGCCAGCCCCTCCCGCTCCCCGGGATATTTTTAGCCAGATGAAGCAGGGACCCTGATTTTTTGGAAATGGAGTGACTATGGGGCAGATGTTGAAGTGTGTCTCGCCGATTGATGGGTCGGTTTTTGCGGAGCGAGAGGTGTTATCTCGGGACGCGGCGTTTGAGGTGGCGGCTCGGGCGCGCGCCGCGCAAGCGGCTTGGGCGGCGCGGTCCTTACAGGAGCGAGTTGATCTGGTAATGGCCGGTGTGGCAGCTGTTGGTGCGATGAATGATGAGATCGTGCCGGAGCTTGCCCATATGATGGGTCGGCCCGTGCGCTACGGTGGCGAGTTTGGTGGGTTCAATGAACGCGCAAGCCATATGGCGGAGATTGCCGAGCGTTCTTTGGCCGATATTGCCGTGGGCGAGGATGAGACGTTTCGGCGGTACATTAAGCGCGTTCCGCAAGGGGTGGTCTTTGTGGTGGCCCCCTGGAACTATCCCTATATGACGGCGATCAACACGGTGGCTCCGGCGCTGATTGCTGGGAATACTGTAATCCTGAAACATGCCACTCAGACGCTATTGGTGGGTGAAAGGATGGCGCAGGCGTTCCACGCGGCCGGTGTGCCCGAGGATGTGTTTCAGAATGTCTTCCTCAGCCACGATGTGACCAATGATCTGATTGCAGGAAATGCGTTTGATTTCGTGAACTTCACTGGCTCGGTCGGTGGTGGTCGGGCCATGGAGCACGCGGCGGCGGGGACCTTTACGGGCGTGGGCACGGAACTGGGCGGGAAAGATCCGGGCTATGTCATGGAGGATGCCGATCTGGATGCCGCGGTGGATACCTTGATCGACGGGGCGATGTTCAACTCGGGTCAATGCTGTTGCGGGATAGAGCGGATCTATGTGCATGAAAGTCTTTTCGACGACTTTGTTGCAAAGGCGGTCGAGATTGTGAAGGGCTACAAGCTGGGTAATCCTCTGGACCCGGAGACGACGCTGGGTCCGATGGCCAATGTGCGCTTTGCCGATGAAGTGCGTGCTCAGATTGCCGAGGCTGTAGCGGATGGCGCGGTTGCCCATATCGAGACATTCGCTGAGGATGACGGTGGTGCCTATCTGACGCCTCAGATTCTGACCAATGTCACCCATGATATGCGCGTGATGCGGGATGAGAGTTTTGGGCCGGTCGTGGGGATTATGAAAGTGTCCTCTGACGAAGAGGCCATCGCTCTGATGAATGACAGCGAATTTGGCCTGACCGCCAGCCTGTGGACCCGTGACGTGGACCGGGCTGCGCGGGTGGGGGATCAGATCGAAACCGGCACTGTGTTCATGAACCGGGCGGATTATCTGGACCCGGGTCTATGCTGGACCGGCTGCAAGAATACAGGGCGGGGTGGTGGCCTGTCGGTCATCGGGTATCATAACCTGACCCGTCCAAAATCCTACCATTTGAAGAAGGTAACATCATGAGCCTTGTTGGAAACTGGTCCTACCCGACCGCGATCAAATTCGGTGCTGGCCGCATCAAGGAATTGCCCGAGGCCTGTGCGGCGGCAGGGATGAAGCGCCCCCTGTTGGTGACGGACAAGGGGTTGACCGATTTGCCGATTACCACGGCGACGCTGGATATTCTTGAGGCCGCCGGGCTGGGTCGGGGTATGTTCAGCGATGTGGACCCGAACCCGAATGAAAAGAACCTTGATGCCGGTGTCGCGGCCTACAAGGCCGGCAGTCATGACGGGGTAATTGCCTTCGGCGGCGGCTCGGGACTGGATCTTGGCAAGATGGTTGCCTTCATGGCGGGTCAAACGCGGCCGGTTTGGGATTTTGAAGATATCGGCGATTGGTGGACCCGCGCGAATACGGATGTGATTGCGCCGATCATTGCGGTGCCGACCACGGCCGGAACAGGGTCCGAGGTGGGGCGTGCCAGTGTCATCACCAATTCCGAGACCCACGCCAAGAAGATCATCTTTCACCCGAAGGTTTTGCCGACCGTGGTGATCTGCGACCCGGAAATGACTGTGGGCATGCCGAAATTCATCACCGCAGGCACCGGGCTGGACGCCTTTGCCCATTGTGTCGAGGCCTATTCCAGCCCGCATTACCACCCAATGAGCCAAGGCATCGCGCTGGAGGGGATGCGGTTGGTCAAGGACTATCTGCCGCGCGCCTATGCGGATGGCACTGATCTTGAGGCGCGCGCGCAGATGATGAGCGCGGCGGCGATGGGGGCGACCGCGTTTCAAAAGGGGCTCGGTGCGATTCACGCCATGAGCCATCCGATTGGCGCAGTGTTCAACACCCATCACGGTACGACCAACGCGGTCTGTATGCCCGCGGTGCTAGAGTTCAACGCACCCGCCATTGCGGATCGGTTCCAACAGGCTGCCGCTTATCTGGGTATCGAGGGCGGCTTCGACGGATTCCAGAGCTTCGTTCAGGAATTCAACAATGCGCTTGGGATCCCGCGTCAGCTGTCGGAACTGGGCGTGACCGAAGATCGGATTCCGGAACTGGTCGAAGGCGCGATCATTGACCCCTCCTGCGGGGGCAATCCGATTGAGCTGACGAAAGAGAACCTGACGCAGCTGTTCCACGCCGCGCTTTAGGTGAGACGGCCCGGCGAGTTTCCTTGCCGGGCCTCCTAAGTGTTACTCAGCCGCCATGGCGCTGATCTCGGCACGCGCCATCGCGACCCATTCCAGATCCTTGGTGTAACGCCAGGCCAGATCGCCGTTTTCATCCATGGCGATCAGGTGCAGCCAACGATTGTCGAATAGCTCTTTCACGGTTTCGTTGCGTCTGAGGATGTCGTTCATCGCCTCTCGTGGGGCCTCGATGATGACCGACAGCCGTAGCGGATCGTGCTGGAACGCCTCTCCGTCATGCACGGATTGCCAAGGTAGGCCGGGGCGCAGCGCGCCGCCATTGCCTTCGACAACACCGATGCCGCCGACCACATTGTGCAACAGTTTGTTGCCGCCACCGAACAGGCTAGGCGCGACGGTCGAGCCGTAATACTGCAGGCTGATCCAGCTGGCGACCACGACCGGGGCGGTCATGATCAGTTCCAACACGCCAAAGCCCTCATCCGCGCGCCAGTCATAGCTGTGCAGGAAGGACTGGCCCGCAAGACCCGTGCCAACAGTCCGGGACCGCGGCGCGGCAATGAAGGCGCGGCATCCGGCCAGACCCCATTCGGGGCGCAGCTCAGCCCAATCGGTGGCGCGGCGGGCGATGTCATTGGCCCCCTTGGCACGCGGCAGACGCGCGGCACGCTCAGACCGGGCCAGCTGTCCGGCCGAGGTCAGCCAGTTTTTCAGCTGTGCAATCTGCGCGGCCCACTGACCCGTCGCCTGATCCTGATCGAACAGAGAGACCTTGTCGGTCGTAGTGTGGTGCATCGCCGCCAGAAACAGCGTGTCCGCCGGGATGTCAATCCCCTCGGCGCGCAGCCCTTCACGTACCGCATGATCGTTCAACAACCCGGCCAGAAGGCGGGCGCTGACGTCACCGGCATGACCGCCACATGCGCCACATTGCAGGGCGCTTTCATGGGGGTTGTTGGTCACATCCGCGCCATGACCGGCCAGCATCACGATACGAGCAAAGTTGCTGGTCAAAGACATCGCCCCAAGGATGGCCTTGGCCGAGGCGACGCGTGCAGGTAGGTCGATCCCGTCGTCAAGCTTCGGCGCGGGGTCGAACTTCGCGGCGCCGTGGCCCTTGCCCAGAGCATCACGCAGCAGTTTGCCCGCATAGACGGGCCCTGTTGCCTCGACAAAGGCGAATGAGGAGACGGCGGCCAGTTTGAACCGGCCCCAGGCCCGTTTGGCCCGTGCGGTGTAGCGGCGATTCAGGTCAGCCTGCGCGCCCTCGGCCGCGTGGGAGCATACGTTGGGGTTCAACAGGACTGGCCCCCGTATTTCGGTCACGTCGGAACCGGCTGCTTTGTGGGCGCTGGCGAGGCCGAAGAATCCCGCAAAACCAATGGTCTCGATCCCGCTGTCCTGCGATTCCAGCGCGCGGCGGAAGACTTCGGAGCGGACGTCGATGCAAAACGCCGCTTGCACTTCGGGGCGGCCTTCGACCATCCGCGGCTGACGGGCGCTAAGGGTTTGTGCCAGTTTGCGTTGTTGCGCGCGCTCCGAGGCGTCCTGTAGCACCGCGTCGATCACCAGATCGCGGGTCGGGGTGATGGGGGCCTCATGCCGGGCAATGGTTTCAGCCCAGCGATCGGCAATCTGATCGTGGTAAAGACCAAACAGAGCCTCTTCGAATACCATGCGAATGGCCAGCAGTTCGGTGGTGCTTGTATCCGTCTGCCCTTCCAATTCAGCCTGCCACAGCAGATAGCGGGCATATTGCGCCCATCCGCCCAGTGTCATCAGCCAGCGATGGAAGGCCGTGCTGGCCGCCTCAGGGGTGACACCCAGAGCCTCAGAGGCGCGACCAATCGCCCGCCATTGCGAGCGGTTGGTGCCAGCGACAAAAGCTCCGAACCCTTTCAGGCCGTGGATTTCCGGGGTCAAATCGCGTGAGGCGAACTCACGCCACGCACTGTAGGCACCGCCTGTGCGGTTGGGTTGCCATAGGGCCTGACCCTGATCGAAATGACTGGCGGCCCAGGCTCCGATCCGTTCGTCAATCAGACCCGGCCAGTCGATGCCGGAGACCTCGGCGGCCAGATCGGCAACCGTGGGCAGGGGGGACAGCTTCGCGGTCTCGGACCCAAGCGCAGCTTGCAGATCTTCGAAACTGGGTGCGTCAAAGCGGCTTTCGACACTGGCGAGGGCCTCCCGCAGATCGGCCTCAGAAATCTCTCCGCTTGCCAGTTTCTGCGCAAGTACCGTCCGGTCCGGTGTGATCCGCGTGCCTGCAACCCGCGCCAGCCGGGCGGAGGTCACGGCCAGCGTCTCTTGCGTTTGTCCCAGAAACGGGTTCACCGCGACGTTGGAGGCAAGCGGGAACAGCGGCGGGATTTGACGCACCGCGTCATTGGCCAACGCGACCAGTTCCAGAAGGGCGGCGGGATAGCTTTCGTGCTTCATATACATCTTGAGAAACCCCTCTTACACGGTTTGGCGCTTGGACCATCCGTCCAGCAGCCGGTCAAAGATTGCGTTGGCATAAAGCCCGTTTGACAGATGCACCCGAATACCAGCCGCCGCCGGGTGCGAGGCCCATAGCGGGAAGGTCGATTGTGCCAGAGCGACCGCGCCAAAGCTGATCAGGGCGAGAATGATCAACGTCCACTCCAACGGCCCGGGCGCGGGCGCAGCGGGCAGGGTGCCCTTGGTCAAGTACACGGCGATGATCTGCAGGACGAAGTAGCTGATCGAGGTTACGCCAGCATAGACAACAGTGCGGCGGGTCAACGCGCCGGGTGCGGCATCAGCAAAGCCCTGCGCCAGCAGATAGGCGACGCCGAAGATCAGGATCACGCCAAGGGCAATCGCCTGAACGGATTTGCCGTCTACGCCAAAGGTCATGGCGACGATGCCGTAGATCAGGATGCCGGTGGCAAAGGCCAGCAAAACGTTCCGCGCGCTTGGAACCGCGACTGGACCGGGCCTGCGGATTGCGGCCACGTTGCGCACGGCCTCACCCGCGCTGAGGAAAGCATGCGCTTTGTAGAGCGAATGCGCCACGATGTGCAGCAGCGCCAGCGGGAACAGGGCCAGCCCGCATTGCATGATCATGAAGGCCATCTGCGCAATGGTCGACCACGCCAGCGAGGTCTTCACTGCAGGTTGTGTCAGCATAACCAGACCGCCGAATAGCGCGGTGAACCCGCCTAGCATCACCAGCAGCGCCATGATGCCCGGTGCGGCCAGCATCACGTCGGCAAATCGGATCAGTAGGAACCCGCCGGCGTTGATGACGCCCGCATGCAGCAGGGCCGAGACGGGGGTCGGGGCCTCCATCACCTCGGTCAGCCACCCATGGACCGGGAACTGGGCCGAGGCCATGATGGCGGCCAGCGCAATCAGCAGCGCGGCGGCGATGGTCAGCCCGTTGGGTTCAGCCGAAGACAGGATCGAGGCAATGTCCGTGGTGCCATAGGTTGAGATCAACAGGACTACCGCAAGGGCTAGCGCGCCTTCACTGATACGCGCCACAACGGCCTTTTTCCGCGCTGCCCTTCGGGCGGTGGTCCGCTCGGGGTAGAACAGCAACAATTGGTGCAGCAGCAGGCTGGTCGCAATCCACGCAGCGAGCAATTGGATCAGGTTGCCCGACATCACCAACAACAGAACCGAGGCGAGTGTTGCCGACATCCAGCCGGTGAACGCACCCTGACGGGCCTCGCCATCCATATAGGTAGCCGAATAACGTATAACGACCCATCCGATGAAGCTGACCAGAACCAGCATGATGGCGCTGACCGCGTCAAGCCGCACGGAAAGGCCAACGCCCCAGACCCCGATCAACCCCGAGGTGCCGGAGCCGTTAAGAACCAGCATCAGGGCCGACAGCGCAGCGCCTCCGAAAGCCGCCAATGCAGCCCATTCCGACAGCCTGACGACGTGGTTTGGCCGCAGTCCCGGGTTGCGGCTGGCATAGTAGGCCGATGCCAGCAAGATCAGAGGGCTAAGCAAGGGTAGAAACAGGTAGGTCATGATGCGCGTTCCTTGTGAGTCCAGCCTGATTTGGCCGGTTGAGCAGGACATATTGCGCCTTCGTCAGTATGAAAAATACATTGTTATGGAGATTGCGTTCTATTATTTAGAACGGTATGCCGCTTAACTATCATCACCTACGTTACTTCTGGGCGGTCGCCCATGATGGCAATCTGACCCGGACAGCCCAGCGGCTGAACCTGTCGCAATCCGCGCTGTCCGTTCAGATCAAAGAGCTTGAGGAACGGCTGGGTCATCCCCTGTTTGAACGTCGCGGGCGCAAGCTGCATCTGACCGAGGCCGGGCGTATCGCGCTGGACCATGCGGATGCAATTTTCGCGACAGGACAAGAACTTGTGGCCACTCTGCAGGATGAGGGCAACGCACGTACTGCGCTGCGGGTTGGTGCGCAGGCGACCTTGTCGCGGAACTTTCAGATCGGCTTTCTGCGCCCGATGCTGGCGCGCTCAGATGTCGAGGTGATCCTGCGATCAGGCAATCCCAGCGAGTTGCTTGAGGGGCTGGAGACGCTGAATTTCGATCTGGTTCTCATGAATCATGAGCCCGCCAGTGACAGCTTGACCAGTTTTGAAACGCATCATCTTGCGGAACAGCCCGTCAGCATCGTCGGCACGCCGGCGCGACTGGATCCAAAGCGCCCGATCCGGGAACTGTTGGAGGAGCAGCCCTTTATCCTGCCCACCACCAATAACAGCGTCCGCACCGCGTTTGATTCGATGGCCAGCCGCATGTCAGTCCGGCCTCAGATCGCGGCCGAAGTGGATGATATGGCCATGATGCGCCTGCTCGCGCGTGAGGATATCGGGCTTGCACTTGTAGCCCCGATCGTTGTGCAGGATGAGCTGTCCTCGGGCCGTCTGGTTGAGGCCGAGGAACATCCCCGCATCAAGGAAAGCTTTCACGCCGTCACCTTCAAACGTCGCTTTCCCAATCCGCTGGTGCGGGAGTTGCTGACCTATAGCCTGCCTCAATAGAAGTGAGGCAGGTTCTTTGCGCGGGCCACGCGAACCCAATTGGGAACGAAGGGGATGATCTTGTCTTGTGAGGGCACCATCATCTCGATGAAATTCGCGCCCGGATTGGCGATGGCGTCTGACAGAATGGGTTCAATATCGGCTTCAGAGGTGATCCGGGCGGTTTTGAAGCCGAACCCTTCGGCCACTTTGCAATAGTCGACACGCCCGAAATCGGTGGTCCAAGGCTCATCCACATCGTCGAGCAGGATCGCCTCACCTCTGATCCAGCCAAACGTGTCGTTGCGGGTCAGGATAACGGTGATGTTCTTGCCGCTGCGCTTGAGGGTCTCCATATCGCCGATGACGAACCCGAACGATCCGTCTCCGGTGAAGGAAATGACCGGGCCGTCATGGGCGTAGATCGCGCCAACTGCGGCAGGCACCGAATATCCCAGCGCCCCCATCGAGTAGTTGGTGATGTAGCGCCGCCCCGGTTTGCGGAAGGTCAGCAGCGCCGAAGGGTAAATCGCACTGACGCCGGGCTCAGACGTGACAACCGCGTCATCAGGCATGATCCGGTCCAACACTTGAGACAGCTTGACCGGTGAGATCGTACCCTCTGGCATCGGGATGTTCGAGTTGAAGACCTTGTCCAGCGCGGTTTGTTTGATGGGGTTCAAATCCAGTGGCGTCCGCTGAAGGCCGGGATGCTCAGCCTTAAGAATTTCAACCATATATTCGATCGTTGCGCGGGCATCACCAACAAGGCCAACCTTCAGCGGGAAGGTGTTTCCGACATGAGCCTCTGCAATATCAAGGTGCAGGAAGGTTTTGGTATAGGGATCGCCATAGAGTTTCCAGTGATCCGTTCCGGCGCTGTCGGTATTCGAGCCGATGAAGAAGATTGTGTCGGCCTCGAGCAAGTATTGGTTCGAATACTCCATACCTCCACGGCCACCGATGACGCGCAGGGCCAATGGATGATCCTCTGGAATGGTGCCTTTGCCGGGCGTGGTGGTGCCGACCGGGATTTGCAGCCGTTCAGCCAGTTCAAGGATTGCATCCGAGGCTTGTGAGATCAGCGCGCCCTGGCCACAGACAATCGCAGGTTTTTGCGCCGCCAACAGCACGTCGATTGCAGCGCGGATCTTGCTGTGATCCGCGACCGGTCGGTGCGCGGGATAGGTGCTGTAGTCCGGTTCGGCATACAGGTCGATGATGTCGGCCTCTTCGCCAAAAATGTTGATCGGCACACGGATATGAACCGGCGCCGGACGGCCCGAGGTTGCAACGCGAAAGGCCCTGCGTATCAGGAACGGGATATCGCGCGCATTGGTCAGTACGAAGCTTTCCTTGCAGATACTGTCATAGAGCCGAGTTTGATCGACGCCGGTCAGACCGTGCTTTTTGTCCTGATTGATCGGAATGTCCGAGCTGAAATAGATCACCGGCACCGAGCTGAGGAACGCCTCAGTAATGCCCGGGGTGCAATGGGTCACACCGGGGCTGGGCGCTTCAAGCACGGCAGGGCGACCTGTGATCTTAGCATAGGCTTCAGCGGCGAAGGCCGCGGTGCGTTCATCGCGGGTCAGCACGAACTCGATCCCGCTATTGGCGCGCCATTCCTTGTACCAGCCAATCGTTGTCTCACCGGGCAGACCGAAAACATGGGAAACGCCGTGAAGCTCCAGCATTTTCAGGATGATCTGCGCGCCATTCATGCGCGTCGTATGGGGTTGGTTCATCAGGTGGACCTTCGTTGGTGGCGTGTTTCGGGCAAACCCTTTTGAGGGGGTTTGCGCACATCGCCACCATGTCTAGGCGAGGATCGGAAGTCCAGAATTTGCTTATCCTACAGCGCCCTTGGTGTTCACGTGAACTGCGTAAACACTGGTGGTTGCGGTGATGAACAGCATATTGCCGCGCGGGCCGCCGAAACACAGGTTCGCGACGGTCTCGGGCGTTTTCACCTTGCCCAGCAGCTCTCCGTCGGGCGAGAACACATGCACCCCGTCCGCCGCGGAGCACCAGACATTGTCGTATTGGTCTACGCGTAGCCCGTCGGGCAGACCCTTATCAATCGCGGCGAAATCGCTGGGTTTGCCAAGCCCGCCGTCCGGCTGGACATCAAAGACCTTCAGTAAAGAAGGAACGTCCGGGTCATGGCTGCTGCCGGATTCGGCGACGTACAGGCGGCCTTCATCTTTAGAGAATGCCAGCCCGTTCGGCTGCACGAAATCGCGTGAAACAATGGTGGGTTCCGGACTGTCCGGATCAAGGCGGAAGACAAAGCTGCCGTCTTGCTCGGGCTTGGCTTTGTGACCTTCAAGATCAGAGAGGATGCCGTAAGTCGGATCCGAGAACCAAATCGAACCATCCGAACGGGTGATCACGTCGTTGGGCGAATTCAATCGGCGGCCATCATGATGGTCAGCCATTGTTGTCTGTCGTCCGTCATGCTCGGTCCGCACCACTGAACGGGTTGCGTGCTGGCAGGTCACCAGCCGCCCCTCGCGATCACGCGTGTTGCCGTTGGAATAGTTTGAGTTCTGGCGGAACAAGCTGGTGCCGCCATGCGGGGTCCAGCGATACATTTGGGCATTCGGGATGTCCGAGAACAGCAACGTTTCATGTGCGGGAAACCAGACCGGCCCCTCGGTCCAGACATGGCCCGTCGCGATCCGTGCCAGCGTGAGGTTGGAGTGGATCAGGTCCCGAAACACGGGACGGATGACCTCATATGTCTGCGAATGACTCATGCGCTATATCCCTTTCGGCTGGCCAGAGTGACCACACCCACAATCACAAGCCCGGTCAAAATCAGGCGAATTCCGGCGCCCAGACCGTATGAATTCAGCATCGATACGATCAAAAACATGAACAGCGCCGCCCCCCAGATACCGGGCACGTTCGAATTGCCTCCGCCGATGGACGACCCGCCAATGACGACGACTGCAATGGACATCAGCATGTATTCGGTGCCCATGTTCAGGTTGGCCCCGCCCGAGAAGCTGGCCAGCAGAAACCCCGCCAAGGCGGCACAAATGGCTGAGTTGACATAGATGCCAAAGCGCACCGCGTTCACCGGGACCCCGCTGAGCCTTGCCGCGCGTAGGTTTTGCCCGATGGCCGAGATCCACCGCCCTGCAATCGCGCGTTCCAAAAGCAGCCATGCACAGAAGGCCAGCGCAATGCCGACCCAGGCGACATTCGGAACCCCGAACGTCCCGCCCGAGGCGAACTCGGCCAAGGGTTCCGGTGGTTTGATGCGCAGCCCCCGGTTCGACCAGATCGCCAGTGATTGGTACAGGAACGAGGCGGACAGAGTTGCGATGATGGGCGGGATACGCAGTATCAGGATCAGCGCGAAGTTCACGATCCCGCAACCGATGCCTATTCCGATTGCAACCAGCAGGCCGGGCAGGATCAGCGCGGACTGCGTGTCCATGAACTTTAGCGCCAAAGTGGCGGCCAATGTCATTGTGGCTGGAACAGACAGGTCGATATTGCCGGGACCAAGCGTAATCACGAGCATCTGTCCGATGCCGACAATAGCCGAGAAGGAGGCAAAGGTCAGCGCCGCATAGAGTAACGACCCCGCCCCGGACCCGGCCAGCAGACTGGTGGCGACAAAGGTAATCCCTGCGGCCAGATAAGCCCAGAGCCACGGTTTCTGAACAAGTGCCCGCAAGGGATTGTGTCCGGTGTCAGGGGTGGTTTGATCACTCATGCCGAGACCTCCTTGCGGACAAAGAACAGTCGCACGGCCAGAACGAGGATCAGGATCGCGCCCTGTGCACCGATCTGCCAATCCGGCGAGAGGCGCAGAAAGGACAGGAAACTGGCGGCAAGGGTCAGGGTCAGCGCCCCGATAACGGCCCCGAAGGGCGAGACACGACCGCCGACAAATTCGCCTCCGCCAAGGATCACGCCAGCAATCGACAACAGCGTATAGCGCAGCGCGATATTGGCATCCGCCGCAGTGGTCAGTCCGACAAGGCACATGCCTGCCAGCACTCCGAACAGGCCCGCCAATCCATAGGCAGAGGCCCGCAGGCGGACGACCGACCAACCAGCGCGCTCCATTGCGCGTTCATTGCCGCCAACACCCTGAAGAACCACGCCCACCCAGGACCGTTTGATCAACAGATGCACGGCAAAGGCCACGACCAGCGGAGCAATCACGGCAACCGGTACCAGTGGGGTTTTGAAATTCATCAGTGTTTTTAACCACTCGGGCGACGCTCCGCCGGGTGAGGGCAGGATCAGCACCGCTAGCCCGCCCCAGACGAAAGACATGCCCAGGGTCACGACGATTGCGGGCAATCCGCGCAGTTGGATCAAGGCCCCAAGTGCTGCATAGGCCAGAACCGCCGCGGCCAGAATGCCATAGCCCAGCAGAGGCGTGTCGTGCACGAATGTGGCCGTGACACAGGCGCAGAAACTGACGAAAGTGCCGATCGATAGGTCGATGTCGTTGACCATGATGATCATCATCTGCGCAATGGTGGCCAAGGCCACGGGAATCGCCAGATTGAACAGGAGGTTCAGGCCAAAATAGCTCATCGCGCGGGGTTGCAGGTAGAACACGGCCCCCAACAGGACGGCCAGAGACAGAACGGGCAGCAAAAGGCGCAAACGGTCGCTGGTCATATCAGGCCTCCTGCATCTGGAAAGAGGCGTGCAGGATGTTCTCCTCGGTGATCTCGTCACCTTCCAGCTCGGCTGCAATCTGACCGGCGCGGAACACGAAGACCCGGTCACATTCGAGGATTTCGTCGGTCTCGGTCGAGTACCACAGGAAGCTGCGGCCTCTTGCGGCTTCTGCCTGGATCATCTGATAGACGTCTTTCTTGGTGCCCACATCCACGCCGCGCATCGGGTCATCCATCACAACAATCGGCGCGGAGGAGGCCAGCGCGCGGGCAAACAGAACCTTCTGCTGGTTGCCGCCCGAAAGGGAAAGGATCGGGTTCAACAGGTTGTCTGTGCGAATGCCTATACGGTCTTTCCAAGTCTGAACCATGTCCGCCTCATCGCTTCGATCCACCATCACTTTCTGGCTGAACTCGGGCAGAGTTGTCAGCGAGAGGTTTCGCATGATCGACCAGAGCGGCATCAACCCGTCACGGGCGCGGTCTCCGGCGACAAAGACCACCTCGGGCTGGCGCGCGGATTTCCATTTTGGGGCGTGGTCGAAGTAGATTTGCGCTAGTGCTTCGGCCTGTCCGTGACCTGCAAGCCCGGCCAGCCCGACAATCTCACCCGCGCGGGCGTTCAGCCCATTTGCCGCCCGTACAACCTCGGCCCCGAGGGTCCGATCTGCCCGCCCGGCGCCCGAGGTGTCTTCATCTGGCGCGACATGCCCCATCGCATCCACGATCGAGGCTCGGGTGAATTGGCTGGCAGGTTGGTCATCAACGATCTGGCCATCTTTCATGACGATGATCCGGGTCGAGACTTCGAAAATCTCACCCATCATGTGCGAGATGAACAGCACCGCACCGCCTTTGGCGCAGAACCGTTTGATATGGTCCAGCAATTGTTGCGCGATGGCGGCGTCAAGGGACGAGGTCGGCTCGTCCAGAATAACAAGGCTGGGTTCTCGGTCGCGGTCGGCAAAGGCGATGGCGATCTCGACCATCTGACGCTCGGCTATAGTCAGGTTTCCGACCGTTGCGCGGGCGTGGATGCCATGACCCGGAAAGACAAGGTCCAGCGCGTCGAGCATCTTTTGCCGCGCAACCCGCCGCCAGGCTTTGCGCGGCATGTTGCGATAGGGAATACGCAGGTTCTCCAACACGGTCAGGTTCGGGCAGAGCGACAGCTCCTGAAACACGCTACGAATACCTGCATTCTGCGCGTTTAGACTGTTGCGTAGGGCAGGATCTGCGTTCCGATGGTGAACGGCGCCCTGAGTTTGCGTGAGGCGGCCGTTGATCACATTCGCCAGCGTGGATTTCCCGGCCCCATTGTGGCCGACCAGTCCGACGCATTCTCCTGCGCTGATGCTCAACGTCGCACCACGCAGGGCAAGAACAGGCCCATAGGACAGATGGGCCTGCTCCAGAGAGACGACCGGAGCGGCGGTGGCTCCGGGTCCCGTATTCTCGTCGGTCTTCACGCGCTTACTGGGCCGACGCGATGACGTCTTTGGCCTGATCCTGCGTGTATTCCACGTTGGCGACCGAGCCCTTGGGCGTTGTTTTCAGGGCGTCCTTCAAATCTGCCTGATCGATTTTCAGGAACGGCACGGTCAGGTCCTTCGGCACCTCTTGCCCATCCAGAATCTGCTGGGCGACCCAAAAGGCCAGCGTGCTGACGCCCGGCGCAATCGACAGAGAGGTTGTCTGATACCCGTTTGCGTCCTGCTCATCTGACCACCACTGAAGTTCGTCCTGACGGTTGCCCATTACGATGGTCGGCATTGGACGATCCGTGGCCCCGATGGCCTGCGCGGCCCCATAGCCGTCACCACCCTGGGTTACGACGCCCACGATCTCGGGCAGGCTGGGCAGGATACCGGCGACGGCCTTCTGCGCCACATCCTGCGCCCAATCCCCATGGACCGAGCCCACGATCTCGAAATTGGTGTTCTTCACCTCGTCATGAATACCCGCGCTGATCTCGTCATCGACGAACACTCCGGCCAGACCGCGGATTTCCAGCAGGTTGCCGCCATCAGGATAACGCTCGGCCAGGTATTTCACCTGCTCGCGCCCCATTTGCTGAAAGTCGACCGCAATGCGCCACGCGCAGGGTTCCTGAACGATGCCGTCGAAGGACACAACGGTGATACCCGCATCGCACGCGGCCTTGACCGCGCCATTGATTGCGGTGGGTGAGGCGGCGTTGATCACAATGGCATCATAGCCCTGCAGGATCATGTTCTGGATCTGAGCCGCCTGTTCAGTGGCCTGATTTTCCGAGGTCGTAAAGGCGTCAGCAGCGGCGACAACACCATCCGCGACGGCCTGATCTCCGTTCTTATGCCAGCTTTCCAGCATGGCTTGCCGCCACGAATTACCTGCGTAGTTGTTCGACAGGGCAATGCGTTTGTCGGATGTATCCGCTTCGGCAGCCGGGGCTGTCAGGGTGATGAACCCGGCCGCAGCGCCGAGCAATATGGCCTTTAGTGTCATGTTTTCCTCCCAAAGCGGCCCAAGCGCCGCACGATTTTGGTGCCAGCCTGACGGGGCCGACGTGCCTAAAGTCGCTAAAGGGCACGCACAGCGTAAGAGTAGGACGCGCGCATTCCTTGCGGGTTCCCGCAAATAGGCTGCGGCGACCCGCATGACACCTGATCCGCCGGTCGATATACTTGCACATGCCGGTTGCGGCGGGCTGGCGCTGCGAAAGAGAACACATGGCCGATCTTGCCTATTATTTACGGATTTCGAATCATCTGGCGGGCAATCTGGATATCAAATCCGCGTTGCGGTCAGTGAAATCCGAGATTGTGCGCATTCTGGAAATTGACCATCTGGATGTCTGCCTGATCGACGAGGAAGGGCGGCTTAACACAAGTTATGAGGTCGGCCTGCGCACCAGTTGGAGCCGCACCCGCGCCCCGGTCGAGGTCTCGCCCGTGCGCGATATCCTGCGGGGGGATTGCGACTACATGCTGACCGGAAACGCCCCGAAGGACCCGCGATATGTGTTCGAAGGAGGGGACTACGATCCCATCCTCAAACACAATATGCGCAGCCGCGTGAATGTGGCGATGAAAGTGCTGGGCCGCACGATCGGGTCCTTGAACTGTTCGTCACAAAAGCTTGATTTCTATGATGAACAAGCGGTCGAACAGGTTCGCAATATTGCGGATATTCTGGCCCCGTATTTCTATGCTCTGCGTGCGAATGAACAGGCCCGGCGTGAGGCGATCATGCGGACCGAGGTGCAAGCGCGGGAAGAAGGGCTGCGGCTTGGGGCCCTCAGCCTGACAGACGCGCTAGAGCTGGAACGCCAACGGGTAGGGATGGATCTGCACGATCAGACTCTGGCCGATATGACGCGGATCAGCCGGGATTTGGAGCGGTGCGAAACGCCTCAGGACTTGGACGGGCTGCGCAGCAGTATGAGGAACTGCATCCAGGGATTGCGTGAGATCATCGATACCTCGATTCCGTCGCTGCTGGAGCTGTTCGGCTTTCAGCACGCCGTGCGAACCCATCTTGAACGCGCGATCGACCCGGATGAAGGGGTCGAGATTGACGTGCGTGATCTGTCCGGCGGGATGGTCGACCGGCTGCCGCAAACCAAGCGCATCGCTTTGTTCCGTATCGCACAAGAGGCCATCAACAACGCGGTCCGGCACGCCTCGGCCAGTCGGATCGAGGTCGAGATTGTATGTCAGGACGGGCTGCGCCTTCGCGTGCGGGACAATGGGCGCAGCATGGGAGCGATTGAAATCCGGCAGGCCTCGGGCGGGTTGACGCACATGCGCACCCGCGCCCGGCTGATAGCCGCGCAGTTTGACATCCGCTACAATGGCGGGACCGAGATTACGGTCTGCCTGCCGGCTTCTGAATGCCCGAAAACCGAGGTGTTGGCATGAAGGTTCTGCTGGTCGAAGACGATGCCATGCACGCGAACTACCTGCGGGAGCTGGTTCAGGATGCCTTGCCCGAGGTGACCGACCTGAGCCTCGCCTCGAACGGCCGGGAAGGGGAAGAGCAGGCCCGACAGAATTGTGTTGAAGCCATCGTCATGGACTTGCGCATGAAAGAGCGAAACGGGATCGAGGCTGCGCGGACCATTTGGTCGGAACGCCCCGCGACCCGCATTCTGTTTTGGTCCAACTATTCTGACGAGGCCTATCTGCGCGGCATTGCGCGGATCGTTCCGAAAGAGGCCGCCTATGGTTATGTTTTGAAGACGGCCAGCCCCTCACGAATGCATCTGGCCCTGCGCGCCGTTCTGATCGAGGCGCAGATCATGGTGGACCGCGAAATCCACCAGATCCAGCGGGAACAGAGCCGCTCGGGCGAGGCGCTGACGGAGGTTGAGCTGGCAATCCTATCCGATCTCGCCCTTGGTTTGCCCGACAAGACCATCGCGCTGCGTCGTAAGCTGGCCCTGAGGACGGTGCAGAACCGGCTGCTGTCGATCTATGAAAAGCTGGATGTGGGCGATTTGCCGGTGGATGCCAGCGATATCGCGATCAACAAGCGTGTCCGGGCGGTTTCAAAGGCCATGACTTCTCAGATACTGAACCGTGAGAGCATCTTTTCGGCCGAGAAAGAGCTGGGCAGCTGGCTTGAGCGTCGGCAAAACTTGGGATGACGGCCACGCTAGTCAGATCGTGAGGATTTGAACAGGTAGAGGAACACAAACAGCGACCCAATCGAAGTTGTGACGATCCCCACCGGCAGTTCCTGCGGGGCCAGAAGCAATCGGGACAGGATGTCTGAAAGCGTCAACAGGATGGCACCGACGACGGCAGATGTGATCAACAGATTGCGGTGCAGCGTTCCGGCGATACCTCGGGCGATATGCGGAACCATCAGGCCGACGAACCCGATCACGCCTGCCACCGATACAAAGCTGGCCGTGGCCAAGGCGGCGACCAGAAACATTCGAAACCGCAGGCCTTGCACTGGAATACCCAGTGTTGAGGCCGTGAAATCCCCCGTCAGAAGCGCGTCGAGCCAGCGGCTGCGATAGAGGGAATAGCCCAGGATCAAGGCTAGCCCCAGTACGACAAGTGGAAAGGTCTCCCACCGGGCAAGACCAAGGCCGCCTAGCATCCAGAAAATGACGGAATGCGCGGCGCGGCTGTCGCCTGCGAAGATCAGATAGTTGGTGATGGCCGAAAACAGGAAGGATACAGCCAGGCCTGCAAGGATCAGTTTTTCCGGCGCGCTGGTGCGCAGGCTTTGAACCAGGGCCAGAACAATGCCGGACGCGATCAGGCCTCCGCAAAAGGCCGCAAGCGGCAGGGTCCAGATGCCCAGAACATCGCCTGTCACAGTGATGACGAGAACGGCACCAGCAGCAGCCCCGGACGAGAGGCCAAAGAGAAACGGGTCAGCCAGGTCATTGCGCGTTGTCGTCTGCAATACGACCCCGACAACACCCAGCCCAGCCCCAATCACCGCCGCAAACAACGCGCGGGGCAGGCGCAGGTCAAAGACGATCCGGTGCAGAGGGGACATGTCGCCCTCAGTCACGCCAGTCCCCAGCCCAATCGCGGTGAAAACCTCGGCCAAGGGGATCGGGGTGGTGCCATAGATCGTCGACAGCAGCAAAAGGGCGGTCAGAATGACCGCCCCCAGCAGGACCGCCTGGCCCGTCTTCGTCATCTCAGCTGTTACCCCGGTGCATCGCCGTTGCCATCTTCTGGATCGCTTCGATGTTTGCCGGTCCCGGTGTCAGCTCTTCGTAGCGCAGGCCGATCCAGCGCTCGTTCTTGACTGCATCGGTCTGCGACATCACCGGATGTTCCTGCAGGAACTTAAACGTATCTGCCGCGCCATTGCCCGTTTGGTAGTCCAGCAGAACAAGGAATTCGGGGTTCGAGGCGGCGACAGCCTCCCACGAGGTGCGGCCCCAGCTAGTGTCCATGTCATGGGTGACGTTGACGCCGCCAGCCGCTGCGATCATCGCGTCGGGAATGGCATATTTGCCTGCGGTAAAGGGCGCATCGGCCGGGCCGTCCAGCAGGAAGACGCGGGGTTTTTCCAGATCGGCGGTTTTGGCTTCGATCGCGGCCAGTTGGTCTTTCCAGCCCGAGACCAGCGCGTTCGCCTTGTCCTCGACATGCATGACCGTGCCCAGACGCAGAACGTCGTCAAACAGCAGGTCCATGCTGGCTTCGGGACGGTCTTTGTTCAGGTGAATGCAGCTTTCGGTCAGCACCATGGTCTTGATGCCAAAGGGCTCCAGCGTGTCAGGGGTGACGTCTCCGCCGGGTTTCATGCCGTAATACCAACCGGCGAAGAACATGTCGGGTTCGACCGCGACGAGGTTTTCGACCGTCGGGTATTTCGGAGCGAGTTCGGGGATGTCACCGCGCTGCGCGTCGAAATCGGGGCTGGTCTTGTACCAGCCGGTGATCCCGGTCAGGCCAACGATGCTGTCTTGAAGACCCAGTGCAAAGGCCATGTCGGTCATGTTCATGTCATGAACCACGATCCGCTCGGGCTTGCTATCGAACACCAGAGGTTCACCGCAATTGTCGACGGTGACCTCTTGCGCGGCAGCGCCGCCCGCCAGCGCGCTTAGGACCGCAGCGGACAAGAGTTTCAGTTTCATCAATCTCTCCTGTTAAGACGAAAGCTTTCGTTTTCGGATGTCCAGCGCGGGGATCACGCGTCCTTCGTGCTGGAAACACAAATAGTCAACACCAAAAGTCTCGCGCACGCGGTCTGGGGTCAGAACCTCGGCGACCGGGCCGAAGGCCGTAAGCTGTGCGTTCTTCATCAGGGCGACGTGGCTGGCGAATTCGGGGATCATGACCAGATCGTGGACGATCATTACAACCGTCACACCCAACTCGGCCACCAGAGACAGCATGTGCCCTTTGGCATCCGGATCCAGGTGGTTGGTCGGTTCGTCCAAAAACAGCAGCGAGGGGTTCTGCGCCAACGCCCGTGCGATATGGGCGCGCTGGCGCTCTCCGCCCGACAGTTTTGCCATCTGTTTGCCAGCCAGATGGGACAGTTCGGTGGTGTCTAATACGCGCTGCAGGTCCGTCTTAAGAGCTTCGGCGGATTTGTCGGCCTTGATCGGGATTTGCCCAAGGGCCACATAGTCGCGCAGTTGCAGCCGCCCGTCGGGCATTTCTTGCTGGCCGACAACGGCAATCCGTCGGGCCCGCTCCAGCGACGACAGTTTCCGCAAGCTTTGACCCTGAATACGTACATCGCCCAGCGCCAGTTTTGCGACACCGCACACGAGGTTGAGCAACGTCGTCTTGCCCGCCCCGTTCGGGCCAGCAACGGCCAATATCGCGCCTTCCTCAAGCGTGAACGAGGTGTCCCGCAGCAGAACATCTCCGTTCAGGGCGTAGTATTCCAGGTTTTCAGCAATCAGAAAGCTCATGCTGTGCCCTCCGGCGGCAGGCAGGGCATGCGCGACAGGGTTTTGGTGTAGAGCGCCAAAGGACGGGTTGAGGCGCTGGTCCAACCATCCTCGCTGTCCCGGAATTGATGGGCGAACTCCGCCAAAGCCCTCAGATCGTCGGTGGATTGAATATCGCCAAACAGATATTGCGCCTTGCCCTTGGCCTGCAGCCCGACTGTCATCGGGCGGTCGCACCCGGCCATACAGTCGATCAGACGTGTCGAGAACCCCTCGGGCAGCTGGCCGTCCAGCGCTTCTTTCGCCTCGTGCGGAGGGATCGGCCCTTTGCAGGTGCCGCATATCAGGACGAAATGATCAGCCATGGCACGCGTCGCCGACTTGAACAAAAGCCGATTGAAGGCAAAAGCCATGAGTTGCATCAGCACGCAGATGTGCCATCGAGCCTCCTTCCGGGACACCCCGCCCCGGGTTGGTTAATCTGTGATGGCAGGTCTCCTGACTTGCGGGTCATTGCTCGGCCAACCTTCCCGACCTTAGGGGCCAGTGGTTTTGTGGCGTCGCTCTCCGCTTACAGTTGCGGGGGCAGTCACGGCATTGGCCTTTGGGCCGCACCGTATTCCCATTTTCATCCCTAAGGCACAGGCCGTCGGGAACCATCCAGAGCAGCTAGTCTGCTCACGCTCCTATTGTCAAGCGCAGGAATCGCGCTATCGGACCACGCGCAGGGTTGGCCTGCGCGCGCTTTGGCCCGGTCCGACGCCATTTGTCGGGAACTGGCTGGCCAGGGTCAAACCGGCCTGTATCAGATGGGCGTCCGGGTAGCCTCCGGTCAAATCATTCAAGGCATCGCGCGCTGCCGGAGTTTCGTCGCGGCGCATGTGATGCAGCATCCGGAGCAGGGCGTGCTCGTCACATGTCAGTTCTTGCCGTGTTTCAACACAAAGCGGGTCTTTGAAGGCCAGACCCAGAAGGCGGGTGCGTAGCGTGGCCTTGATAATCTTGAAGACCAGATGCGCCAGAACAAGCCCCTGATCGCGCCCCCAACGCTCGGTCGCTACCGAAAAGGCATGTTGCCAAGCCTGCGTTTCCGGCTCTGTGAAGCTGAGGATGAAGTGCCGCATGACAGGCAGCAAACCGCGTTCGAAACCGTCAAATTCGACGCGGGGCAGTGTGTGGTTGGATGCCGAGTGTTTCATGCGCGTTCCCTTTTGGGTTCGAGGGCTTTCGCGGCCAAAGTGTGGACGTTTTGCGGAAGGTTGTTTGGTTCAACCGGTGTTTCAGAACGCGGTGATGCAGCGCGGACGGAAAAGCTGAGATCAGCCTCAATCGCCTGCCTCAGTTTCGGTTTCAATGCGCAGCCAAAGCGGCTGGCAACGGCGTCCATGGCCAACAGGTCGGCGAGGGATTTTCGCATGTCAGGTTATCTTTCGGTCGCAAAAATGGGACCGGGCGATGATTCCAAGGAATCTGACTGGGTCGGCCGTCAACTGACTAAATTAGTCAGAAAATGCAAGCGCGAAATTCCAAATGAAGTCAGTAGTCGGCAACTAACAGGAAATCCGGTACTGCATCTTCTTCGATTGTTGCAAAGCGGGGGATCGGGTCTTCAAATACGTTGTCCGTCCGGTCGTCATTCACGGTTGAGACTTCGCCGATCAAGCAATCCGCACCTTCCGCCCAGAAGGCATGCCAGATGCCGGGCATCAAGGTCACGCTCTGGCCTGGCTTCAGGCGCAGATGCTCTCCGGGCTTTATGGTGACGGGGCAGGCATCGCTGGGAACGGTGACCGGGGTATTGCGGTCGATACCGCCGTCGGGGTCCGAGGCATAGATTTCCATAACCAGATCGCCACCCCCTCGGTTGATGATGTCTTCGGCTTTGACGATATGGCGATGCATCGGCGACAGCTGTTTTTCGCGAGAGATCAGCAGCTTTTCGGCATAGAGCATACCGCGCCCCCGGCTCAGATCGCTCACGTTGCCGTTGCGCAGGGTGAACAGAAACAACCCAAGCTCATCGAATTTGCCCTGACCGTAGTCGGTGATATCCCAACCTAACCCATGGGCACGGATACTGTCCGCCTGGGCGCCGCGCATCTGCTCAGGTGTCCAATCTGCGAAAGGCGGCAGAACGGCACCAAATGAACTGATGAATGCCTGGGCTTCGGTCTTGATACGGTTGATTTCGGATCGTTTCATCTCGGACTCTTCGTAGGGCTATAATTCATGCGACCAGGGCGGATTTGCTCCGGCGCGCGAGACGGTGACGGCAGCCACCTCTGCGCCCAAGGTCAAAGCGTCGCGTAGCGCATCCGGGGACAGTGACCTCAAGCCCGGCTTTGTCAGCTGGCCTGCCCGTTCCAACGAGGCCAGAACCCCTGCATTGAACGTGTCCCCCGCGCCAACCGTATCCACAACTTGCACCGGTTTGACTGGGACTGAGACCACAGCACCGTTGGCCTGATAACCTGAAGCGCCCTCACTTCCGCGGGTGACGATGACGGCAGAGGGGCCTGCTTGAAGCAGCAAAGGGACTTTTTGATCGTGGCTTTCCGGGCCGGGGATGATCCAGTCCAGATCCTCATCCGAGACTTTGACGATATCGGCCTGTTCGATCATTTGGTTCAACCGCGTGCGATACCGGGTCTGATCCTGTATGAAACCGGGTCGGATATTGGGGTCCAACATCACAGCACAGTTCGCGCCATGTTGCGCCAACATCGCTGCATAGGCATCCGCGCAGGGCTCGCAGGCAAGGCTGATGCCACCAAAATATAACGCCGAAACCGCGGGGAGTTGGCGTGGCATATCCTCGGCCCGTAACATCCGACCCGCAGTGTTTTCATCGACAAACGTGTATGTGGCGTGACCGTTCTTCAGTTGAACGAAAGCCAGCGTGGTCGGCCTGTCCGAAGCAATCACATGTGTCGTGTCTACATGGCTGGCCCGCAGGTCATTGGCCAATTGCTGCCCGAACATGTCTGAGGACAGACCGGTCAGCAAGCCTACGGGCGCGCCCAATCTGCCTAAAGCGATAGAGGTATTGAATATGGCTCCGCCAGAATGGGGAACGAAACCGTCCCGCCCGGACGGGGTCGGTTCGGCAATCATGTCGATCAGGGCTTCTCCGCAACACAGGATCATCCCACATCCTCTTCCAAAATACGCTCAGTTATCGCTGAAGCGCATTTTTGCAGAAGTTGTTAGCGCCAACAATGCCAAATTCGGCTTGTTCCGAGATATAAAGGTTCATCGACTGCCGCAACTCGCTAAAACGTCCGCCTGCATTGAACGCGTTGCGGAAGGTTTCGCCAAACATCCAGCGGTTTTTCTCGGCTACGCCACCAACAAGGAACACACCACCGGCAGGCATCACTGTGACGGCCATGTCACCCATCAACGCACCCAGATGGCCAATGAACAATTCTGCAGTGCGAACCGCGATCGGGTCACTGCCGTCACGTGCGTCCTGCAGAATATCTCGGGCGGTGCGAACCGGAGGCTGAGCCTGCCCAGCCGCCATGCCTGCGGCCTGATACAGGATCGGCAAGCCGGTTCCGCTGAGGAACATCTCAGCCTCAAGCACGAGGCTGTTGTCGAAAAAGCATTCGGGTGCCAGATGGCGCGCGGCGTCGAAGATATCGACTTCATCCCGCGCGCGCGGAGACAGGCCAACATGGCCGCCTTCGCCTGACACGGTGTGGAAATGCCCTTCCGAATAGAGCAGCGCGCCGACACCCAAACCGGTTCCAGGCCCGACGACCAATCGCGTACCCATCGGCGGAGTGGCAGAACCTTGCAGGACGGATACGTCAGCCTCTGTCACTTCGGCCACGGACCACGCTGCAGCCGTAAAGTCATTGATCACGTAGGTGTTGGTGGCCCCCGTCGCCTTGGCCAGAGCGTCCTCGGACAGGTCCAAATTCGCGTTGGTCAGTTGGATGCGCCCGTCGCGCACCGGTCCGGCTCCGGCCGCGACCACGGCTTGGGGCGCGGTGCCAATTTCATCGCGGATATGATGCAACGCGTCCAGCAGATCGGGCAGGGTGCCCGTCGGGTGTTTGTGCAATGCGGTCAGCTTACCATCGGAGACAACGCCTAGACGCGTATTCGTTCCGCCGATATCGGCCACCAATGTCCAATGTGGGCACAAAGACCCGGACGGCTGGCGATAGGCCTGCCGGTCGGCGGCGCCCTCGGAAAGTGCGGCCTTTACCGCCGCGAAGGAGGCTTTGGGCCTGCGGTCCAGCGTTTCAAAATCCACGTCTACCAATCCAAACCGTTTTTCATAGCCATAGGCCCATTCGTAGTTGTCCAGCAAAGACCAGATGAAATAGCCCTTTACAGGCACATCTGCGGCCAAAGCCTGTTGAACCGCCGTCAAGTGAGAGTCCAGATAGGCGATACGCTCATCATCCTGCTGGCGCTCGGCGCTCGCCATGCCGTTCTCTGTAACATAGATAGGAAGATCACCGGTATAGTCTTCTGCGGTCCTTTTCAGAAATCGGGTCAGGGCGTCGGGGTCTATTTCCCAACCCATCTGGGTCTTGGGCAAAGGGCCGGGTACTTCGGTCAGGCTTGGCCATGCACTGTCTGCCGAGGTAATCAGCTTGCGGGTATAGTAGTTCAAGCCGCACCAATCGACCGGTGCCCCGATTGTGTCGAAATCATTTTGCCAACCCGCGGGCAAATGAGGCTCCAGCCCCTCCAGCACGTTTTCGGGATAGGCTTTTTTAAACACACCGCCCAAAAAGAACCGGTTGTAGATCCCGTCATAGAGCGCGGCCGCGTGCTGTGCAGCCGCGCTATCATCCGCAGGCTCCGCCCATTCTAGGTTGAAGACAGCGCCCAGATTGGACATGCCTAGGCTGCGCATTGTTTGAATAGCGCTGCCATGGGCCAGAAGAACATGGTGCATCGCGCGTGCAGCCGCGCGAATATCGCGCAAGCCCGGTGCGTGGTGGCCTTCGAAATGGCTGAGCCAGCTGACGCACCACGGCTCATTGATCGGCGCGACCGAATACATGCGGTCTCCGATACGGCCCATGATCACTTGGGTGAAATCGGCGAACCACCCGGCGATATCCCGATTGCGCCAGCCCCCCAGATCGGCAAGTGCCGAAGGTAGCTCCCAGTGGTAGAGCGTCGCACAGGGGCGGATGCCACGTTCAAGCAGCGCGTCGGCTAGGCGGTCGTAGTAGTCCAGCCCGGCTTGGTTTACATGCCCCCGACCTTCGGGCAGCACACGCGCCCAGCTGGTCGAAAAGCGATAGCAGTCAAACCCTGCATCCTGAACCAGATCAAAGTCTTGTTCGAACCGGTTCAAGTGATCGCAGGCGAGTGCGCCGTTTTCCGCGCCGACGACATTGCCGGGGGTGGCCGCGAAACTGTCCCAATGCGTCCGACCCGCACCGCCTTGAGCGTGGCCTTCGATCTGGTAGGCGGATGTTGCGACGCCGAATAGAAAATCGTCGGGGAAGTCGTTGCGTTTATATTTCATCGTCGAACCCCACTCGGTGCAGGCCCGGTTGATCGCCCGACGACCAACTCGGCCTCAAGCAACCTCGTATGTACCGGCGCACCCGGAGACTTGATCCGCTGGATCAGCATCTCGGCCGCCATTTCCCCGGCGTCCCGGACCGACGATCGCGTTGCGGTGAAGATCGGCACATCCTGTCCGTTTTTCAAATAGGAAAGATCATCGTCATGGGCGATGACCGAAATATCCCTCCCCATCTGCAGCCCGGCTTCTTCCAAGGCGCGGCGCACGCCTATGGCTGTGATCATCGACGAGGCTAGAATTGCGGTCGGAGGCTCCGCGATCTGCAGCATCTGATGGGTTTCCCGGTGACCATAGACTTCAGTCATTTCGGCGCTGCGCATTAAGGCGGCATCCGGCGTCAGCGCGGCCTGTTGCAGAGCGTCCAGATATCCGGCGCGACGGCGTTGGGCAAAGTCCATATCCTCCAGCCCGTTGATCAGAGCGATGCGACGGTGGCCCAGATCAATCAGAAACTGCGTCGCGCGCTGGAACGAACTTTTGTTGTTCACATCAATCCAGTCATATTCAGCCTGCACGCCGGTAGAGCGGCCATGAACGATAAACGGCACCGCCATTCGCGTCAGAACCTCGATCCTTGGCTCGTTGACTTTGGGACCCTGCAGCACGACACCATCGACCGCCCCGCGTTGAAACAGATTTCGATAGGCCGCCTCGATCGAGGTGTCATCCGCGTTGGTGAACATCATGTCATAGCCATGCTCGGCATAGGTTTTTGACGCTCCGGCGACGAAATCGCCGAAGATCGGGTTCACCATTTCATGCCTTGATGAGCTGGGGATGACGTGACCGATGACCATGGACTTGCCGGTCGCCAACCCCTTAGCGCGACTGTTGGGGCGGTAGCCATGTTTGGCCGCTGCAGCCTCAACCCTCAGACGTGTTTCAGCGTTGACTTCAGGGTAGCCGTTCAGCGCCCGGCTGACCGTGGTTTGCGAAAGACCCAGTGTTTCAGAGAGCTGCTTGAGGTTCATAGGTAGTCAAAGCGCCTTCAAATCGAAGGCTTTACTGGTGAGGTCCTGTTTTGTGCGCCGGCCAACCTGTTGTGATAACAGACAAGCATGTTTTTCTGACTTATTCGAAAATACGACTCATTGACAGAGTAAAAATGTTAGCGGATAACAATAATCATTCAAAGCGCTTTGAAAAACGTGAAGCGAAGGCGCTGGAGAGTATTGGGAGGAGATTTCATGAAACGCACGCTGTACGCAGGTGTGGCCACGTTTGCCCTGACTGCCGGGGCTGTTCACGCACAGGGTCAGATGATCCACTCCGTTGGAGAGGGCGGCTTTGACTGGGATGGGTTCCAGGCCTTTGCAGACGCTCATGATCTGAGCGGTCAGGACCTGACCATTTTCGGCCCCTGGCTTGCGGGTGAGGGGCAATCCTTCGAAAACCTGGTCGCCTATTTCGATGAGGCAACAGGCGCAAACTCCAGCTATGTCGGCTCGGACTCGCTGGAACAGCAGATTTTAATCGACGCGGCGGCAGGATCAGCGCCGAACCTGACGGTTTTCCCGCAGCCCGGCCTTGCGGCGAACATGGCCAAGAACGGCTATCTGACGCCGCTTGCCGAAGGATCGGCAGACTGGATTAAGAACAATTTCGCCGCCGGTCAATCTTGGGTCGATCTGGGAACTTTCGAAAACGCAGACGGAGCCAAGGACTTCTACGGCTTCTTCTTCAACGTGAACGTCAAGTCTCTGGTCTGGTACATCCCCGAGAATTTCGAGGACTTCGGCTATGAGGTCCCGCAGACCATGGAAGAGTTCAAAGCGCTTATGGATCAGATGGTCGAAGATGGTGAGACGCCGCTCTGTGTCGGCCTCGCATCCGGTGGCGCGACCGGTTGGCCCGCAACGGATTGGGTTGAGGACCTGATGCTGCGCACGCAATCGCCAGAGGTTTACGACCAGTGGGTGTCGAATGAGATGAAGTTCGACGACCCGCGCGTGATTGCCGCGATCGAGGAATATGGCAGCTTTACCCGCAATGACGACTATGTGGTTGGGAACGCAGATGACACGGCTGCAATCGATTTCCGCGACAGCCCCAAGGGCCTGTTTGACAGCCCGCCTGCTTGCATGATGCACCGCCAGGCCTCATTCATTCCGGCCTATTTCCCGGAAGGGACAGAGCTGGGCGTGGATGCCGATTTCTTCTATTTCCCGGCCTATGCCGAGAAGGATTTGGGCACTCCCGTTTTGGGCGCGGGCACCCTGTTCACTATCACGAACCCGAGCCCTGCGACTGAAGTGTTCATGGAGTTCCTCAAGACCCCGTTTGCGCATGAGATCATGATGTCTCAGGACGGGTTCCTGACGCCGCATCTGGGGGCAAACCCGGAAAACTATGCCAATGACACACAGCGCGGTCAGGGTGAGATTCTGACCAACGCCACCACGTTCCGCTTTGACGGCTCAGACTTGATGCCGGGCGCAGTCGGTGCGGGCACGTTCTGGACAGGAATGGTCGACTATTCCTCGGGCGCGAAGGACGCGGCCACTGTTGCGGGCGAAATCCAGTCGTCATGGGATGCCGCGAAGTAACTGACGCTTCGGGGCGGCTATTTGGCCGCCCCGTTTCCAAACCGACGAGGGCATCATGACACCGGCACTTCAGGGCCTGCTGACCATCATCATCGGTGTGTCGGGTTGCGTGGGCTACTTCTATCTCTCGAACCAATTCCTGGACAAAGTCCTGTTCCCGCCGCGCGGGCCGAACGCAGGGCGCAATATTAACCGCGCGAACATGATCCGACCCTGGCTGTTCCTGTTCCCCGCGCTGGCGGCGCTTGGCCTCTATCTGGCCTATCCGGTGGTTGAGACTTTGCGCCTTTCACTCACGGAGCGCGTGCCTGGCGGCGGGTACAGATGGGTTGGTCTGGACAACTACACCCAGATGGCGGCTGAGCCGAAATTCTGGGAAGCCATGCGCAACAATATGTTCTGGCTCATCGTGGTGCCCGCGATGTCGACCGGTTTTGGTCTGCTCGTGGCGCAGCTGACCGATCGCATCCGCTGGGGTAATTTCGCCAAATCGCTGATCTTCATGCCGATGGCGATTTCCTTCGTAGGGGCCTCGGTGATCTGGAAGTTGGTCTATGACGCGCGGCCGGCGGAACAGGATCAGATCGGCATTCTAAACGCCCTCTACATCTTCTTCGGCGGGACTGAGCCGCAAACGTGGCTGACCGTTCCCTTCTGGAACTCGTTCTTCCTGATGATCGTTCTGGTCTGGATTCAGACCGGATTTGCCATGGTGATCCTGTCGGCTGCCTTGCGCGGCATCCCAGAAGAAACCGTCGAGGCCGCCATTCTGGACGGTGCCAACCCGTTCCAGATCTTCTTCAAGATCAAAGTACCTCAGATCAAAACAACCATTCTGGTGGTCTGGACGACGATTACGATTACCGTCCTGAAGGTCTTCGACATTGTCTTTGCCATGACCAACGGCCAATGGGAGACGCAGGTGCTGGCCAACTACATGTACGACAAACTGTTCCGCGCCAATGATTGGGGGGTGGGGTCCGCCTCGGCCATGGTTATCATGCTGTTGGTCACTCCGATCTTGATCTGGAACGTGCGCAATGCACGCAAGGAAATGGAGTGAGGCCATGAGCGATATTGCAGGAACCAAACCGGCACTGCGCTGGGTCGTCCATGCCTCGGTTGTTTTTCTGGTGGTGCTTTGGGTGATCCCGACCCTCGGTCTGCTGATCTCGTCATTCCGGACTGCGGATCAGATCTCGGGCAGTGGCTGGTGGCGGTCGATCTTCCCTTCCGAGCAAAACCTGACCCTGCGCAGCGCTGCACCTGATACACAGGTGCTGGAGAATGGCCTCTACGTGATCGAAGGCCAGCTTTTCGGGGACGACGAGCAGGTCAAGATCTCGAACTGGGGTATCAGTGCCCGTGAGGTTGACGCCTTTGTTCCCGGCGACACCGCCGAGCTGCGTCGAGGCGGCACGATCACCGTTGATGCGGACGGCGCCTATAGGATGGAGAACACTGAGGAGTTCACCGGAAATCGAGGCGCCCGCGTGTTCGTTACGGCCGAATTGCCGCCGGAATTCACCTTGGACAACTACCGAAAAGTCCTGCTGGATCAGAGCAGTTCGGACAGTATGGCCAAAGCCTTTTTCAACACTTTGACGGTGACAATTCCCGCGACAATCATCCCGATCCTCGTTGCAGCCTTTGCAGCCTACGCGCTGGCGTGGATGGAGTTTCCGGGCCGTGCACTGCTGATCGCGGCCGTCGTTGGGCTGTTGGTCGTGCCCTTGCAATTGGCGCTGATCCCGCTGTTGAAATTCCACCTGAACATCGGGATCGGGAAAGGCTATCTGGGCGTCTGGCTGGCCCATACTGGCTTTGGTATGCCACTGGCGATTTACCTGCTGCGCAACTACATGGCCGGGTTGCCGCGGGATCTGATCGAGAATGCTCGCGTCGATGGCGCGACCGAGTTCCAGATCTTCACTAAGCTGATCCTGCCGCTCAGCTTCCCAGCGCTGGCCTCTTTCGCGATCTTTCAGTTCTTATGGACATGGAACGACCTTCTGGTCGCCAAGGTCTTCCTGATCGATGCGACCGGCCAAACCACTGTGATGACCAACCGCATCGTCGAGCTTTTAGGCACGCGAGGCGGCAACTGGGAAATTCTCGCGACGGCGGCCTTTGTGTCGATTTTTGTGCCGCTGGTCGTGTTCTTCGCAATGCAAAAATACCTGGTCCGGGGCCTATTGGCCGGATCCGTCAAATAGAGGCGTCTGATGAACGTGCAAAACACTGTAGACCTATCCAACTCAACCAAAGCGCCTTCAGATTGGTGGCGGGGCGGCGTGATCTACCAGATCTATCCGCGCAGCTTTCAAGACAGCAATGGCGACGGAATTGGTGATCTGAAGGGGATCACCCAACGGCTCGACTATATCGCCTCGCTCGGCGTCGATGCGATCTGGATTTCGCCTTTCTTCAAGTCGCCGATGAAGGATTTCGGCTATGACGTGAGCGATTATCGTGATGTCGATCCGATGTTCGGCTCGCTTGAGGATTTCCAAGAGCTACTGGGTCAGGCCCACGCAAAGGGTCTGAAAGTGATGATTGATCTGGTGTTGTCTCATACATCGGATCAACACCCGTGGTTCAGCGAAAGCCGTGCCTCAACAGACAATCCGAAGTCCGATTGGTATGTCTGGGCCGACCCCAAACCCGATGGGACGCCGCCCAACAACTGGTTGTCGATCTTCGGGGGGTCTGCCTGGCAGTGGGACCCGCGCCGCCTGCAATACTACTTGCACAACTTCCTGACATCGCAGCCGGACTTGAACTTCCACTGCGAACAGGTGCAGGACGCGCTGCTGGACGTATCCCGGTTCTGGCTGGAGATGGGGGTCGATGGTTTCCGCCTGGACACGATCAACTTCTATTTCCACGACAAGCAATTGCGCGATAACCCCGTGCTGCCGGTTGAGGAGCGCAATGCCTCGATTGCGCCCGCAGTGAACCCGTATAACCACCAAGACCACCTCTATTCCAAAAGTCAGCCTGAAAACATCGCCTTCCTCGAGCGACTGAGGGCGCTGACCAACGAATACGAAGGCCGAGCCTGTCTGGGTGAGGTCGGCGACGCGCAGCGCGGGCTTGAGATCATGGGGGAATACACCTCGGGTGATGCGCGTATGCACATGTGCTATGCGTTCGAATTCCTGGAAAAACGCGCGTTGACAGCAGCTTACGCGAAGCAGGTGTTTGACCAGCTTCAGACCAAGGCGGGAGATGCCTGGCCTTGCTGGGCGTTCTCGAACCATGATGTTCAACGCCATGCCTCTCGCTGGGACCTCAGCGATGCAGCAACGCGCCAACACGCGGTTCTGATGATGTGCCTGCGCGGTTCGGCCTGTTTGTATCAGGGCGAGGAATTGGGCCTACCTGAGGCCGACGTGCCCTTCGAACGCTTGCAAGACCCCTATGGCGTTGAATTCTGGCCTGAGTTCAAAGGCCGTGACGGATGCCGGACGCCAATGGTCTGGGCAACTCAGGATGAACAATCGGGCTTTAGCACCGGCGAGCCATGGTTGCCTGTTAGTGATACGCAGTCCGAACGTGCGGTTGACCGTATGGAGGCGGACGACCAATCCATGCTGCACCACTATCGCCGCGCGGTTGCTCTGCGACACGCGCATCCGGCGCTGGCTGCGGGGGCGCAATCAGAGATGGTGCAAGTCGGCCCGATCCTGATGTTCCGCCGCGAAAACGCCAGCGAGGAGGTGTTTTGCGCCTTTAATCTGGGACGAGGGGCGGGGCAGGTTGATCTGCCCTCGGGCAGCTGGCAGGCAATTGGTGAGGACATTGGCAGTGTCACGGGTGAAGGTCGCGTCACGCTGCAACCTGCCGAATTCTGCCTGATGCGCAGGGACAAGGGGTAAGTCATGTCGGAACTCAAACTCACAGACGTGGCGAAATCCTATGGACCAGTTGATGTCCTGAAACACATTGATCTGGATATCGAGCAGGGCGAGTTGATCGTCTTTGTCGGCCCGTCAGGATGCGGAAAATCCACTCTGCTCCGGATGATTGCGGGGCTGGAGAAGATCACCGGCGGCACGCTGGAGATCGAAGGTCAGGTCATGAATGACGTGCCGCCCGCGCAGCGCGGCATCGCGATGGTGTTCCAGTCCTATGCCCTCTATCCGCATTTGACCGTGCGCGAGAATATGTCTTTTGCGCTTAAGATCGCCAAGCGACCCGCCGCAGAGATTGACGCTGCTGTTGAGCGCGCGGCTCAAATTCTGCAATTGGACCCATATCTTGATCGCCTACCCAAAGCCCTTTCTGGTGGTCAGCGCCAGCGCGTCGCAATCGGGCGGGCGATTGTGAGGGATCCTAAGGTTTATCTGTTTGATGAACCGCTCTCGAACCTCGATGCCGCGCTGCGCGTCGCCACGCGGATTGAGATTGCGCGCCTGAAAGAGGCGATGCCCGACAGCACCATGATCTATGTGACCCATGATCAGGTCGAGGCGATGACCTTAGCCAGCCGCATCGTTGTGCTGGCCAACAAAGGCATTGCCCAGGTTGGCACCCCGCTTGAGCTGTATGAAACCCCGGACAATGAGTTCGTGGCCCAGTTCATCGGCTCGCCTTCGATGAACCTGTTACCCGGAACGATCACTGACACTGGGCAGATGACGACGATAGCCCTGGAGGGCGGAGGCATGGCGATTTCCGCGATCCCGACCGGGCCCGAGGATGAAGGCAAGCAGGTAAACATCGGCGTCCGGCCCGAAGATTTCACTTTGACGGATAGCGACCCGATCCTGAGCGGTGAGGTTGATTTCACCGAAGCATTGGGTGAGGTGACTCTGCTATATTTTGCCAAATCCAACGACGCGGATCAGGTCATCGCCAAACTGCCGGGTATTCAAAGAAACCTTCGCGGGCTGCAGGTTTCGGTCACAGCACGGCCGGAAAAAGTGCATCTGTTCCATAACGGTCTGTCCATGCGCAAGTGACTTGGCGCGCGCTGCTTCAAGCCGCTTGACAACTGATACAACCCCGTTCAACCATTATTGAAACGTTTCAATGGTGGTAAATGCGGGTTTCTGCGCAGCTATACACAGTCCGGAATTGTGGTGATCTTGGCGATCAACTGCAAATGGCGGCAGCCTGTGGCTATGCAGATGTCGAAACGACGGGGTTGCACGACCTGACGGCGCCTCAGATGGCCCGGATCGTTGCGCAATCGGGCCTACGGGTGCGTTCGGCGCATTTCGACTGGGAAGAGTTCGAGGGGCGTTTACCCGAAATTCAGGACCTTCTGGAACGATTGGAGTGCCCGGTTGCCGTCATGCCTTGGCTGGCACCAGAGGCGCGGCCCGACACTGCCGAGGGATGGAAGGCTGTGTCGGGCCAGTTATCACAATTGGCTGCGCAACTGTCAGGCTCGAGCGTTCGGCTGGCCTATCACAACCACGATTTCGACCTGGTCGGGTACCCCTCGCAGACGCCGTTGGAGATGATCCTGGAGACAGGGAGCGTCTATTGGCAGCCCGATATCGGTTGGCTGGGGGCGGCCTACCTGGACCCGGTTGAGATGATTGAGCGCTATGCCGACCGTGTGGTTTCGGTCCATGCTAAGGACGTGGATCCCAGCCAAAAGGGCGACGCTAGGTGGCGGGATTTAGGGCAGGGCGACATAGACTGGAGCCCGGTTCTTGACGCTCTGGATCGCACCGCCTGTTCGGATCTGTTCGTTGAACATGACGAGCCTCCTAGCCCGGCAAAGACTCTGACAACAGGAAGGCGCTTTCTGACCGATCTTTTGAAAGGTCGTATCTAGATGGCCCGCGCAACGATCAAGTCTATCGCCAAGCAGACAGGCTACTCCGTCGGGACCGTATCCAATGCGTTGCGCGGGGAGGACTCGGTCAAACGCGAAACCCGTGAAGAGATACAGAAAGTGGCCGTGGAGCAGGGTTACAAAGTAAACCTTGCTGGGCTGAAATTGCGCACGAACAAGTCCTACCGGATCGCGGTACTGGTGGGCGTCTCCGCCGACGCAACCGAGGAGTGGGAGGGTGTCGAGTTCACCCGAATTGTGGCTGGCATCTCAACCGCTTTGCAGGGGTCACGCTATGAGCTGAGCGTGTGCAGTGTGGCTGATCTGGACGACGCGATGGCCGCCCTTCGCACGATCGTACAGGAACGCTCGGCGGATGGGGTGATCTTTTCGGGCACCCGACGAAACGACCCGCGTATCGCCTATCTACAAAGTCAGAACTTCCCCTTTGTAACCTATGGCATGAGCGACAGTTCTGAACCTCATCCCTATGTCGATTTCGATAGCGAAAGTGCGGCGCGTGATGCCACAGAGCGGCTGTTGCGTTTAGGTCATCGACGAATTGCTCTCATCAATCCACCCGCCGAATTGGTTTACACCGGACAACGCCAGACTGGCTATGCCGCCGCGCTACAGACGGCGGGCGTGCCCGTTCAACCCGATCTGATCTACAACGGCCCCACAACGGCGCAAAGCGGCCAAGAGGCTTTTCGCAGCCTCATGCAGCGCAAAGACCGCCCGACCGGTATCATTTGCGCCAATGAGGCGATGACACTGGGCGTTTTGTCGGCGGCCGCCGAAGATGGCATCAGGGTCGGGCGCGATGTCGTGGTCATTTCGACAGATGACCTCCAACTCAGCAAGTATTTCGTACCCGCGCCCAGTGCCTATTACGTGCCGATTGACGAGACCAGCCAGTTGCTGGGCGCGTTCATGTTAAAATCACTGGACGGGGTCGATCCGTCCGAAATTCAAAAGAAGATCAGGGCCACGTTAATCGAGCGGCAACCTGACACACCTCCGCCGAACCCGGCGATTTGACCTGACCCAACAAAGGAGAAACCAAACATGTTCAAACATCTACTTGCCGCTGCAGCCGTTGCAACGATGACGGTCCAAGCCGCCTTCGCCGCCGATTTGGAAGGTCGCGTTCTGAAGATAGGAACGGATGCAACCTATCCCCCGATGGAAACCGTCGACGAAACAACAGGCGAGATCGTGGGCTTTGACGTCGATGTGATGAACGCCATTTGCGAGCGCGTGAACTGCGTGCCGAATTTCGTCAACACTGCGTGGGACGGGATCTTCGCAGCCCTTCAGCAAGGTGAGTTCGATCTAGTCATCTCGGGCGTTTCGATCACGCCGGAACGGGAAGAGACCATGGATTTCTCAGAGCCGTATATCGTGGTCAGCCAGGCCATCCTGTTGCAAGTCGACAAGGGCGACACGACCCTGGATGACTTCAAGGCCGGAGGTCTCAAGCTGGCCGCTCAAACCGGAACAACCAACGCGCAGCTAGCGGAAGAGCTGGTCGGGCGCGAGAATGTCAGCCTCTATGACAACTTCTCGGCTGCCATTCTGGCGTTGCAGAACGCCGACGTCGAAGGCGTGATCATCGACGGAACTTCGGCCACCGCGTATGAGCAGGAGTTCGCGGGTGAACTGACCGTGGGCATCACGGGTCTGCAGTCCGATCCGCTCGGCATCGTGTTTCAGGAAGGTGATCCGACTGTCGATGCGATCAACGAAGGTCTGGCCGCAATCCAGCAAGACGGCACATTGGATGAGCTGAAAGCCAAATACTGGGGCACCAACTGATCCTTTGAACCCCCTCCAGCCCCGGCGGGTTCTGCCGCCGGGGCTTTGACTTAGCGGAGAACATCATGTCGCGCCTCAGCTCGATCCGCCCGAGCAACCTCGTGTTGCTCGCAGCCGCGCCGTTTATCATCTATCTGTTTGCCACCTCGTCCAAATATCTGCGATCTCTGGTCGCCATTCTGGGGATCGGTAACAACGCAGGACCGATATTCGTGGGGTTTCTACTGGTCCTTGTGACGGCGATCCTGGGCTATCTTTGCGCCCGCCACTCCCGGTTCGAAGCGCAAGCACCCGCATGGCTGCGGATTTCGGCTTTGGCGGCGTTTCCGGCGGCTGTTTGCCTGTCCATTCTGGCGTTTGTCGCCCCGCATGTCCTGATGCCTTTCGCTGAGTCCGTCTTCTTTCATGCGCTCAGTGAGAATACCTCGACCCTGATTGACCGCTCCAACCAAACCTGGGTTTTGTTTCCCGAAGTGGTGGCACAGGTTCAGAGCGGCCTGCAGATCCTTCTGGCGGTCTATGCTGTGATCATCGCGTTGTGCCTGATCTCTGGTCGTTTGACGAAACCAATGCGCGGGCGCGTGCAGCTCGGGTTCGAAATTCTGACAGGCGCCGCGTTGTTCTACCTGATGTTCATGGCCCATTGGCAATTCGCAACAGGCGTCGCCATTACGTTCCGCGCGGCGATCTTTGCCTATATCTTCGCCGCGATCCTGGGTCTGATCTGGGTGGGGCTGCAGTCTTTCAAGCCAAAGGCCCGGACAACGATGGTCTATGGCGCGATCAGTCTGGCGTTGCTTGCAGTATCCACCTTTTTCTTCATGCAGCCCAAAGTCAGCTATGTCCTTGTCGGCAATACCGAGGGCCGTATCGCTATCGTACGCGGTACCCCTCAGGCGCAAGCCGATGTGATCCGCTTCGGTGAATTCGAAGGCGGCGGCGATCAGCAAATCCGAATTCGGAGCGCCCCTGACGCTGCATCCGCTTTGGAGCAGATTGAGACCGTCGACAGCGTCTCGGGCGCGTTTGTTCCGGTTGAAGCCCATACACAGGGCTATCCGGTGATCTGGCAGACCAGCTTTCTGCCAGACAAGTTTCGAAATCCGGGGCTGGCCTTTGCCGTTTTCGGTTTCCTTTTGCTGACACTGACGGTCGGTGGGGCTCAGCACAAACTGCACCCGCTTGCGGTCGGGGCCGAGTTTTTCGTGGACACGATCCGAGGCATACCGATGCTGGTGATCATCCTCTATATCGGCCTTCCTCTGGCGGGCGCGGTCAAGGATGCCACCGGCGGTGGTATCGACATGACCAACATGACCCGCGGGATCATCGCCATTTCGGTTGGGTATTCTGCCTATATGGCCGAGATCTTCCGATCTGGCATCGAAGCCATACCCAAAGGCCAGCTTGAGGCTGGCAGCTCGCTGGGCCTGTCGCGCTGGCAAACTGCGCGGCTGATCGTGCTGCCGCAGGCCTTGCGGATCGTGACACCGCCGTTGGGCAATGAATTCATCGCGATGATCAAGGACACCTCGCTGCTGTCGATCCTGTCTGTGCGCGACATGACCCAGCGAATGCGCGAGTTCCAGGCCTCTAGCTTCCTGCCCTTTGCACCCTTCAACACGGCGGCGATCCTCTATGTCGTGATTACTCTGGGTTGCGCCAGCTTCCTGAAATGGATCGAGCGGCGAACCGCGAAGGACACCAGATGAGCAAACTTGAGCTAGGGGTTTGCTACTACCCCGAACAATGGGACCCGTCCCAGTGGCGAGACGATGCTGCGCATATGGTCGATATGGGCCTCGATTGGGTGCGGATTGCCGAGTTCACCTGGGGCCTGATCGAGCCCCGGCGCGGTCAGTTCGAGTGGGGTTGGTTGGATGAGGTCATCGGGATTTTGGGTGAGGCTGGCCTGCGGGTCATGATGTCTACGCCCACGGCTTCGCCACCCAAATGGCTGATCGACGAGTATCCAGAGATTCTGCCCGTGGGTCCTGACGGTCGCGTGCGCGGCTTTGGATCGCGACGGCACTATTGCTTCTCCAGCGATGTCTATCTGGAGGAGGCCAAACGGATCGCCACCGAATATGCCCGGCGCTATGGGAAAAACCCGCATGTTCACGCGTGGCAGATCGACAATGAATACAATGACCATGACACCGTCCTCAGCTACTCGGACGCGGCTCGCCATGGGTTTCGCCGATGGCTGCAACAGCGTTATGGCACGATTGAAGAATTGAACCAGAGATGGGGTGCGGTTTTCTGGGGCACACAGTATTCAAGTTTTGACCAGATCGAGCTACCAAACGGCTTGGTCGCGGCCGCGAACCCAACGCAATATTTGGATTTTGCGCGTTATTCCTCGGACCGGGTCCGACTGTTCAACAAGGCTCAGGTGGATATTCTTCGGGCGCATTCGCCGGGCCGGGATATCACGCATAACTTCATGGCGGGCAGTTTCGAGTATGATCACCACGCGGTGGCCGCCGATTTGGATATCGTCGGTTTCGACAGCTACCCGCTGGGCAATCTGCTGGGATCATCCCTGTCTGGTCAGGACAAGCATCGCTACTTGCGAACCGGAGCACCTGACTATCAGGGGTTTCACTGCGATCTCTATCGTTCGCAGGGACGCGGGCGCATGTGGGTGTTAGAGCAGCAACCCGGTCCCGTCGACTGGGCGGAAAAGAACCCTTCGCCCGCAGATGGCATGGTTCGGCTATGGACATGGGCAGCTTATGCCCATGGCGCGCAGGCGGTGATGTTCTTTCGCTGGCGGCAGGCAAAGTTCGCTCAGGAGCAGTTCCACACCGCGCTTTTACGGTCGGATGGTAGTCTGGATCAGGCAGCGGTCGAGCTGGCGCTGGTGGTGAAGGATCGCGCGGCTTTGCCGTCGACCAAAAGAAAGAAGGTCCAAGTTGCGATGCTGATCGACTATGCATCGATCTGGGCGGCAGACATCCTGCCGCATGACGATGCATTTCCCAACACGAACATCCTGCGAGACTGGTACGCGGGTTTGCGCGGTTTCGGCGTCGATCTGGATTTTGTCGGGCCGGAGGACGACCTCGATGGCTATGCCTTGATCGTTTTGCCGCAGAGTATGATCGCCAGCGACGGTTTGGCCTCCAGACTTAAGACTACCTCAGCGAAACTGTTGATCGGGGCGCGGTCGGGTAGCAAGACGCCAGATATGCATAGTCCGGATGCTCTCGCGCCGGGCGTTCTTGGGGATTTGACAGGTGTTCGCGTTTTGCGAGTCGAGTCCTTGCCCGATCTTGCGGAAGAAGCCGTACAGTTGGGTGAGAAAACCCCGTTTCCTTTTACCGGTTGGCGTGAAATTGTCGAGACAAGTGAACAAGTTATCGGCCGTTTCGCTAGCCGATATCAGAATGGCAGTCCGGCGGTCATACGCTCAGACAGAGCGACCTACCTTGCGATGGTTCCGAGCGGCGCGTTGTTGCAAAACATTTTGCGCGAAGTGTTGGATTGGGCTGGGCTGGAGGTCACCGAAACGCACCAAGATCTGAGGCTCACCCGACGCGGGGACCTGCGCTTTGCCTTCAATTTCGGTGATCAAGACCAACCGCTGCCTGTGAACTCAAAGCGCAAGCTTCTGGTCGGAGAAGACCCGGTCGCCCCTCACAACCTTGCGATCTGGACGGAATAGCGCGCCCGGTTCAACCCTCCGAGGACGCGCTGTTTTCAAGGACGAGAACGTCGCAGCCCGCAATGGCGTGCCCGTTCCACTCAACCGGATCGGCATTGTAGTTGATCAGGAACGTATGCTCGGCCGTTTCCCGAAGCCGCAAGCCCTCGGGCATCGGCTGCAGGGTAAGCCCGGTGTGGTGCGCCGCCAATCCGATGAGACGATCCCAGAGCGCCTCGTCGGGGAAACCCGCCAGATACCAAACGCCGTCCCCCGTTTTCACGGCAGGAGTCCCATCAGCAAATTGCAAGAGGTCTGCACCGTCTCCCGACAGGCGGTCGATCCAGTGCTGCGCCGCGCCGCCTCCTACCACCGGTCGTTTGACACTCGGCGGCAGGGTTTCAACCAGATCGACATGGCAATCGACGCCATCAAGGCCGGGGCGACCCGACAGAGGGATCTGGAAATCGCGGGTGATTGCGCCGCTGCGCGGGCCAAGTATGGCAAGCTCGCAGGCCTCTGCCAAACGTGTTTCCAACTCGGCATCGATAGTGGCTAGACCCGGCGCAAGGATAACCGCGTAACCTTTCGGCAGGTCTTGAGGTGAAACGATGTCCACCGAAAGCCCGGCGCGACGCAGAGCGCGATAGGCCGAGAATACCAGCCGGAAATAGTCAAAACCTGCGCCCTGCGGCTGCGTGGTCCACGCCCAATCCGAGGCATAGTCGAACAGGATCGCAACCTGCGCCTGTTTCTGGTGAACCGGACCGATGGCCTTCAATTCATCCGCCGTCTGGCGCGCCTCGGCCAGACCGGGGGCCGCGCGGCTGTCTGCTGTCAGCAATCCGGCGTGCATCTGCTCTTGCGCGAAGGGCGCTTGGCGCCAGCGGAAATAGCTCACCACCTCGGCCCCGTGGGCCACGGCCTCAAGCGACCACAGCCGGACCATGCCGGGCAGGGGGGCGGGGTTGTAAGGGGCCCAGTTCACAGGGCCGGGCTGTTGTTCCATCACCCACCAACGACCACCGCCAACCGCGCGATAGAGATCGTGGTGAAAGCCCTGCATATCCGGATCGCCCTGTTGCAGGAATTTGGCCTTGTGTTCGGCGTCATCTTCCAATCGGTCGGACAAGAAGCCGATCGGATAGCTGTCCCAGGTGGCGATATCGAGGTCCGCACCGACGTCGAAATGGTCGAACTCAAGCACACGTCCCATGTAGTTATGCGACAGCGGCGCATCGGTCAGCGGGCGCAATACATCGGCCTGAGCCTTGTTGAACGCCGCCACCTGGTCTGAACTAAAGTGTCGGAAGGCCAGAACATGGGCCGGGTTCGGTTCGGTTACCGTTAGGTTTGGCAGGTCGATCTGGTCAAAGTGGTCGTATTCCATCGACCAGAACACATTGCCCCAAGCCTCGTTCAGATCGTCGATGCTGCCATATTGATCCGCCAGCCAAAGACGAAACGCTGCCAGCGCCGGGGCGCTGTAGCTGATCGTGGTGTCGTGGCAACCGTATTCATTGTCGATTTGCCAGGCGGCGACGTGTGGATTGCGGCCATAACGTTCGCCAAAGATCCGGGCGATGCGGACGCACTCTTCGACATAGCCCGCATGGCTAAAGCAATAGTGCCGGCGCGACCCGAATTTACGCGGTTGGCCTTGGGCGTCGACGGCCAGCATGTCGGGGTGTTTGTCCAGCATCCAGCGCGGAGGTGTGGCCGTGGGTGTCCCCATAATCACCTTCAAACCGGCCGATCCCAATACCTCGACCGCGCGGTCCAGCCAGTCGAATTGCAGATCACCGGGCGAGGGTTCCAACCTGCTCCAGGCGAATTCGCCGATGCGCACCCAGCTCAAGCCCGTTTCGACCATGCGCGCGGCATCATCGGCCCAAACAGCCTCGGGCCAGTGTTCGGGGTAGTAGCAAACGCCAAGTTTGGGGGTCATAGAAGGACTCTGTGTTCCGGTTGGCCCTGGCCTGCGTTCGGCTCGGCAAAGGTCATTCCGTTCGTGGATTGTGTTTCAAGCGTCTCAGTACTTAGCCCTTCGCGGGCCGTCGTGCAGAACAGCGTCGTCAGATCGTCTCCGCCAAAGGCGGGGCAAGACGTTTGAGCGGCGTCAATGGTGACCGCGCGCAGGAACTTGCCCGTCGGATCATAGGCCGCGACCCGGCTCGCCCCCCATTGAGCGATCCAAACGTTCCCAGCGGAATCAACCACCGCACCATCCGGGTTCAAACCGTCTTCGTTCAGATCCAGAAAGACCGAAGGTTCCCCCTCAGGCCAGCCGGTTTCGGAGTTCAGATCCCACCGCATGACCTGTCGAGTCGCGGTGTCTGCGAAGTAGGCGCAGGACCGGTCCGGAGTGAAACAGATCGCGTTTGAGATGGTGATACCCGGCGCCAAACGGCGCAACTCGCCCTTGTAGAACCGGTAGATTGAACCAGCACCGGGTTCCGCGCTTTTGCCCATCGTCCCGATCCAGAACCCGCCCCACGGATCGGCGCGGCCGTCATTCGAACGGGTGACGGGATTTTCAGCCTCTAGCGGGACAACCAGTGACTTCTCACCCGTGGCCAGCGAAAACCGCCACAACCCGGATTCCGAGGCCATCAGCAGAGTGTCACGGTCCACCCAGCCTGCGGCTGAGACATATTCGTCGAAATCCCAGCTTTTCTGCGCCTCGTCCTCGCGGGTCAGAAGGCGTTTGCCGAGGATGTCGAACCAGAACAGCTGCTTCCGCTCTGGATGCCAGAGGGGACCTTCGCCCAGAATACACGGGCGGTCGTCGAAAGTGACGCTCATGCAACGGCCTCGTCATAGGCGGCTACGATCCGGATGGCGCGTTCCGAGATTTCCGCGATCTCCATGTCCGGCTTGAACAGGGCCGAGCCAATACCAAACCCGTCTGCGCTGGCTGCGATCCATTCGTCGAAATTGTCTGTACCCGCACCGCCAACCGCGAAGACCTGCGTGCCCGCAGGCAAGACGGCCCGCAACGCTGACAGACCCGCGGGGCCTGCCAAGGAGCCGGGGAACAGCTTCAAACCGGTTGCCCCTGCCTTGAGGGCCGAAAAGGCCTCGGTCGGGGTGAAGATGCCCGGCCAGGATTGCAGCCCCAGTTCGCGACTGCGCCGGATCACGTCCGGGTCGGCATTGGGTGAGACGATCAGCTTGCCGCCCACATCCCGTACGGCCTCAACCTGTTCGGGCGTCAGCACCGTGCCCGCACCGATCAGGGCGCGATCGCCGAACGCCTCGACCAGAATGCCGATGCTCTCAAGAGGATCCGGTGAGTTCAGCGGCACCTCGATCCGGTCGATCCCGGTTTCGATCAGAAGTCGACCGACTTTCTCGGCGTGCAAGGGGGTCAACCCTCGCAGAATGGCAATGATAGGGCGGCTCATACGGTTTCTCTTGTCATATTGCGGGCTTTGTTCAGCCCGGCCAGAGTGGATGCGGTGGCGTCGGCCATCTCAACAAACGCGCCTTGCGGTTGCAGCGCTTGCGCGTAGGCGGCCGATAGCCCCTCGGCCCCGATGATCGCGATCTGCTGACCCAGCCAATAGGGGCGTGAGGCCGCAAGTTCGGCCCCGATCAATAGCCCGGACAGACGTGCGCGGGCCGTGCTGCCATCCTGCCCGTGCAGCAGATCTGCCGCACGCAAGCTGAACAGACGGGCGGCAAGCTGTTCGGGTTTGGACAGAGTATCCTCGACAGCCTCGGCAAACGCGGCCTCGTCCCAGCCTTCACCTACCGAGTGCCGAAGGACCGATTGACCGCGCAGCAGGTCGAACACCTCTCCGGTCATGAATGTGCGGAAGCTGACGACCTCGTTCGCGCTGACCTGCACCCATTTTGTGTGAGTGCCGGGCAAGCAGATTACCCCATCCCAGTTGGGGTGCGTATCCAGAAATCCCGCGATCTGCGTTTCTTCGCCGCGCATCACATCCGGCGGGGACACCTGTTTCAAACCGGGCACGACAAAGGCGCGGATCCGAGGGTCGGTGGCGGGCACGCGGATCGGAACGCCCTGCACAGGCGCGCTTGGAACGGCGGCATAGGGCGCTTCAACCCATCCTTGGCGGGCACCGACCATGCCGCAGGCGACGACGTCGACAGGGGCACTGCCCAACCAGCCTTCGATCAATGCCAACAGGGCGTCCTCAAATCCGCCCTTGGAGACGCGCGCCATGCCCATGTCTGACTGGGCGTGGTCAATAGGGGTCGGCCCCTCCATCGCCCAGACGCGCAAGTGCGAGGTGCCCCAGTCCGTTGCGATCCATTCTGGTTTCATAACTCTACCCCGTTACCACGACGCCACCATCAGCAACCATGCATTGTCCGGTCATGGCGCGGCTGGCGTCTGAGGCCAGAAATAAGGTGGGTCCGATCATGTCGTCGGGCTTTAGATGTTCTTTCAGGCATTGGCGATCCAAATGTGCGGCGAGGTCTTCGGGGGTGGCCCACATGTCCATCTGCTTTTGCGTGAGAACCCAACCGGGGGCCAACGCGTTGACGCGAATGCCTTTCGGTCCAAGCTCACGCGCCAGCGAGCGGGTCATCCCGGTGATGCCGGCGTTAGAGGTCGTGTAGATCGGGTAGCCCGCATTGCCCATCATATAGCTGATCGAGCTGAAATTGATGATTGAGCCGCCTTGTTCCATCTGCCGTGCAGCTTCCTGACAGGCGAAGTAATAGGCCTTGAGGTTTACTTCGATCATCCAGTCCCAGAATTCGGGAGTGGTTTCATCCAAGCTGTGGCGTTGATCATTGGCGGCGTTGTTGACCAACACGTTGATCGGGCCATGCGTTTCGGCTGCCTTCTGCATCGTGGCGTGCAGCAACTCGGTGTCGGTCATGTCACCTTGCAGAAACAACGGCGCGCGGCCGTGTTTTTCGTGCATCTCGTCGACAAAAGCGCTGGCATCTGACCGACCGATAAAGGCCACATGCGCCCCTTGCGCCATGAAGCCGTCGGTCAGCGCCGCGCCGACGCCCGAGCCGCCGCCGGTGATGTAAACCGAGGCACCGTTGAGGTCATGGAATGTGGCGGGTTGGGTCATCAGTGGCTCTCTCTGGTCACAAGGCGGGTGTCTTTGCCGACAAGGAAATCAAGATCGGCGCCCTGATCGGCTTGCAATACGTGGTCGATATAGAGTTTCGCATATCCGCGTGTGTAATGCGGATCATCCGGTTGCCACGCAGCACGGCGCGCGTTCAGTTCGTTTTGATCGACCAGTAATTCCATCTGACCCTTGCTGGCCGAGATGCGAATACGGTCGCCGGTTTTGACAAGCGCCAGCGTGCCGCCGGCCTGCGCCTCGGGGCTGACATGCAGGATCACGGTGCCATAGGCGGTGCCGGACATGCGCGCGTCCGAAATGCGGATCATGTCGCGCACGCCCTGCTTCACCAGCTTGGCGGGGATCGGCATGTTGCCGACCTCGGGCATACCCGGATAGCCCTTGGGCCCGCACCCTTTGAGCACCAGAATGCTCTGCGGTGTCACCGGCAGATCGTCACGGTCGATATTGGCCTTGAGGTCCTCGATATTGTCAAAAACAAACGCTTCGCCTTCGGTCTCAAGCAGCTCATCGGTTGCTGCCGAGGGTTTCACGATGGCCCCGTTCGGCGCAAGGTTTCCGCGCAGCACCCGCAGGCCAGCGGCGGGTTTCACCGGATCATTGAAGGGGCGAATGACGTCTGTATTGAAACACTCAGCCCCTTCATAATGGGCTGATAAGTCTTTGTTCAGCACTGTTTTGGCGGGGCGCAGGAAGGGTTTGAGTTCATTCAGAACCACCGGCACACCGCCTGCATAGCAGAAATCCTCCATCAGGTATTTGCCCGAGGGCATGCAGTTTACCAGCAGGGGGATTTCCGACCCGATTTCAAAGTCTTTCAGCGTCAGGTCCACTCCGACCCGGCCTGCCAGCGCCAGAAGATGCACCACCGCGTTGGTCGACCCTCCTACGGCGGCATTGGTCAGAATGGCGTTCTCGACCGCTTCTTTGGTCAGAATGTCCGAGGGTTTTAGGTCTTCCTCCACCATCTCCACAATGCGTTTGCCGGTCAGATGCGCCAGCGCCATGCGGCGCGCATCAACCGCCGGAAGGGCGGCGTTGGTGGGCAGGGACATGCCCATCGCCTCGACCAGTGAGGCCATGGTGCTGGCCGTGCCCATGGTCATGCAGACCCCCGCGCTGCGCGACATGCCGGATTCCGCGTTCATGAAATCCTTCAGCGTCATCTCGCCTGCGCGGACTTCCTCCGAGAACTTCCAGACATCGGTGCCCGACCCGATATCCTTGCCCTTGAACTTGCCGTTCAGCATCGGTCCCGAACTGACCACGATGGACGGCAAATCGACCGAGGCCGCGCCCATCAGCTGCCCCGGTGTGGTCTTGTCACATCCGCCCAGCAGCACAACGCCGTCGATGCCATAGGCGCGGATCGATTCCTCGACATCCATCGCCAGCAGGTTGCGGAACAGCATGGCGGTGGGTTTCATCTGGGTTTCGCCAAGCGACATGACCGGGAATTCGACCGGGAAACCTCCGGCCTCCCACACGCCGCGTTTGACGCCTTCGGCCAGATCGCGCAGGCCCGAGTTGCAGGGCGTCAGCTCGGACCATGTGTTGCAGATGCCGATGATCGGGCGACCGTCAAAAGCGTGATCGGGGAAGCCCTGATTTTTCATCCACGAGCGATGGATAAACCCGTCTTTGTCGAGTTTTCCGTACCAATGCGATGAGCGGCGATTCTTTGTCATTCTGGCTTTGGTTCTTTGGCTGGGGCTGGAATTGAGGTTCGTGATGAATTGAAGATCATGCGGCGCGAAGTGGGCGGCACCAGTCAGGCAGCCAGTCCGAATGCGCGGTCAGTAGGTCCGTGACAAGGCTGCGGATTTGGCGCAGGTCCAGTTCGGCCGCGGTATGCGGATCCATCATGGCGGCATGGTAGATGTATTCGGCGTTTTGCTCGGTCAGCGCCCGGACGGTTAGCTCTTGCACGTTGATCTGCGTGCGCATCAGCGCCACCAGCTGCGGCGGGATGTCGGTAACGATTGAGGGCTGAACGCCGTTTGAATCGACCAGACAGGGGGTTTCTACCGCAGCGCCCAAGGGTAATTGCGGGATCTGACCCGTATTGGGCAGGTTTCCATAGGCCGTATAGGGAGTGTCTGTGACGACGGCGTTCATCAGATCCGCTGCGAATTCGTGGCTGCGAATAACCGAGACATCGCGCCCGTCTGTCAGTGTCTTAGCCTGTTCTTTCCAATCCGCGACCTGCTCGACACAGCGGGTTGGGTATTCATCCAGCGGGATCGAGAACTGCTCAATCAGGTCTTGCCGCCCGTCCTTGATGAACCACGGCACATATTCTGCCAGATGTTCCGAACTCTCGGTGCAGAAGTAGCCCAAGTGGTCCATCACCTCGTACCGCACCTTATTGGGGCAGCGTGGCATCAACAGAGGTGGTTTCGGCAGAGAACCATGGGCATAGCCCCGGCGCAAGGCGGGATACAGGTCGCGGCCCTGATGATCCAGCCGCAGGAAGAAAGCCACATGGTTCACGCCTGCGACCTTGTAGCGGATCTCATCCTTGGGCAGGTCCAGATCATGGGCAAGTTCTTCGACTGTATTCTGGACCGAATGGCACAGGCCGACATGTTTCAGGTCCGGGAATTGCTCGGCCAGAGCCCAGGTGTTGATCGCCATCGGATTCACATATTGCAACAGCGTCGCGCTGGGGCAGAGCTGCATCATATCCTGTGCCACGCCCCACAGAACTGGAACAGTGCGTAGCCCGCGCATGATCCCTCCGATCCCGAGCGTATCTGCGATGGTCTGGCGCAACCCGTATTGCTTGGGGATCTCGAAATCCGTCACCGTGCAGGGTTCATACCCGCCGACCTGAAAGGCGGTGATGACGAAATCAGCCCCCTTCAACGCCGCGCGGCGGTCGGTGTGGGTCGTCACCGTAGCTCCGGTGCCGACTGAACGGATCATGGCCCGCGCCACGGTTTCGCTTTCAGCCAGACGCTGCGGGTCGATATCCATGAGCGCGAAATGGCTGTCGGCGAGGGCAGGGGTCAGCAGCGCATCGCCCACAATATTACGCATAAAGATCGTGGAACCCGCGCCGATAAAGGTGATTTTGGTCATTTTGCAAAACTCTCGTTTGGCGTTATTTAACAGCTCCAAGGGTCAAACCCGCGATGAAGTGTTTCTGCATCAGGAAGAACATGGCCACGGGCGGCAAGGCGGCAACGAGGGAACCCGCGCTCATCAGTTGATATGCCGCGCGGTACTGCGCGTTGAAGCTGGTGATCCCGGCGGTCACAGGTTGGCTTTCGGCCCCTTGGGTGAGGACCACGGCCCAGAAGTAGTCGTTCCAGATGAAGGTGAAGATCAACACGCTTAGCGCCGCGATGGCGGGTTTCATCAGGGGCAGGACCACGTACCAAAAGATACGGACCTCACTGATGCCCTCGACCCTTGCAGCTTCGATCAGCTCAAAAGGCAGAGCGCGGATGAAGTTGCGCATGAACAGCGTGCAGAACCCGGTCTGGAACGCGATGTGGAACAGGACCAGCCCGGTTTTGGTATTGTAGAGGCCAAGCTCCAAAGTAAGGTCGCGGACTGGAACCATGAGGATCTGGAACGGGACAAAATTGCCCGCCACGAACATGAAGAAGATCCACAGGTTCGACTTGAATTTGTAGATCCCCAGCGCGAACCCGGTCATGCAGCTGAGCGCAACCGCCCCTATCACCGTTGGAATGGTGATCATGAATGAGTTCAGCAGATATCGCGGCATGTCCGAGTTGAAGAAGACCTGCCCGTAATTAACCGCGCCCTCAAACCGGGACGGCAGGCCCCAGTAGTTTGCGTTGGTGAAATCCGCCTCGGGCTTGATTGAAAACAAGGCGACAGCAAGCAAGGGACCGAGCCACAGCAGCAGGGCAATGGGCAGCATGGCCTGATAGGTGATCTGCGCCGCGCGGGGTTGTTTTTCGATGGGTTTGGGAAACATCTCAGTGCCCCCTTTCTTCGCGGTACATCGACCACAGGAAGTAGGCGATGAAGCACAGCATGATGAGGAACAGGATCACAGCGATGGCGGCGCCATATCCCATGCGGAAGCCGTATTCGGACAGGGCGACCTCGAACATGTAATAGGCCAGCACGCGGGACGACCCGAACGGCCCACCTTGCGTCATGATGGAGATCAGATCGAAGGACCGCAGAGCGCCAATGATCGTTACGACAAAGGCGATAAACGTGGCGGGGCGCAGTTGCGGCAGGATGATGTGCCACAGCATCCGCCCTCCCTTTGCACCGTCCAGACGTCCAGCCTCGATCTGTTCGGGGTCCACGGCGTTTAGGCCGGTGAGATACAGGATCATGCAATAGGCCGTCTGCGGCCACAGGCCAGCGACGATGATGCCGTAAGTGACCAGTTTTTCATCTCCCAGCACATTCAGCGGGCCAAGACCAAAGAAACTGAGGAATTCGTTCAGTAGCCCGAATGTCGGATCGTAGAACCATGTGAAAACCAGCCCGACAACGACCTGAGAGATCACGAACGGAAAGAAAAATAGAGACTTGTAGAGTCGAATGCCCCAGACCGTCTGATTCAGGAACAGGGCGATGAACAGGCCCGCGGGGATCGCTGCGAGATACAGGATCAACCAGATCAGGTTGTTCTTGAGCGAGATATAGAATGCATCGCGATCCACCCACTCCCAATAGAGGTCCTCGTAGTTGCGGAAACCAACATATTCAGCAGCGCCCAGCCCATCCCATTCATAAAGTGACAGGTTGAAGGACTGAAAGACCGGGATGATCACATAGACCATGAAGAACAACAGGCCCGGCGCAAGAAAGAGCCAAGGCGCGATGCGTTGTTGGTTGCGATGGAACCAGCTTTCCTGTTCCGGTGTGTCGACGGCTGACATGGGCTATCTCGGATCTGGGGGCGAAGGCGAGCTTCAGCTCGCCTTGCAATTGAGGAAGGCGTAGGCCGGGTTTTCACCCGGCCCCTGCCAGATCAGTTGTCGTAGATACGGCTACGAGCGCGTTCCAGTTTGGCTAGAATCTTGTCCAGATTGTCGGGCTTGACCATGAATTCCTGGAAGCCTTCCATCGAGACCTTGGCCATTTCAGCTGGTGCGTCACGATCCCAGAACTGTGCGACACCACCGGGGCTGTTCGAGGACAGCATGGTGAACCCTTGCTGCAGGAACTTGTCGTCATCCACCGAGGATTGCGCGTTGACCGGAAGCTGGCCCAGGTTGGAACCGTTGTTGATTTCGGTCTGAACGTCCGGAGACACGACGAAGCGCAGGAACTCACGCGCGGCTTCCTTGTTCGACGCGTTGGCCGGGATGTGGAACGTATCGGTCGGGGCGTCCTCGGCCAGTTCAACATCAGGGTTGATCGCGACAAACTGGTAGAAGTCCAGCTGATCGTCGCTCAGACCTGCTTCGCGCAGAGGTGCAACAGCGAAGTTGCCCATCAGATAGGCGGCGGCGTCTCCGTTCACCATGAAGGGCAGGGCTTCCTGCCAGCTATAAGTCTGGTGGTTGTCAATGAAGGCACCCATGTCGACCAGCTGCTTCCAGTTGGCGAAGGTCTGCTTGACGCGGTCGTCTTCCCAGCTGATTTCACCATTGGCGAGCTGGTTGTGGAAGTCGAACCCGTTGGTGCGCATGTTCAGATAGTCGAACCAGCCACCTGCGGTCCACAGGAACTTGGTCCCGATGGTATAGCAGGCACGGCCCGAATCGATGATCTTCTGGCAGTTCGCCAGCTCTTCTTCCCAGGTAGTCGGCTCGGTCAAGCCCAGTTCGTCAAAGATGTCTTTGCGGTAGTAGACACCCCACTGATAGTAGGTATAGGGCACGCCCCACTGCTTGCCATCGAGGGTCATCGCGCCTTTGGTCGAGGCTAGGTTTTCGGCGATCTCAGGTTCGGCCCATAGGTCCGAAACATCTTCGAACAGACCCGCCTCAACATAAGGCTTCATGCGGTTTGCGGCATACCATGTAGCAACATCCGGAGTATCAGCCGTCAGGAAGTTGCGGATCTGCGTCTTATACGCCTCGCGGTCGATCACTGTGGTTTCAATGGCCAGATCCGGGTGCTGAGCCTGAAACTGTTCGATCATCGCTTCCATCGTCGCACGTGGCGCCGGGTTCGAGGTGTCAAGAAAGATGCGCAGTTCGCCGGTCAGTTCGGCGGCAACGGGTGCAGCTAGTGCCACACTCGCCGCCAGTGCGGCAGCGGTGCGCTTGAACATGGAATGCATGGTGTCCTCCCTTAGCTTCCATTTTAGTTCCAAATAATGAAACCGTGTTTTATATATTGAAAACTACACATCGACTCGGCTAGTCTTGTCAAGACCCTCGTGCAAACACTGTGGTTGAACGGGGGTCAAACGGAGGAGAACACACACCCGTGGCTGGTGACGGAACAATAGGCAAAGCATGCGATGTGCTGGAGCACGTGGCCTCGTTCGAGCGCCCGGTGCGGTTCGCGGAACTGCTGGAGAGCAGCAGCTTTCCCAAAGCGACGCTCTATCGCTTTCTGCAATCGCTGACCAATCAGGGCATGCTGGCCTATGAGCCAGACCGCCAGACCTATTCGCCGGGTCTCCGGCTGGTCCGTCTGGCGCATACGGCGTGGACGCAAAGCTCTCTGGCCCCTATTGCGCGGCCGTTTCTGGATACGCTCAGCTCCGAGACGGGCGAAACGGTGCATTTGGCGCAGCTGGATTCCAATCAGGTTCTGTATGTCGACAAACGCAACGCGGCCCAACCGGTAGAGATGTATTCTCAAGCCGGCAAAGTCGGCCCGGCCTATTGCACGGGCGTCGGAAAAGCGATGATGGCGTTTCTGGATGGGCCCGCATTAGATCGCGCCGTATCCCAGCAAAGCTATCACCGTTTCACGGACAAGACGCTGACCTCGGAGGCGGCGTTGCGGGCGGATCTGGAACTGATTCGCAGCCGAGGCTACGCGATCGACGACGAAGAGCATGAACCCGGCATTATCTGCGTTGCCTGTCCCGTTCTGACTTCCGGTGGGCGCGTTTTGGGCGCGATTTCCGTGACCGGTTCAACCGGGCGGATGGATTTCAATCAACTAGAGGCCTGGGTCCCTCGGGTGCGGCGCGTTGCCGACCAGATCGCGACCGAGGCGCAGGCTTGGCGGTTCCCTGAAACCCGCCCGAATGGACAGAACAACAGGATGCAATCGACATGACAGGTGTAACGCTCAATCAGGCGATCAAACGCTACGGCCAGACTCAGGTGATCCACGGGATTGATCTGGAAATCGAAGATGGTGAATTCTGTGTGTTCGTCGGCCCCTCGGGCTGCGGCAAGTCAACGCTGCTGCGAATGATTGCAGGGCTCGAGGAAACATCGGAAGGCCAAATTCATATTGGCGCGCGCGAAGTGACCCACATGGATCCGGCAAAACGCGGCGTGGCGATGGTGTTCCAGACCTACGCTTTGTACCCGCATATGACGGTCGCCGAGAATATGGGTTTTGGCCTGCGCATGAACGGCGTTCCCAAGGCAGAGATCGACCAGAAGGTTCAGGACGCCTCCAGCATTCTGAAACTGGATCAATACCTGAAACGCAAGCCCAAGGCCCTGTCCGGTGGTCAACGTCAGCGAGTTGCCATCGGGCGTGCGATTGTGCGCGGCCCCGAAGTGTTCCTATTCGACGAACCGCTCTCCAATCTCGATGCCGAGCTTCGGGTGGAGATGCGGGTCGAAATCGCGCGCCTCCATCAGGAGATTGGCGCTACCATGATCTATGTGACCCACGATCAGGTCGAAGCGATGACAATGGCCGACAAAATCGTCGTGTTGCGCGATGGCCGGATTGAGCAGGTGGGCGCGCCGATGGACCTGTACCGCGATCCGGACAATCGCTTTGTGGCGGGCTTCATCGGCTCGCCAGCGATGAACTTTCTCGACTGCGACTATGCAGACGGCCACGTCACGCATCCGGCCCTTGGTCAACCGTTGCCGGTATCGGCCCAAGTTCCGGCTGGGGTAAACAAGGTGACCCTTGGCATGCGGCCCGAACACATCCAGATCGACCGCAGTGCCGACACCTGCACCGTTGATTTGACCGAGGCGCTTGGGGGCGTGTCCTATTCCTATCTTCTGACCCCGAATGGCGACAAGCTGATCGTTGAAGAACGGGATGACCAACGCAGCACTACAGGCGAGAAGATCGGGATCACGGTCCAACCCGAACGTGCCATGGTGTTCGACCCTGAGACTGGCGTTCGGTTTAGGTAGCAGCGATTCAAGTTCAACTGGGGTGTTTTGAGCGCAGGTTTAGGCTTGACCGAAACGGGGTCGTTCTCTGAACTGGTCCAAACGAGGCCAGTCGGCCCGACTCATTTCGAGTAGAGAGGCCTCATGCGCAGCGTCAAAACCGTCCACGTGATCTCGGCCCATGCGGAAGGCGAGGTGGGCGACGTCATCGTCGGTGGCGTGCAACCACCACCCGGAGAAACCCTGTGGGACCAACGCACATTCATTGCGCAGGATCAGAGTTTGCGCAATTTTGTGCTGAATGAGCCTCGCGGCGGCGTCTTTCGCCATGTCAACCTGCTGGTCCCTCCGAAACATCCGCAGGCGGATGCGGCGTTCATCATCATGGAGCCGGAAGACACGCCGCCCATGTCGGGGTCAAACTCGATCTGTGTCTCCACTGTTCTTTTGGACAGCGGTATCATCCCCATGCAACAGCCGGAAACCCATATGACACTCGAGGCTCCCGGCGGTTTGGTACGGGTCCGGGCAGAGTGTCGGGACGGTAAAGCCCAGCGTATCTATGTGCAAAACCTGATAAGCTTTGCCGACAAGATCGCGGCTCCTCTAGAGGTGCCGGGCCTCGGCACCCTTACCGTGGATACGGCCTATGGAGGGGATAGTTTCGTGGTGGTCGATGCCGAGGCCTTGGGGTTCGAAATTGTCGAGGCCGAGGCCCGCGATATCGCTCGTCTGGGCGTTGCCATCACCAATGCCGCCAATGATCAGCTTGGCTTTACCCACCCGCAAAACGCGGCTTGGGATCATATCTCCTTCTGCGCTTTTTGCGGGCCTTTGAAGACAACCGAAACCGGACTCACAGGGAAATCCGCCGTTGCGATCCAGCCCGGCAAAGTTGACCGCTCGCCAACGGGAACGGCGGTCTCGGCGCGCATGGCCCTGATGGCGGCGAAGGGCCAGATGAAGGTCGGTCAGACTTTTGAGGCCGTCTCGATCATCGGATCGCGTTTCACCGGCCGGATTGTCGAAGAAGCCAAGGTCGGGGACCGTGCGGCCATCATCCCCGAGATTAGCGGCCGAGGCTGGATCATTGGCGTTCATCAGCACATGCTGGACCCGGATGACCCATGGCCCGGCGGATATCGGCTAAGTGATACCTGGGGCGTTGGGCGCTGAAGGGCGTGCAATCACAGGCCCATCGGCGTGTTTTTCCCCTACCGTGGCAATTTGCACCCCCAGTAGACGATTGATCCCAACGCAAACCTGATTTAAGGGAAGCCCTGTCAAATCAGAGTCACTCAGGGGTGTTATGTCATTCGCGCCCCTCCCGCGCCGCAATAAAGCGGCCCAAACTCTTGCAGCGATTGCCCCTTAAAGGCTTAAAAAAGGTGAAAGAATATGGCAGATAAATCGAACTTCGACATATTGTATACCATTGTAGACGAAGCGCCCGAGCTGGCCAGCGCCTCATTCCTGCCCATCATTCGCAAATTCGCCTCGGCGGCGGGTGTCAGCGTGGGCACTAAGGATATTTCGCTTGCAGGCCGTATCATTTCGACCTTCCCAGAAAAGCTGACCGACGCGCAACGCATCACAGATGATCTTGCCGCATTGGGCGATCTGGTGAAAACGCCCGACGCTAACGTGATCAAACTGCCCAACATCTCGGCCTCGGTTCCTCAGCTTGTCGCCGCAATCGAAGAGCTGCAGTCGCAGGGTTACGACATCCCCAACTACCCCGAAGAGCCTTCGAGTGACGAAGAAAAGGCGATCCGCGCGCGCTATGACGCGATCAAAGGCTCGGCGGTGAACCCGGTTCTGCGCGAAGGCAACAGTGACCGCCGTGCGGCGCGGGCGGTGAAGAACTACGCCCAGAAGAACCCTCATTCGATGGGGGAATGGGTGTCGGACAGCAAGACCAAAGTGTCCTCGATGTCCGGCAACGATTTCTACGCCAATGAGAAATCGGCGACGATCACAGCGGCACAAGCCGGTGACGCGAAGATCGAATTTGTCGGCAAAGACGGCAGCGTGACCGTGCTGAAAGACGGCTGGCCGTTGGAAGAGGGCACCGTTGCCGATGCGACCTTCATGTCGGTCAAAGCGTTGTCGGCCTTCCTGGCCGATGCCATCGAGGACACCAAGAAAGACGGCACCATGTTCTCGCTTCACATGAAAGCGACGATGATGAAGGTCAGCGACCCGATCATCTTCGGCTATGCCGTTCGCGCGTGGCTGGCTCCGGTGTTCGAGAAATTTGGCGCAGAGCTTGAGGCTTTGGGTGTTAACCCGAACTCGGGTCTTGGGGATCTGCTGGACCGCGTGAAGGACAATGCCGACATCGTGGCTGCAATCGACGCCCTCAAGGGTGACCGTCCATCCATGTATATGGTCGACTCGGACCGTGGCATTACCAACCTACACGTCCCGTCCGATGTGATCATCGACGCCTCCATGCCCGCCGTTATCCGCGCAGGTGGCAAAGGCTGGGATGAAACCGGAGCCAAAGGCGACACTAATTGCGTGATTCCTGATCGCTGCTACGCGTCGGTTTATGACGAATCCATCAACTTCTTCAAAGCCAATGGTGCGCTGAACCCGGTCACTGCCGGTGCGGTGGCCAACGTTGGCCTGATGGCGCAAAAGGCCGAAGAGTACGGCTCGCACCCGACCACGTTCCAGGCACCTGCGGATGGCACAATCCGCGTCGTTCTGGCCAATGGCGAAACGTTGCATTCTCATGAGGTCGAGGCCGGAGACATCTGGCGAGCCTGCACAGTGAAAAAAGCGCCCATCGAGAACTGGATCCAACTGGCGATGGATCGTCAGCGCCTGACCGGATCCGAGGCGATCTTCTGGCTGGACGCAAACCGCGCGCATGATGCGGAGTTGATCCAATATGTTAAGCCCGCGCTGGAAGCGGCTGGTGTTGCTGATAAATTCCTGATCATGGCTCCGCGTGAGGCGACACGTCAGTCGCTGGAGACTATCACCGCTGGCAATGACAGCATTGCCATCACCGGCAACGTGCTGCGTGACTATCTGACCGACCTGTTCCCGATCCTCGAGCTGGGCACCTCAGCAAAGATGCTGTCGATCGTCAAACTGATGAACGGCGGTGGTCTGTTCGAGACCGGCGCAGGCGGGTCCGCTCCGAAGCACGTGCAGCAGCTGGTTGAAGAAAACCACCTGCGGTGGGATTCGATGGGCGAATTCTGTGCGCTGGGTGAATCCCTGAACTTCCTCGCCGACAGCAAGGGCAACGCCAAGGCAGGTGTTCTGGGTGCTGCGGCCGAGGCGGCAACGCAGGGCATTCTGGACAACAACCGGTCCCCCAGCCGTAAGGTCGGCCAGCCGGACAACCGTGACAGCCACTACTGGTTCGCGCGCTATTGGGCCGAAGCGCTGGCCGCGCAGTCGGATGATGCGGAACTGGCAGCTGAATTTGCCCCGCTTGCAACTGCTCTGGCCGACAAGGAAGAGCAGATTCTGGGTGAGCTTGCCTCGGCCCAGGGTGGGGCTGCCGATCTGGGTGGCTACTACCACACCGATCCTGCCAAAACCGCGGCTGTGATGCGTCCGAGTGCGACTCTGAACGCCATCATCGGCTAAGAAAACGACCTGCGCCCTAGTGGCGCGGGTCCTTCCCACTGGTTCGGAGACCCGACCAGTTTTTCCTTTTGCTTCAGACTGTTGCGAAACTTTTCCCGCAAGACATGACTAAAACTGCATGATCTACGGGATTTCCCCAATACACTGATCCGTCCCCGCTTGATAACTTGTCCAAGACAAGAGATTCACCGGTGAGGCCTTCGGGCCTATCACTCACTCGAAAATGGCCAGCATTTGGGGTGCTGGCCATTTGCTTGTCTGAAATCTGCTCGCGCTTAGCTGGATCGAACGCGCCTTTGCGGTGCCACGCGACTTTTATGCAGAAATGAAAAAGCCAGCCCCAAGAAGGACTGGCTTAAACATGATTGTTCGACGTTTAGCCCCGAAGGACTTTGCCTGCCGCGTCAAAGGGCGGCTCGTGCAGGATGGTGGCTTTGTGAGGTTGGCCCAGAACCATTACCTCAACCTCGTCTCCGGGTTTGGCGTTTTTGACGTAACCCAAGGCCAGCGACATGCGGACGGTATAGCCATAGGTGCCCGAGGTGACCCGACCAATGCCTTCGCCGTCCTTGAAGATTGGCTCACCGCCAGTGGCGTCCGCGTTGGAGGCCGTCACGTCGGCCTCATCCAGATGCAACAAGACCAACTGTTCACGTGCAGGGTTTTCCAGCACTTTCTGGGCGGCGTCCTTGTTGAGGAAGTCTTTCTCGAACTTGCACAGACGGTCCAGACCCACCTCATGCGGCCAGTATTCGGGGCTGTATTCCCGGCTCCACGAGCCATAGCCCTTTTCCACGCGCATCGACATCAGGGCACGACTGCCAACCGGGCCTGCGCCGAACTCTTTGCCCGCCTCAAGCAGAGCATCGTAAAGGCGCGCCTGATCTTCTGTCTTGCAGTGCAGCTCCCACCCCAGATCGCCGGTGAAGGAGACACGGAGGGCCAGAAGCTCAACGCCTGCCAGCTCAATCTTGGCGGAACGCATGAAGGGGAAGTCCTCATTCGCTAGCGACGTGTTGGTCATCCGCTGCAGGATCTCACGCGATTTCGGACCGGCGACGTTGAAGCCGCACATGGCCTCGGTGTTGCTTTCGAATGTGGTGCCTTCGGGCAATGGGACCTGTTTGAAGAAGCGCTTGTGATAGCGCTCTGCCATGCCCGATCCGATGATCCAGAACTCATCCTCGGCGACGCGGGTGACGGTGAAGTCCCCGGCAATGCCACCGCGTTTTGAGATCAGCGGAGTCAGGCAGGACCGGCCAACCGCTTTGGGCATGTTGTTAGCGAAGACCGCATTCAGCCAATCCGCAGCGCCGGGGCCTTTGCAGATGTATTTGGCAAAGTTCGAAATATCGATGATCCCCGCACGCTCGCGCAGCATCTTGCATTCTTCGCCAACCGGGGTCCACCAGTTCTGACGAGTGAAGCCGTTTGTATCCACGACACCCGGCTCATCAGCGAACCAAAGCGGGTGTTCCCAACCGACGTTCAGGCCAAAGACAGCGCCCATGGCTTTTTGGGTTTCGTAGATGGGGCGCACGCGGGCAGGGCGGCCTGCGCTGCGTTCTTCGTTCGGGAAGTGAATGGCGAAACGGTGCGCGTATTGGTCTTGCACCTTGGCCTTGGTGAATTCCTTGGTGGCCCAGGTGTCAAAGCGCGCCATGTCCCATGCGAACATGTCGTATTGGGTTTCACCTTCGATGATCCACTGTGCCGCCATCAGGCCCATGCCGCCCGACTGCGAGAATCCGGGGATAATGCCGTTGCAGCAGAAATAACCATCAACCTCGGGTACTGGTCCCATCAGCACGTTAGAGTCCGGAGACCAGATCATCGGGCCGTTTATTACGCGCTTGATCCCGGCCTCAGCCACGGCGGGCAGGCGTTCGATCGCGTTCATCATGTTCTCTTCAATCCGCTCCAGATCGTCTGGGAACAGGTCATGGGCGAAATCCAGAGGTGTGCCTTCCTCGGCCCAGAACTTCATGTCCTTCTCATAGGCCCCAACGAGCAGGCCGTTACCTTCCTGGCGCAGATAATACTCGCCATCGCGGTCCGAGACAGAGGGCAGGCGGGTGCCGTGGCCTTCGACGTCAGACATCGCCTCGGTCACGAAATACTGGTGTTCGGTGGGCTGCAGCGGCAACTCGATGCCAGCCAGCTTGGCGACTTCGCGGCCCCAGAGGCCTGCCGCGTTGACGACCCAAGGCGTTTTGATGTCACCTTTGGGCGTTTTGACGATCCAGGTGCCGTCTTCCTGCTGCTCAGTCGCGGTGACAGGGGTGAAACGATGAATCTCGGCCCCGCGCTGGCGGGCACCGACCGCATAGGCGTTGGTCACGCCCGACGGGTCAACGTTGCCTCCATCGGGTTCGAACATCACACAACGTATGCCTTCGTAATTGACCAGCGGGTTCAGTTTTTGCGCCTCTTCAATGCTGATCTCGTAGAAATTCATTCCATAGAGCTTGGCCTTTGCGGCCTGCAGTTTCAGCTGGTGTTCCCGCTCTTCGGTCTGGGCCAGATACAGCGAGCCGGGCTGGAAGACACCGCAGCTTTGGCCGGTTTCTTCCTCCAGCGAGTTATAGAGGTTCATCGTATAGTGCTGGATGCGGCTGATATTGGTGCTGTCATGCAGACCGTGAATGTTGGCTGCCGCATGCCAGGTTGATCCAGAGGTCAACTCATCCCGCTCCAGCAGGACCACATCGGACCATCCCAATTTGGCCAAATGGTAGAGGATCGAGCAACCGATCACCCCGCCGCCGATAACTACCGCCTGTGCTTCTTCGCGCATTTCATCTTCCTGATTTGCTGTGTCATGTCAGAACCGGTCTTTCGTTAAGAATATGTCGATTCAGACCCATAACTGTTCTAAACGCGTCAACTGAGAACCCGGTTTGACCAGACACGCAGCCTGCATTCACTTCTTGGGGATACTGGGCGCCGCCGGGTACCGCGTTTTATTTCACTTAGACTTTGCCGACATTGCTCAGAACTCCAGTCTGTGGGCGCGGCCATAGTCAGCCAGCCGTTTGTTCAGATTACCTGCCTCTGGGTGGCCGGACTCCAGCGCAAAGACGAAGGCGTGGGTTAGATAGAAACAGGCGGCATCAATGTCCTGGGCCAGCTCTCGTTCGTCGGCGGCAATCGTGTACAGGCGCACAAGCGCCTCTTGGTCGCAATTGGCATGTGCCTCTAGCAGTTCACGGTCTAAGGCTTCGCGATCCATGGCGATCCCTTTAGCGAAATGGCGATGTTTTTGGTGCGAACATAGTTGTAGAGCGCCTCAAGCCCCTTTTCGCGACCGAAGCCGGATTTGCCGACGCCACCGAACGGGGTCGAGACACCTCCGGCGAACCATTCGTTGACAAAAACCTGACCTGCCCGCAATTTGCGCGCCACCCGATGGGCACGGGCGAGATCACGCGTGAAGATGCCCGCGACCAAACCGAATTCGGTGCCATTGGCCATGGCGACGGCTTCTTCTTCGGTATCGAAGGGCGTGAAGCAGGTGACGGGGCCAAAGACCTCCTCCTGCGCGATGCGGCTGGCGGGGTCGACATCGGCCAGAATGGTCGGAGCCATGAAATACCCCTTGCGATCCAGTCGCGCACCACCGGCTGCGACCCGCGCACCGTCCTGACGGGCGGTTGAGGTGATCTCTTCCACGCGCTGCAGCTGCAGGCTTGACACGACCGGCGTATGATCGGGGTTCTCAAGCCCGTGACCGACGCTTAGGCCATTGGCCAGCGCAGCCGCACGTTCCACGGCCTGATCGTAGATTGAGCGATGCACCAGCACGCGGGCCATGGCAGAGCAAACCTGACCGGCATTGTAGAAAATACCGCTTTTCAGGCTGGACATTAGCGTATCCATATCCGCGTCGTCAAAGGCCACAGCTGCGGATTTGCCGCCAAGCTCCATCAGCGATGGCACCACGTTGTCTGCGGCCGAGCGCAGGATATGCTGGCCGGTTGGGACTGATCCTGTAAAGACGATCTGATCCACCTGCGAACTCGCCACCAGTTTGGCGCCCAGATCTGAGCCGATACCGTTCAGGATCGACACCGCACCGGCAGGCACCTCGGCCCGTTCCAGCGCCACGCCCAGCATCGACAGCGCAAGCGGGTCCAGCTCGGGCGATTTGATGATGGTCGAGTTTCCCGCCGCCATAGACGGCGCGAGTGAACGACCGGCGATCGAAACAGGGAAGTTCCAAGGCACGATCTGCGCCGACACGCCGTAGGGTTCAAATACAGTGAAATCAGCATAGTCTGGGCCCAGCGGGATCGACTTGCCCTCAATTTTGTCCGCGACGCCGCCGTAATATTCGAAATACTGAGCCGCCTCGATGAACTCATCCCGAGCCGCATCCAGCGTTTTGCCGCTCTCACGGCACAGCAACTCAGCCCCTTCATCCGCGAGGTTGCGGATTTCCTGCGCGATGCGGATCATCAGGCGGCCACGCTCGGGCGGTTTCATGTCTGCCAGATCACCGCGATCGAACGAGACGCGTGCGGCCTCAAGCGCCTGAGCCAACGACCCTTCACCGGCTTGCGCGCAGTCCGCCACGTGATCCTGATTGCCGGGATCTTCCACCGCGATGGAGGCGCCCTTGTCGCCCTCCACCCACGACCCGGCCAGGAAATTCCTGGCCAAGCCGTCGTTCAGAAAAGTGGTCATGCCTCCGCGCGTGCCTTTTCGATCTGCGTTGCAACCCAATGGTGGAAGCAATGGGTGGGGCCGTCCATTGCGGGCGAGAAGCGACCACCATCAAATTTGACGCCATGGCGACCTTTCTGCATGCCTTCGACAACGAAGACGTCTTCTTCAAACACGGTTTTCCAAAGCGCCGCGTTTTGCGCGCGCAGGCCTTCGTGCTCGGGGCTGTCTTCGGGTTTCTGGGCATAGTACAGCTCAATCCGCTCGTTCGACCGCTCGTGAGTGATCGGGTCGATGATGAAGGCAAAACCGTGGTCGCGTTGAACGCCCAACAGGGTATTGGGGTAGACCACGATATACTCCGCGCCTTCGTGCCACTTCTCGCTCAGGCCATCAAAATCAGCCAGTTTCGAGCCGTCTTCCCCTTCGAACTGACGATACACAAGGGTGCCCTGACCCGAGTATTTGCCGAGCTCGTTGATGTTGTAGTGGTCTTCCAGACGGGAATAGCTATTCAAACCGGGGTGAACCCAGGGCAGGTGGTAGCTTTCGCAGAAGTTTTCGACCGCCAGTTTCCAGTTCGAATCCAGCTCAAGCTGGACCGACGCGCCAGCGCCGCCGTGATACATAGGTTGTTCGAACTCTTTCCAACGCTCCATCAGCTCGCCGTGAACTTCTTCAAACTCGGGGGCGTTGCCGTCGACGTTAACAAAGATCACGTCGCGCCAGACGTAGGAACGGATGCGGATCAGACCCAGTTCCGAGAAATCCAGATCTTCGTGGGTATTCTGACCAGGGCCACCGACATGAGGGGCGGTGCGCAGCTCACCGTTCAGGCCGTAGCACCAGCTGTGGTAGGGGCAGCGGATGGCGCCGCGGATTTTCTGAGGCTTGTCGACCAGGATCATGCCACGGTGGCGGCAGGTGTTCTGGAACACGCCAATCTGACCGTCGCGATCACGAACCATCAACATGGGCATGCCAAGAAAATCAATGGGATAGGCATCTCCTGCCTCAGGGATATCCTTGCCGAAGCCGATCCCGGACCAGTTCGCAAACAGGACCGAGTCGCGTTCCTCGGTAAACACTTCAGGGTCGATATAATGCGCGTTCGGCAGCCCCTTTGCTGTGTTTACCGGGGTCAGAACAGACGAAAGCGGTGCATGCTTGTTCATCAGTCACTCCTAAGACTTTTGAATTGGCGTTTTCTAGGCTCCCATTGGCAGCGCAGAGGCCCTGCATTCAATACTAAAAATCCTAACCGATAGATGAGCGGAGCTAAACCGAATTCTCCTCAAGCTCATTCAGCAGCCATTCTTTCAAGGCCAGCGCCCCTTCTGACAGGCTATCGTTTTCCCGTTCAACCAGATAGAAATTATGCGGCGCAGGGATGTTGAAGTCCTCTAAAGCCACAAGTTTCCCAGAATCCAGCATGGGTTTTAGCAAACGCTTCCAGCCGAGGGCGACTCCAGCGCCCTTTCTGGCAACCTGCAGGGCCAGAGCATAGCTGCTTACACGCGCTTGCGTCTGAATACTCTCATTAAACCCTAACGCCTGAAACCAGTCTGTCCATGTGGTCCAGTTGCTGTGTTTGGTTGCAAGGTGAATCAGGCGGTGTTCGGTCAGGTCCCTGAGGTTGGCCCCTTTGAGATCTTCCGCCAGTTCGGGGCTGCAAACCGGTGTCAGGATATCCCGATACAGCTTGGTATGCGGCAGAGAGACATTCGGGTCTTTGCCGTATCGAATGAAAAAGTCCACGTCAGAACGATCTGCGAAATACGTGTCCTCGGCCATTTGGTTCACTTTTACGTGCGGATAGTCCTGCCAAAACCGAATGACCGACGGGGAAAGCCACAAGGCGGCAACTGCTGTTGTGGACCCTACGGTGACATGATTGTCGGAATCCCCACTGCGAATCTGCTCAAGAATTTTCGAGATTTTCAGGAAAGAACTTCCCAGTGCCTCTAGCAGCGCGGCGCCATCCTCGGTCAGTTCAACGCCGCGATGTTTACGTATGAAAAGCGGGGATGCCAGCTCGGTCTCCAGCGCTTTGATCTGATGACTGACAGCGCCGGGCGTGACGGACAATTCGCTTGCAGCAACCTTGAAACTGAGGTGCCGGGCGGCTGCCTCGAAGGCAGAAAGCGAGGCAAGCGGAGGCAGATTGTAGTGGCGTCGCGACATGAGGGATACGTGGCTCTGAGATTTTTGATTGAGCTACCTTCACCTGAGTGCGAAAAATATTGCAATTGAAAACTATCTTTTTTTCTGCAGTTTTGCGCCCGATTAAGTTCCGCCTTTCTCCAAAGGCGGTATTGCAGTTCTTTGCCGTCCCTACGAGGCGCGCCCCGACCCAAGCCAGGTAGTAGTCAACACCAAGGCCGACACAATGACCGCGTTTCTGCGGTTCTTTTCGGCGGAAGATAAGATGAGTAGCCCGATGAACACTCAGAAAGCGCGTCTGATCCGAAAAACTGAACTCAGCTCGGACACTTCGGATTTCTGCTTCGAAATTGAACAGGGGCGTTTCACCGGACTTGAACCCGGCGCGCACGTGGATATCCACCTTTGTGACGATCTGGTGCGTCAGTATTCTCTCTGGAGTTGGAGCCAGGACGGTCGCACCCTGAACGTCGCCGTCAAGCGCGAGGATGGTGGTCGCGGTGGGTCGCTGGCCATGCACGCCTTGGAAGAGGGGGTCGAGGTCGCCATCGGAGGTCCGCGTAACCACTTCAAGCTTGAAAGCCATGATCGCCACGTGACCCTTATTGCGGGCGGTATCGGTGCCACCCCGATGGTCGCCATGGCCCGAGAGCTGCTGAACCGGGGTCAGGATTTCCGGGTCTACTATCTGGTCCGATCCAAGGACCTTGCCGCGATGGATGACAAGTTTCGCGCTTTGGGTCTGGATGAGTGGTACCATCTCCATTGCGACGACAAAGATGGGCAGTTCGATTTGACCGCCGTCATGCAATCCATGCCGATGGGCGCTGATGTCTACACATGCGGTCCGGAACCGATGCTGAACGCGGTCCTCGAGTCTGGTAGCGCTCTACGCGGAGGGGCCATCCACTTCGAGCGTTTTGCAGCTGCTTCCGATATCGAACACGCGCCTAATGACAGCTTTGAAATCGAGGTCCAGTCGACGGGCGCCGTTTTCAAAGTGTCGAAGGATGAAACCATTCTCGACGTCCTAAGAACCAATGGGGTTCATGTGGACTTCGGTTGCTCTGAAGGTCTGTGCGGGTCGTGCATGGTGGACGTCGTCGAAGGTGAGGTGGACCACCGGGACGGCATACTGACACCCGAGGAGCAAGCCTCGAACAGCTTTCTATGCACCTGTGTATCCAGAGCAAAATCCGATCGTTTGGTACTAGCACTCTAAGAAAGTAACCTGACAGCAAGCCGGATTTTTCCGGCGCGCAACGCCTGCAAAAAACGCAAAATGGGAGGAAATTGATGTCGATTAAAGAACCGTTTACGGATTTGGACATTAAGACCGCGGATAGCGGTTTTTATGAGAATAACAGCGTTCCGATTGCGCTGATCAGTAAGGGTG